>NZ_CP098806.1:1254000-1567500 GCF_023822005.2 Dyadobacter fanqingshengii
GGATAACCGGCACATCATAGGCCAGCAATTCCGCCGCGTGAGCAGCAAACCTTTCAAACCAGCGGAGTTTATATTCCAACTTCGGTCCGGGAGCCGGGTTACCATTAGGAAGATAAAGGCATCCGACGAGCATTCCGTTGATAATGGCCTCAATGTAACGGCTGTGCAGGTCTTCGTCGTCGCCCGGAAGCGATCTCCGCACTTCTTTCAGCTCCATGCCCCGCGCCAGGATCGCTACGCCATTCCAGCTTTTTTGACCGTGCCAGATCGCATTGTAACCTGCATCCGCGATCGCTTTTTCCGGAAATTTCTCTTGCGGTGCTTTCAATTCCTGCAAACAAACGACATCCGGTTTGGTCGTTTCCAGCCAGCGCAGCAGCACCGGCAGCCTGCCATTCACTCCATTGACATTATAAGTGGCAATTCTCATATCTGGTGTTCAGGTGATTTTGTGAGGAATGTAATATAAAAATCAGTCCCGGCTTTTGGCTGCGATAGCATCGGGTAGGGGAACTTCCGCTCCGGTGCTTTTGAAAACCGGCCATTGCGCGTTCATTTGCTTCAATTGCTTTGAAAAAAGTGCAGCGAGTTCTTTCACCTTTTCGGGTTTCGAAGCCGCAAGGTCATTTTCTTCTCCGATGTCATTTTTGAGATCATACAGTTCCAGTTTTGCTTTTCTGTAATCGTAAATCAATTTCCAATCCCCCTTACGAAATGCGCTGGCATAGTGAATGTTGGGCCCCTCCGCAGCGATCCAGCGGTTGGGATGGTGCCAGACAAGCTCGCGGTTCGCGTCCTTTAATGCAGGATTTTTAAGTAATGGAAGAAAGCTTTTCCCATCCGTTTGCTGGACCAGTTTGGGATTTTTGATGCCAGCCACGTCCAGGATCGTCGGGAAAAAATCTTCAATAATCACATATTGGTCCGCCACGGAATTGGCTTTCACCACTTTCGGCCAGCGCACCAGCATAGGCTCACGGATCCCGCCTTCATACACAGATCCTTTTCCCGCTTTCAATGGCAAATTATGCGTCCAGGCCTGTCCGCCACGCGAAGGGCTCGTGCTCAGGCCGCCATTATCCGACATGAAAAGGATGATCGTATTGTTAGCAATCTTGCGTTTATCCAGAAAATCGAGCACATCGCCGAGGCTCTTGTCCATGCCCTCAACTAGCGCGGCATATTTTGCTTCCGTGCTGTCGAGACCGGTTTTTAAATATTTATCCAAATAGCGCTTATCCGCATTTAAGGGAATATGAACGGCATAATGGGCCAAGTATAAAAAGAACGGCTTCTTGTCTTCCAAAGGTTTTTCGATTGCTTTCAAAGCCTCGGTTGTAATGGCATCGGTCAGGAAAACATTGGTGCCGTGATATGCTTCCAGGCCAGGCACCGCGTTGCGGTTGGACTTTCCGTTAACTACATTATCATAATTCTTTTCACCCAGATAACTCGCCGGATGGCCGATGGAGCTGCCAGCAATGTTGATATCAAATCCGACATTTTTAGGATCAGAACCGGGCGTGCCCGTCGAACCGAAATGTGCCTTGCCGCTGTGAATGGTGTAATAACCGTTTTGTTTCAGAATAGCCGGCAATGGTGTCCCGTGAAAAGTGTGCGCAATGTTGGCAACGGGACTAAACCCATTGATGTTCCAGTCGACCGGCTTAACGGTCGGGTCCTCATGATCGGTATTTTTATCTTTATCCGGTGATGTCCAATGTGTTACATGCGTGCGGGCTGCGTTTGCGCCTGTAAGCAGGCTCACCCGCGAAGGCGTGCACACTGGCATTGCATAAGCATTCGTGAACTTCATGCCCTCCCTGGCCATGCGCTCCATATTAGGCGTGTGATAGCGTTTATTCAATGGCGTTGCCTGTGTCCAAAAAGGAACCGAAGTATCCTGCCAGCCCATATCGTCGACAAAAAAAACAATAATGTTGGGTTTTTCAGATGCGCCGGTTTGCGCAAAAATTGGAATGAAATTGAGCGGCGCAAAAGCGAGCAGAGAAAGAGAAATGCGTTTGATATGCGTTTGATAATGCTAATAACAGTCATTTTGTTTGGGTAGGAAGTCAATTCAATGGATTTTGGGCAAATTAAAGATAATCTTTCTGCCTTGAAACAATGAATTTTTTACAATGCCACAACGGCCCATGGAGCCAATGTTAAAATGTTGGCTTCCAGTTCATTAGTGGCATCTTGCTCTAATGCGAATGTGATTTTTGTGTATTTCAAAGCAGCATTCAGGTCCAGATTAACGGTCTGTTTTTCAGCGGTATGATTGGCAATGAGCAGGCAGCTTTCTTTTCGTTCCGCTCTTAACATCAACAGGGAAGTGATCTTTAAAGGAAAATCGGACGAAGTAGCTTTAATTTCTGCTGGTTTCCAGTTCAGGCTAAACTGCAAAAGTGCGCCTACGGGATAAATGTTTGCCTCATCCATAATGCCACCGGGGCCATTGGTTTCAAAATAAGTGATGGAATCGGCTCCGGCTTCGGCAAGATATTTGATGCTTCCTAATGTCCAGCCAGCTGCCAATTGCGAGGTTTGGCGGCTGTCATAATTATTTTTGGAGGCTTCATTATCGGCTGCCACTGCCTTGGATCGTGGTTTGAGGGTTATGGGCGACACATGTACTTTTTTTTCGGGAGCAATTGCCCGTGCGCTATTGATCATATCAAACTGCGCCTGCATGTTGTCGATCATCGTCAGGTCATCTTTCAAATGCGCTAGGGGCGTGAGCGAAAAGGATATAAAGTCAAGGGCTCCATAATCCATCCGGTTACGGTTGAATTCAGCGAAATGCGTATCTGTTCCGCCTCCCAGTTCAACATGGGGCAATTGTTCACGAATGTTTGGGATGACATTCGCAATGAATTCAGTATTCGTAAGTCCGGAAATCGCATCGAAGAAAAGGATCGATTTTACAGCGCTTGCATGCTCTGTAATCGCATTCAGGAACATTGGAATATTTTTGTCCTGTGCAGTGCAGAAAACAGCCAGTTCCAGCCTGGTTTCACAAAGACGACATTTTTCCAAAGCGAGCATTAGCTGTTCGCGCCAACGATCGTCCGAAAGAAAAATATCTTTTCGTAAATGATTTATCTTTAAATGTTTGACAAAGTCCAATTCACGCGCCGAACAACTTGACGCCAGCTGTAAACCGAGCTTGGGAAACGTTGAGTAAGCGTCATTCTGATAAACTCTAATCGTCTCTGTTAAAGGTTTTTGCAGCGTAATTACATCCGTCACCGTTAGCCTGACCGACTGATTGATCAGTGTTCCTTTCTCTAGCAATTTTGGGAAAGGCAATTCCAGTGGTGTGCAATAGGTTTTGTATGAAGCATCAGACCAGTTCCGCTGATCCTCAGTTTCAAAAATATCACCTTCAAAATCCAACCTTACCCGGCCTGTTTTGCCCACCGGCCATTCCATTGCACGAATGTTCAGAAATGGCTGGTGCGGGCTGATCGCTTCCGGGAAATATTTGTGCGAAAAATAGCCGTCGGGATGCTCAATGCAGCAAGGCGTCCCGGCAAATTGGTCGGTCGCGTGCAAGACACATAATCCAGCCCTGTTGGTCAAAAAGCTATTCGTTGCCTGACCCTGAATGTTAAATTGAATGCTGCCATCCGGCGCGCCGGTAATTTCGACTTTCCAATTGAAATGAAAGCCGTTTTCCCGGACCTTGCTGGTGAATTTCACAGAAAATGAGTTTGCGCTGCTTTTAATTTCCTCGCCGCTGATTTCATGTGATAAAGTATTCCATTCGCGATCACGGATTGCGAAGTAGATCATCCGTACAACTTCCTGATTATCAATGCGTATATAACGGAGATTGCCATCCGAATAGTCAGCTTGCACAGGACCGGCTTGAAGCAGCATAAGTGTGGTGGTTGGTTAAAAATGGATGACTTTATTCTCACGGGCAGACTGGTACGCAGCCTGCACCAGCCGCATCGTTTCCAGATTGTCTTTCCCGGTTGTTTCCGCATGCTTCTTTCCCATAATGCTATCCAGAATATTGCGGTTGCAATCCACAATGGACGAATGCACCACTGCATACTCGGGATCCATCCAGGGATAAGGTTTTGGGTCAGCGGTCGTTATCACGGTTCCTTTCCGCGTTGTAATCTTGATCATATAATTGTGTAATAACTGAATCGTGCCCTTTTCACCTTCCACCGAAATCAGCGTTTGCGGAAAAGATTCCTGTTCCGCAATCGTGGCATAAGACATTTCAACAAAACAGGAAATGCCATTTTTCATGCGCAAAAGCACATTAGCAACATCTTCTCCTCGAATGTCAGGATTAATCCTGGCCGTGTGACAATATAACGACTCGGCCTCGCCAAACAAAAACCTGGAAATGTCCAGCACGTGCGAACCAATGTCGGTAATGATAAATTGTTCAAGATCTTTTAAGAATGGCTGGTTATCAAACACCGGAAACCCAGAGCAGAAAGCAACATTAGCCTTAAATATTTTGCCAATAATCCCATATTCCAATATCTCCTTCAACTTCCTGACCGGAGCCTGGAAACGGAAATTCTCATGAATATAAAACTGAACATTAGCCGCTTTGCAAGTCTCGACCATTGCCAGGGAAGTTTCCCAACTCGGCGACATGGGTTTTTGGCAAATCACATTCACGCCCCTTGCGGCAGCTTTTTTGGTAAAAATGGCGTGCGTGTTTACGTCGGTGATGATATCCACAAAGTCCAGTTCGGCAGCATGCTGATCGAGAAGTTCATCCACATTGTCGTAAACGAACTCGACGTCATGCTTCAATGCCAGGGCTTTGGCTTTATCCAGGCTGCGGTTATAGAAAGCAATCGGTTTTACATTTTTGAGCTCATTCCAGCCCGCCAGTTGATATCCCGACCAAAACCCGGTTCCCAAAACCGCAAACTTGTAAATCCTCATAAGGCAAAATGAATGTCAAAATCAGTGGCATCTCTACTGCACTCTACTATTAAACAAATATATTATTTTTTGTTATGGTAGTATGTCGTTGGCAGAATTTACAGCGATTTACGGCGGATTAGGCTGGAGGGATTGGCAGTTTTCGTGGTGAGTTTTTGATCAATGATTTTACTGAGCGTTTGGCCCATTTGTTCAAAATCTGTGGAGATCACAGTGATTCCGCCTTCGAGGATCTCTTTCATCGGCGTGTCGTCATAGGAGATTAATCCAACATCCTTTCCTAAATGCAACCCCGTGCGATGCACATGTTTTACAAAATCGATCAGGTCACGATCAGCAAAAAGCAGATAGGCTTCCTGCTTCCTGATCATGTCATCGCTGAACTGATCCGCGATCTGACAATCCATTTCAAAATCCTCGCAAAAACGTTTAAAACCTTTGATGATGCCGTCAGGAACGAACTGAAACTGTCCCTTTGCGAGCACCAGCGTCAGTTTTTTATATTTTTTCAAAAGATCCAGTCCCGATTTCAGCGCTGAATAAATATCATTTTCAAAATCCTGAAAAACGGCGGCATAATTGCCTGAAACTTCTTCCGCGGCCTTGTCGATGATGACGAGCCTGTCCTTTGAAATGCGGTTTAATGTGGCCGACACATCCTCATTGAAATGAGGCATGATAACGAAATAATTATAGTTGTTCAAATTATTGGTGATCAGATCGTCGAATAACGCGCGGTCATAATGATGGAAAAACAAGCTAAGCTGGGATCCATCCGGAAGCCGGGATTTGAGTGCAAAATATAAGATCTCCTTGTAAGCATTTAATGTATCAAAAAGCAGAAAAACATTAAGTGCTCCTTTCACAGCTGTGTTCGCAACGTAAAATCCTTTGCCATGTTTCGCCTGGATCACGCCTCTTTTCCGTAAATCCTCATATGCCTTTGCAACCGTCACTTTCGCCACATTTTGCCAGCTCGACAGCTCACTGATCGACGGCAGTTGCTGCCCATGGTTCAAGGTGCCCTTTTCGATGGAAGAAATCACCTCATTCAGTATCTGCTGGTATTTGGGTTGTTTTGAAAGGGCATCAATTTTTATCAGGTCTCTCATCGTAAATTCCGGGGGGCTATATCAGCCTAAATATATCAAAAATATGACAGGACTGACCCGGAGCCGGTAGAATGCGGATCATGCTGGTCTTTTTCCGGTAAAATCCACCACGATCCAGACATGAAAATCAAGTTTTATGCGCCGCAATGGGGCAACACACTTCCTTTTGACACTTTTTGCAGCAATGTAAAATCCGCAGGTTACGACGGCGTGGAAATGGCGCTGCCTTTTGAAAAGAAGGAAACGGACGAAATTCTGGGTGCGCTGGCAAAGCACGGCCTGGAACTGATCGGTCAGTACTGGCAGTCGTTTGAGCGGGATATCGATGTGCATGCAGCCAATTATGAGAAGTATCTCCGAAACCTGATCGCGGCCAAACCCATGTTTATCAATTGCCAGACTGGTAAGGATTATTTCAGTTTTGATCATAACAAGCGGCTTTTTGACCTTGCCGAGTCGCTCGCAGAAGAATCGGGCATCCGCATTATTCACGAAACCCATCGCGGGAAAAGCCTTTACGCTGCGCACGTCACGCACCAGTATCTTACACGCATCCCAAATCTGCGCATCACGCTGGACATCTCACATTGGTGTAACGTGCATGAGTCATTGCTGGAAGATCAAGCCGAGGAAATTGCGTTGGCCATAGCTCATACGGACCACATTCACAGCAGGGTAGGGCACGCCGAAGGTCCGCAAGTCAATGATCCGCGAGCCCCGGAATGGGCAGAAACATTGGAAAAACATTTACAATGGTGGGATCAGGTGGTTGCCACGCATTCGGAAAAGCAAACGCCGCTAACCGTCACAACAGAGTTCGGCCCCGCAACCTACATGCCCTTATTACCCTACTCACAAATGCCCGTAGCCAACCAATGGGACATTAACGTACATATGATGAACCTGCTGAAAGCCCGGTATGCGGTAAATACCGATTCCAAAGAATGGAAAGGGACTTTTTAAGAAGACAGCGCTTGTCCGGATTATAAAACCCTCGCGCCGCGTACGGCATAGGGGACCGCTTTGATCAGTTTTGTGTTATTAAATTCTTCAACAACCATTATATTTTCTCTCGGAACAATGCCTCTGCTGATCCAGTTCAGCACTGTCTCCACATTCTTGATCTCAAACCGATGGCAATATTCCTTTATAGTAACCCACTCAGACAAGTCAACTAATTCACCCTGACTTATCAAGTAGGAACGAGCATCCGCAATTGCTGCATCACCCTCAGCCAGTAACGCTTCAATTTTCTTACTCAATTCGGTTTTATCGTCGATTTCCATACCCGCGTTATTTTAATGAAATGTCAACTTCACTTCTTTTCATACTGCTCAATAAGTTTGACCAACACCGCAATTTGATCCAGTATCCGGTCAATTTGATCCTGGGACATTTCCTCAGACATATCCCGCAAAAGCTGTCTCCTGGCAGCAAGGAGCATTCTCAGATGAAAAACATTCATTTATAATAGTGTGTTAACAATCAAATATAACGATTGTTAGATTACCTAACAAAACGCAATGATTGTTCGGGCGGATTCGTTTATTTCCCGGCTCCGTCCGCATTTTTCCATTTGCTGGAAAAAGCCATTTGTTGATGTCCTCGCCATGCACAAAGGCAAATAGGTGCCGCTTTGAGGAACCAAAATGGAAATGAGGCGATTGTATTTTATATTAATGTAGCATGGATCAGAAATCTTATCAGGTAAAAAAAAGCAAAAGAGTTACGGGCGTTTTGGTTGCAGCCGCATTTACAGGCGTTTTGTCCGCATTGATCGCCGACACACTTAAAGTGATCACCGAACATTACGAAGAAAGTTTGCTCGAAAGGATCCATGAAAACACCTATCTCATTTTTGTATTGCCATTGATAGGCATCACAACGATTCACATGCTCCGGCGATTTCTTTTTCGGAACAAGGCCAATAAGGGCATCAAGGAGGTTTTGGACACCATCAATAAAAACAGCAATACGCTTCCAGCCTACAAGGTTCCTTCCCATTATTTCAACGGATTTTTAACGGTCATTTTTGGCGGTTCAACAGGCATAGAGGTTTCCACGGTGGTGGCTACTGCGTCGGTAGGCGCATTATCAAGTCGCAAAGTGAGTTATCTCAAAAAATACAGGACCGATCTGGTGTGTTCCGGGCTCGCTGCGGGCGTTACCGCGTTATTCAATGCGCCTATTGCCGGTTTTTTGTTTTCATTTGAGGTTTTTACAAAAAGAAAAAGCAAGCTGCACACCGCCAGTGTCATCACGGCTGTGCTGGTTTCTTACGTGTTGACCCGTTATTTCTTTTTCAAACAAATTTTCAATTTCAATGTCTCCGTTTGGAACAGTTACGCATTGCCGTATTTTGTGTTATTGGGCATCATTGCGGGTTTTAATGCGGTTTATTTAACTAAAAGCGTGTTGTTCTTCAAACGCTTTTTCGGCTCTCTAAATAATGATTTTACCAAAATCCTGGGCGGATCATTACTGATCTCATTGCTTGTCTTCTTCTTCCCAAGTCTGTATGGTGAAGGCTATGCTGGAATCAATCATCTTATTAAGCTTACGCCAGAGGCCGTTATGGCGACCATGTTATCATTGCTTCTAGCGTTGATTTTCAAGCCATTAGCCACTTCAATAACATTGGGCGCGGGTGGTGACGGCGGCGTTTTTGCGCCCAGTCTTTTCATAGGCGCCTTTCTGGGACTGATCGTTTGCACGGTCTTAAACCACTTTTTCGGTTTGAATTTAATAGCGGTCAATTTTATGGTCATTGGTATGGCGGCGGTGCTGAGCGGCAGCATTCACGCGCCATTTACTGCGATTTTTTTGGTCTGCGCCATTGCAGATAATTACATGCTTTTTGTGCCCATTCTGATCGCCAGCCTCGTTTCCAAGGTCGTTGCGCACTTCCTGTTTCCTTACACCGTGTACACGTATAAGGCGCCTGTTTTGGAAAAAGCGCACTAAATTTCAGCCTCCGGTGAGATATAATGTTGTGGTAAAATTGTGCGGAATAATATTTGATTAATTTTAATGATCAAATATTATTCTGAGCCCCTATGATCCTACGCAATGTGCCATTCTTCTTTCTGTGTGCATTCAGCAGCCTGTTTTCATCATTCTCTTATTCCCAAGCTATAACCGAAATCCGGTCATTTCAGGTAGCCGAAGCAAAACAGGCCGTTGCTGTGGACGAAGAGCATTTTTACGTGATCAATAACAGCACCATTACCAAACATTCCAAAAGCGACGGTAAGCAAATCGCCGTTTGGGACGGCTCAAAAGAAGGCATTAAGCATTTGAACAGCGGTTTGGTAATTAAAGGAAAATTGTATTGCGCCAACACGAACTATCCCGAAATTCCGATGGCAAGCTCCATTGAAATTTTCGACGTAAACACAATGCAACACGTTGGTAACCATAGTTTTGGCATTGCCGAGCACGGCTCGCTTACCTGGATTGATCAAAAAGATGGCTTTTGGTGGAGCGGGTTTGCACATTATGCCGGTAAGGAGGCGAGCGAAGGCAGGGATGTGCGCTGGACGTCGGTTGTGAAATACGATTCTGAATGGCGACAGCTGGAGTCCTGGATTTTTCCAAAGCAGATCGTCGACCTTTTTACGCCAAAAAGTAACTCGGGAGGCGCCTGGGGCAAAAACGGGCTGCTTTATTGCACCGGACACGATCAACCGGAATTGTACGTGATGCGGTTGCCAAAGTCGGGATTTACACTCGAACATGTGAAAACGCTGCCCGCGCCACTGCACGGACAAGGAATTGCCATGGATCATTGGACGAAGGATAAACAGATTATTTATGGCATTAACCGTGCCGAAAACAAAGTCATTTCAGCAGAGATCAAATAACCGGGACATGCCATGAAAACCAGGTCAGCAACAAGCATCTTAGTCGTAACATTTGGTTTTTTAATGTTCAATGCCTTCGGGCAAAATAACGCGGCCGCAACATTAGCGATCAAAAATAAAACGCTCATTGTCTTTTTCGACGGGCTAAGGCCAGACTACATTACGAGCGAACAAATGCCTAACCTGTATGCATTCAGACAAAAATCGTCCGTTGGAAAGCATCATCACAGCGTTTTCCCAACCGTTACCAGGGTGAATTCCGCCTCCTATGCAACGGGTGCTTATCCGGGAACGCACGGAATTTTGGGGAATGCCGTCTATTTCCCGGAGGTTAATAAAAACAAAAGCACCGGGACGTCGCACAACGACTTATCCAAAGTGATCGCCGCCATATCAGAACCATTACTATCCGCCGTCACACTCGGAGAAGTGCTTCAAACTGCTGGCGAAAGAATGATGGTTTTCAGCTCAGGAACAACCGGACAGGCCTTTTTACAAAATCACAAAATAAGCGGAGGAGCCATCATTAACCCAAGCCTCATCTTGCCAGATTCATTCAAGGCCCAGGTTTTAGCAGATCTTGGAGAAGTTTCAACAGAAGGCTTAAAAAATCAGAACAGGCATAAATGGGTGACGGATGCTTTGTTGAAATACAGCCTGGACAACAAAGCGCCGCTGGTAAGCGCCATCTGGTTTTCCGACCCGGATGGTGCTGCGCATGAGCATGGAATTGGTTCGGATGAGGCCGTGAACGCCATCAAGTTTGTAGATGCTCAGTTTGGCAGAATTTTGGAAGCGATCGAATCCCGGGGACTCAAAGAGAAATATAATATCATTATTTCAACCGATCACGGCTTTGTAACGCATGTTGGCAAGGAAGAATTGAGCGATTTTTTAATAAAAGAAGGGCTCAAAAAAGACAAGGAATCGGACGATGTGATCTTGGCGGAAGGCTCCGTTTATGTAAAAGATCACGATCCCGACAAGATCGAAAAGATCGTCACTGCGCTTCACGAGCAGGAATGGGTTGGTGCTATTTTCACCAAAGCGAGAAGCGAAAAGAGTTTAAAAGGATGGGTAGAAGGCACTTTTTCGTTTGAAGCAGCACATTTCAATCACAAACGCGCAGGTGACATTCTCGTCGCGCCAAATTGGAATGATGAAAAGAACAACAAAGGTTTTGCAGGAACCGATTTTTCCACAGGCGTCGCAGGTCACGGCGGGTCCAGTCCCTACGAGATCCATATCGAGCTGATGGCAGCAGGCCCCGATTTCAAGAAACTGAAAGACACGGATTTACCAACTTCCAACGTCGACATTGCGCCAACTATACTAGGCATTTATGGCCTGCCCGTTCCTCCGCAAATGGACGGTCGGGTTATCAGCGAACTTTTGAACAAGCCGGGCGAGTCGGCGGGCAAAATGGTCCAGGAAACGCTGGTGAGTGAAGTTAAATATCCCTGGGGCGTGTACAGGCTGACACTTTATATATCCGTTTTAGGCAAATATCGTTACTTCACATTTAGCAAAACGGAGCGACGGTAATTGCGGTAAAGATCTATCCGAGAAGTACTTGCGCAGGAATGCCGAGCTTTTCGTGGAACAATTTTGCAAGCTTCAAGGTCAAGGGTTTTTTTCTGTTCAGTATGGCAGACACGTAACTTTTGCTGCCTACCCAATCCACCAGATCCTTACTTTTTAATCCTTTCTCTTCCATTTTAAGCTTAATCGCCTCGATCGGATCCGGAGAAGGGATTTTATAATGCACATCTTCATAAGCTTTGATCAAGAGCAAAGCGATTTCCAGATTGTTTCCTTCTTTGCTTTCAGGATTTGGCTTTTTATCAAATTGCTCATCGATCCATTCGAGCATCAGCTCATACTCGGCATCGCTTTTAATCAATTTCAATTCCATTTTTTCACGGTTTATATTTTATCGATTTCACATCCACTTTATCATAGTCAGAATGGTTTCCGAACCATTTGATCTGGATCGTTTTGTATTCAAATACAATTCTGACGACCAGTCGGTAATGATTTCCCATAATATTAAACACCACCCGATCATCGCCTACCAAACTTGCCTTTGCAAAGACAGCCTTCAATTCCTGAAAACTACTAAATTCCGCATTGATCATTTCCTCATACCATTCTCTTAATGCATTGGAAGCCTGCGGATACATGACGCAATATGCTAAAAGTGTTTTGCGTGCGATAATATTAAACATAGTAAAGTTTACTATTAGTGAACAAATGTACATCTTAATTTTTGGATCACAAATCATTAGACGTAACATCTTCATACTGGTCACAGGCAAAAGAAGTTTTTTATTTTTTTTAAACCCTATGCCCGCTTCGACCGCATCGCCTTCACAGTATCAACTTTATCATCCGCTGAATACTTATCATATTCTTCGGAATCGCGGCCGTATAGCGCCACTTTCCCTTCGGAGTTGCTGTGGACGCCCCAGCCGTATCTTTTGGTGAGTGGAGAAGCTCTCAGGCAGGGCTGACCTTTGGAGAAGAATTTTTCGCGTTCCGCTGCGAGCTCATTTTTCTCAAAGCCCTGGCGGGTGGCATAAGTCTGGAAAATGACGTCGTCGGATGTGTATTGATATGGATGTTCACTGATCATTTCGAACTGAATGTTCGCCACTGATTTTTCCGAGCCTTTTGCTGGCGGGATTTCGCCGATTTTTGCCGGGCTGTCTTCGGCGACCTGGATAAATGTGTCGAAGTAATTGGTTGTATGTGTTTTTATATTGCTCATGATCTTTTTTGTTGCATAATTAATGTAATGTAACCAATTTAAAAGGTCTGGAAATAAATACAAAAAGTTAACTTTGAACAAACAACTCGACATAAAATGAAAGCTACATTTGCACTTCTATTTCTAATGATTTCCGCTCCGTTATGGGCGCAACTTCCTGCTGCCGATGACCTGCAAACGTCAAAAGGACCGTTGAAAATCCAACCGCTTAATCACGCCACGATGGCTCTGACCTGGGCCGGAAAAACAATTTACGTCGATCCTTATGCCGGCACAAAAACATTCAAAGGCATTGCTGCGCCGGACCTGATTCTTATAACAGACATCCATGGTGACCATTTCGACGCTAAGACACTGGACTCCCTGGATTTGAGCAAAGCGATCATTGTCGCACCGAAGGCTGTCATTGATATGATGTCGGAAAAACTTAAAGCCAAAGCAGTTGCGGTTGCCAACGGTCAGACAATCAGTAAACTTGATGTTTCAATCATGGCCATTCCGATGTACAACCTGCCAGAGTCGGCAGATGCAAAGCATACCAAGGGTCGTGGCAATGGTTACGTCTTGAAATTTGGCGATAAAACGGTTTACATAAGCGGCGACACAGCCGGCATTCCGGAAATGCGCGCTTTGAAAAACATTGATGCAGCGTTCGTTTGCATGAACCTGCCCTACACCATGGACGTGCCTGAGGCCGCCTCCGCAGTTCTCGATTTCAAACCAAAAATCGTCTATCCATATCACTACCGCGGCCAAAACGGCCTGAGCGACACAGAAGCCTTCAAAAAGCAGGTAAACGCCGGCGACGCGAAGATTGATGTAAGGCTAAGGGATTGGTATTCGATTAAGTAAGGCTGATTTATCAACACAAAACCCGGAAACTCTTAAAGGCAAAGAGCTTCCGGGTTTTGTTTTATGTCTTTATCAAAATCTTTTCAAAACCGGAATATTTTCGAAATGTCCATCCCTGGTGAATAATGGAATGTTGTAAAAAGTACAAATTGCGGCTATCCAGATGTCATTTTCAGGGATTGGGCAACCCACATCCCGCAAATGCTTCTTGATACTTGAATACTCCTTTGCAACGGATTCCTGCGTGTCAAGAACCTCGCAGTCCGATATAAAAGATTCGTAACGTGGGAGATTATAATGTACGCGGCTGGAATTTTTGGCTCCATAAAGCAATTCCCCGCACACAGTGATAGGCAGATAGATCAGATCAAATCTTTCCAGCATTCTGATTGTCAAGGGATTTCCATTAAGCGCTTCAATTGCAACGTTTGTGTCGATCGCAACGCTACTCAATGCCATTCGCCGTCAATCCTGCCAAATTCTTCATTAATAATTTTTGTAACCTCGTTTGCAGCGGAGTCTTCAATAGTGCCAGCATGCGATAGCACGCGTTCCACATTTCGTTTTGATGAACTCTGCACTTTGAGGCTTTGTAGGAAGTTTAGCAATTTTGCTTGCAAGGAGCTGCTCTGAGAAACCCAGGCCACATCCTGCTCAATTTTTTCTTGAATAGTCATGATAGTGTTGTGAGATAGAGTGTTAAAAGTGATGGCAAGATAGTAAATTTTTAGTTTTCCAGCCACGATTTAAAGGCTGGTGCTTTTTCCCGGCTGACAATCACTTCCTGAGCAGTTTCCGGCCTGAGCTGGATCTTTAACTTACCATTAAAATAAGTGTGGATCTTCTCGATCGCGCTCACACGAGCGATAAACTGCCGGTTCAGCCGGAAAAAGCTGGCCGGGTCAACCAATGTTTCCAACTCCTCCAATTTGTAATCGACAAGATATTGCCGCCCGTCCGTTCCGACGAGGCAGGAGAGTTCATTAGCCGTGTAAAAATAGGCAACCTGATCCTGGTGAATCGGGATCAGTTGTTCGCCATTTTTGACCAGAAAACGCGTCTTGTGCGCCTTCTTGCTCATTTCCAGACTATCCAGCAGCGACTCTACTTTTCTGGCATAAGCCTTTGGCGAAAAGTCTTCTTTTAACTCATCAAACTTTTTTATCGCGTCGGCCAACTCCGGTAACTTAATGGGTTTCAGGAGGTAATCAATGCTTTTTACCCGAAAAGCTTTAATGGCGTATTCGTCGTAAGAGGTGGTGAAAACGATGGGGCTGTGCGCGGGAAATGCTTCGAAAATCTGGAAACTGAGTCCGTCGGAGAGCTGAATATCTGAAAATATCAAATCCACGTGGTGTGCTTCGGCGAACCATAACCTGGCCGATTCGACGCTTTCCAGCACGGCAATGATCTCAATCCTGGGATCAAGTTTCCTGATCAGTTTTTCCAGCCGCTCTGCGGCCGGATATTCGTCTTCTATGATAACAACTTTCATAAATAATGCGGCTATAACCTATGCCAGCTGCGCCAGAAGCGGGATTTTGACGCTGAACACATTATCGTTCCGCGAGATCTCAACGCGCCGTTCGGTCAGCAGGCTATATCGGTTAATGATGTTTTGTAGTCCAACCCTTGTTGATTTTTCAAGGACGGTTTTTTCCAGGATATTATTGGCAATAACCAGGTAATTATTGTCTTCGCGAATGGTGATTTTCAAAGGGTTTTCTTTGGAGGCAACATTATGCTTGATGGCATTCTCAATCAGCATTTGCAAACTTAGCGGCGTCACATGCTGCCGATACGTTTCGCTGGACAACTCCTTTTCTACCAGCAAATTATCGCGAAAACGAATTTTGTTCAAATACACATAAGCATCCACAAAAGCGAGTTCTTCTTCCACCAGCACCGTGTCCTTATTGCGGCTCACCAACACGTATCTGTAAACGTCAGAAAGCCTTTCCAGATAATCCTGCGCATCTGTGTTATCATCGTCGATCAATGCCGCCAGGGTGTTCATGCTGTTGAACAAAAAATGCGGATCGAGCTGATTTTTAAGCACTTCCAATTGTGATTGGACGCCTTCGCGCATCAGCGATTCTGTTTTGCGAACATTGGCTTTCCAGGCTTCGAAGAAATAAACGGCCTCATATACAAGGTAAACCAAGAGCGTAGGGATGAGACTGATCTTGAATCCCAACATGGTTCCTTCCGACTTCAGAAAGATCTTGCAGAGGACTTCGTCAAGGATCATTGTGACCACGAAGGTGTAGGCGAGGGCCAGGACGGCTTCGGTTAAAAGGCGTTTGTCAGTTTGGCTGTAATCGGGAAAAAGCCTGCGCATTCTCACGATAATGAAACGGTTCCCTTCCCACAGCGCCACGGTTATCAGCGCGGAAATCAGCACATTATAAAAAAATATAATGTTCAGCTTCATGAAATTTTCAATATGTATGATCGCCGGAATCAGAAAGGAAAGCAGGGGAATCCCGACCAACCGCATCCTCCAATCGTTCAATGTATATTTCTCTTTCATAAAATGGCTGTGCGGTTTTTTGCCGCGACATTCGAGTCGCGGCGAACATATGCAAAATGCAATTAAAAAGTATATCTGAAAAGAGGCACAGGGAAAAAACCTTGCTGATACTGAGTCGCCAAGCTGTTTGTCCGTGGGTTATAAGTTTGCTGGAACACATTCTGATTGGCGGTCACATTTTGCAGATCCAATGCAAATTCCATCGTGCTTCTTAAATATTCTTTTCTGAACGAAAACCGGAGATCGGTGCGGAAGTAGGGATCCTGGCGAAGCGAGAACGCCCTTCTTTCATCATAAACTGCATCTCCGCGAATTCTCGAAGCTTCCAGGTTTAACGGTGAAATGTATTTTCCGCCCACGAGCGTCGACCGGATGCTGGCGCTCAGCACATTGTTTTTATTCCTGCCAATCTTAATTTCCTTACCAGCCAGCACATTCAAAACATATCGCGTATTGAAAGCAGTATTACGCTCAATTTTGTCGCTACCCTTGTATTTTGATTCAAATAACGAACTGGTAATCAGGAAATAATAACCTTTGTTGAAATATCTTTCCAAAGTCAGCTCGATCCCGATATTCTTCCCGGTTCCCTCATTCACCAGGCTGTCGCGGTCAGAGGGGCCGAAGGAACTGCCCATATTGAGTGCTGAAAATGACGACTTGGTTTTTTCAACGGGTGCGTTATTAATCGTTTGATAGTAAGGTTCTATTTTTAATAACAGGTTCTCTGTCAGTCTGTTTTCATAGCTGAGCACAAAATGATGGCTTCTGGTGTAATCCAGTTCTTTGTTTGTATAAACAGCTCCGGCAGGTGTTTTTGTCTGTACAAAATAGGTATAAACATCCTGCGCCTGACTGTTCATCCCATAACCGGCGCTCAGTGACTGCCCGTTTTTGAATGCATACTGAAAACCAAATCTTGGTTCCACGGCAATTTTATCATTCAGACTATAATGCTGAAAGTGAACACCAGTCGTGAGCAACATACTTCTGTTGATCCTGTATTTCCATTGACCGTAAGCCTGAGTCAGCAATGAGTTTTCGCCTTTCACATTCACACGCACCGTATCAAATTTTCCAGCCTGATACATGTTTCGGTTATAGAGATCAAAATTGAGCAAATCGGTCGTCACGCCACCATAAAGGCTGTGTTTTGCATTGATTTTGTGCCGAAGATTAAGGGACGCTGAATATTTTTGTGTTTTAAAACGCCCTTCGGAATTGGCAAAGGCTTCCCGCGTGACGGTACTGATCGAATCGCCGTTGAACTTCTGATCCGTCGTGCTCATGCCGAGCGTCAGTTTTGCAAATGTTTTGGCCGAAATATTATGCTCGTAAGACACGCCAAGAATGTTAGTCGCGTATCTCACCTTTGTGTTGCTATTTTCGGTCCCATATAAATCTGTAACCGTCGTATCCACATCATTACCAAGGAATTGGACATCGCTGGCGCCGATGATGCCAAACAATGTCAGCTTGCCTTTCGCACCCGTGGGAACAGCCACTTTGAAATTAAGATCCTGATAATCAGGGACAGCATTACCAGTTCCAAAGTTAATGCCAAGCGCCTTGAACACCCCGAGTGTAGAATAGCGGTAATTCAGAAGATAGGAAGCCTTTGATTTTTTGGAAAAAGGCCCTTCGGCTCCCAGCTCAAAACCATTAAAGCCAACCTGCCCGAGAAACTCCGATTGCTCGTTATTTCCTTCACGCATACGCAGGTCAAAAACCGCGGATAATGCATTCCCATATTGCGCAGGGAAAGCGCTGGTCATGAAGTCCGATTTGGCCAAAACATTGTTATTCAGCAAACTAACGGGACCGCCTGTGGCCGATAATGAGCCAAAATGGTTTGGATTCGGAATGTTGAGACCTTCCAGCTGCCAAAGCATTCCGGTCGGGGAATTGCCGCGTACAACAATGTCGTTCCGGGAATCGTCGCCGGAAACCACGCCCGCATAGTTCGCTGCCATTCTGGACGGATCTCCCAAAGATCCCGCATAACGTTTCGTGTCTTCAATGTTGAAAGAGCGCCCGCTAACGAGCGATAATTCGTTGTTAGTCTTCGATTTGTCATTGCTTCGGTCGGCTGTAACCACCACTTCGTTCAGCGCCTGCACATTTTCGGTCATGGTAACATTCACAATCACTTCCTTGCCCGAAGTCAGCAGGACATTAGAAAGCCGCTGCTCCTCGTAGCCCACAGACGTGATGCGGAATGTTTGCCTTCCCTGTGGCACGCCCGTGATTTTAAAGGCTCCATTTACATCGGTTATCGCACCGATCGGGTTTGAACCTTCTGGCTGCACGAGCATAACAGAGGCGCCTATGACGGGAGTTTGTGAAACTTCGTCACGGATCACGCCCCTGATCGTCTGCGTCGCCTGTTGCGCGAAGGCCTGTCCGGCAGCAAGCTGCCCCGCGACGAATAGAAGAGTAAATAGTAATAATTTTTTCATGGCTAATATCTTGATTGAATGATGTTACAAATCTTGCAGGATATCATTTCTGAAACATTGCACAGCAGGCGAAGCGTAAAATGCAAAGGGCGAAACGTAATGCGGAAGGGGGGAAGCGTAAATCGTACAACGGGTCCCTGGTTTCTACTGCTTTTCCAACCGGGAATTGTCGCAAAATGCCCCCCAATTTGTCGTATTATCCCTGTTACAGACCGCCGTGTTGCCTTATTTTTGTTTTAAGCACCGATTTAACATAAAAAATGGCAACGCGCATTTCACCCTATCTGACATTCAATGGCAATTGTAAGGAGGCGATGCACTTCTATAAAGAATGTTTTGGGGGAAATCTTACGCTCGAAACCATCGGCGACACGCCATTTGCCATTGAATTTCCCGAAGGCATGCACGACCAGGTCATGCACGCCATGCTGACCAACCGGGAGTTTACGATCATGGCGACCGATTTTATGGGCTCTCAGGATTTTACCGCGGCCAGTGATATCTCTATCGCATTGTTATTTGATGATCAGGAGGAAATTATCCGTTGTTTCACGAAACTTGCGGCAGAAGGGAAAGTGATTTATGCATTGAATGATCAGATCAATGATGACCTCTTCGGTGTGGTCCAGGATCAGTTTGACATTATCTGGATGTTCAATTACAACATCACATTAACTGCAAAGCATTCTGCGTGACCGGCACAGCGCCCGGAACTGAATCTTCAATTATCTTCATAATCTTTTACAACCCCAGGCAACCGTTGCAGGGGTGAGATGATTATTAACACAGTTCATCGCCAAATTATCTTGACTACACTTTCCATTCTTGCCGAAGCTCAGAAAAATGACCCTGTTGCACAGCGGAAAATTTTCGACACGTATGGAAAACAGTTATACCGGTTGGCAAAACGATATTTGTCAGACCATGATCTGGCGCAAGATGCTGTTGCAGAGTCATTTTACATTGTTTTACAAAAAGTAGCAGCAGCCAGTTTTATTGCGGTTCCTCCATTTGAAATGTGGATGAAGCGCATATTGGTAAATGAATGTTTGAAAATAATCCGCCGCGACCGCAGGTTTGAATTTTTGCCTGATCAGGAGGAGGTTTCTATTGCCGTTGTAGATAACGACTTAATTGAAAGCCTGACCGCAGAAACCATTTTTCAGGTCATTGAACAACTTCCTGTGGGTTACCGGACGGTCTTTAATTTATACGAAATAGAAGGCTACACACACCCGGAAATAGCAAAACTGCTCGGTATCAGCACCGGGACTTCAAAATCACAACTTAGCAAGGCCAAATCAATGCTGCAAAAGAGAATCATAGAACTCGACCCAATTTATGCACAACGAAAAATTATTTAACAAAATAAAAGACCTGGCCTTAAACGACCATCCCGATGACGAAAAATGGGATGCAGAAGAAGTTTGGGGAAAGATCAAGCAAAAAGATAAGAGGCGGAGCAGGTGGATTTGGTATCTGCTTCCAGCTGCAGCCAGTGTCCTGATCGCTATTTTCTGGATGTGGCCAAATGATAAAAAGGAAATGTCAGTGGTTAAGGAAAGCATCGAGAATGTTGAAAAACAACGCACAGTGCAAACTCATTCTGATAAACACTTATCCGTCGTAAAAGAAGTAGAAGAGAAACCCAAAGTTCGGCCTCATCGGGCGACTGTCCAGCGAGTTGAAATCATGAAAGAGCCAATCCTTGAAATTGAAGCAGCCACAGTCAATGATCAAATGTTTGGCGTGAATCCGGAGAAAATGTTTGAAAATAATCCTGAACTCGTTGCACAAGCAAATCCGGATTCTTTGGCATTAACAGAGACAAAACCAACATTGCCCGTAAAGGAGCGGGTTTTGACAGCGGAGATTGAATTGCCTGGTCGGCAGGAAGAAATCCCGCTCACAGCATTGCAAATCATGTTCAAAAAGGCAAAAGAGGAACGTGAAACAAGGCGGCTGCGAACCCGCTACATTGACAATGACAAGGCTTTCTGGTCTTTCGTACGTCATAGTTTTGTCGAAAATCCCACGGTGGTTGCGCCGGACAATCCTTCAAAGCAACACTAGTTTTATCTTATTATATACTTAAAATCTATTAGCCATGAACTTACTTTTTGTTTGTTTAACAACATTGCTTTGCCCACTTTCAAACGCCGCTGAGCCGGATACCATCATTCTGAAAGCCGGAAGCAATAGCAAAGTGATCTTTTACGGAAAGACCGGAGAAGATCTAAAAAATCTCGAACAGCTGGATCTGAACCGCATTATTAGGGACCTGAATTTCAGGCAGGCAAACCAGGACACCGCGCAGGTCCTCAATGTTAAGCTTGAAAACGCTGCTTTTGTGAATTCCGAAATGCCGAATCCGACAGGATGGCGTGAGAAATTTTTGCAAAACACATTCCTTAATTTGCATCTGGGCACAGGATCCCACGTCAACAGATATGTTTTTTTTAACCCGCCGCCAAGTGCGCTGAATCATCCGACTGCCACGTTACAAAGTCAGATTCTGCTGCGTAACAAGCTCTCATTGAGTGCTTCGGTATTGCATGATATGAAACTGGTGACAATGCCAAAAGCGAATCTTTCCTTGCGTTATGGCATCGGGGCAGGTGTCACTATCCAGCAATATGTACATTGGAATATTTTGGAAAATGTTCCTAATGAGGACGTTAGCGAAGTTTCCGGCCGTGCATTCTCGCTTTTGGGAAGGGAGGGGATCGCGGCTTCCCAATCTGATTTTAATGCGTTTCAAACCTTTGCTCAGGTTGCGCCCAGGTTTTCTCTCAAAAATGCAAAAGGGCAATCGACCTGGTATTTCAGCATTGGGGCGAGACTTAATTACAATAAGATCTTTGAAAACATGGATCCGGCTGCCCAAAGTGCCGTCTTGAATGTGAACACGCCGGACGGCGGCAAAACCACGACAATTAGCCCGATCATATCCGGGAAAGGATACGAGCTTAGAGGTAAAAACAGCAATTTCGGGGTCAGTTATCTTGCTGAAATCGGTTACAAGGCGGTGGGATTGTTCGTTAATTACTATCCCAATTATCTCCCGGTTCATACGAAGGTCCAACCAGGTGTAACGGGATCGGGTGCAGGTTATAACCAGCGAAATGGCAAACTGGGTTATATTTCCTTTGGTGTAAAGCTTGGGAGATAAGCCGGCTGCTTGCCCTTTTTAAACTCGAAAGGCGTCTGTCCCCGCAACTTTTTGAACGCGTGTATGAAATGCGAAACATTCTCGAATCCGACCTGAAAGCAAATTTGCGTGACCGATTCTTCGCTTTTGATCAACAACTCACACGCATAACGAACGCGCAGGTCGGTAACATACTGGATCAATGTCTGGCCGGTTTGTGATTTGAAATAGCGGCAGAATGCGCTTTCGTTCATATTAGCCAGATCCGCCACTTCATTCAGGAAAATCTGCCCGGTGAAATGTTCATGTAAATAAGCCTTCACCTGACTAAGCCGGTTGCTGTTCTTCGCCAGCGAGCGCCCAGGTGCATAAGGTGTCGAAAGCGGTTGCAAATGTGGTGAAACCGCCATTTTATGCAGTAGCGACATCAGAAACATCAGTTGTTCGAAGCCCTCCATCCGGATCAACGTTTGCAGCTGCGCCGCGATTTCGGAGCGAAGTGGTTCCAGTAATTTGATTCCGGCTGCAGCTTTATCCAGAAGCGTCGCAATGGCACTGGTTTCTGGCAATTGAAAGAAATCTTTGCCTACAAAGTCCTCGGAAAACCGAACAACCATTGCTTCCGACATCACGCCTGAATCGGGTTGGTAATAAATGTTGTCGTTTTTCCAGTAATGCGGCAGGTTTTTCCCTATTAAAATTACCTCGCCACTTTCAAAGCGCTCGATGCAGTTGCCGATGAAACGCGTTCCTGCGCCACTAATGACATGGTTTAGCTCAATTTCGGGATGAAAATGCCAGGGATTGGTAAAAAAGGGGACAAATTCATGCCGCAGGTCAAACGACCGGGCATCATTCTGCGGAACATTCAGTCGGTTGGGACGCATGTAGTTTAGAAAAAAGAGCTTGGACTTTGTCGCCAAGTTTGCAATATCACTTACAATGTAATTCAAGATGCAAATAAAATGTTATTTATTGCAAAAAGACCATTAGAAAAATGAATGTTTTTAATTGAATTTTGCAAGAAACGAATTTAAATATGATGCGAATTTCCTTCCTTTTACTCTTCGTAATGTTTACCGGTTTGTCCGGCCAGGCCCAAAACAAAAATTCGCTTTCAAAATCCGAGCAGGATGCAGGATGGAAATTGCTATTCGACGGCAAAACCACAAATGGCTGGCGTGGCGCTTACAGCACGGTGTTTCCGAAACACGGATGGGTTGTAAAGGACGGTGAGTTGCGAGGAGAACTTTCTGAAGGCGCAGAATCGGGTGACGCGGGCGACATTGTGACGCAGAAAAAATACAGGAATTTCGAATTGGTATTCGAATGGAAGCTTGGAAAAGGCGGCAATTCTGGTGTGAAATATTTTATTGAAGAGCGACTGCCAAAACCCGAGAAAGGATCGCAAGCGGGTTACGAATATCAGCTTATCGACGATGCCACCTACATTTATCAGGACAAGCTTTTGCCGCAGGACTTGAAAACAGCTTCCATTTATGACGTCATGGCAGCCGAAAAACCGGATGTAAAAATGGAGGTTTGGCACATTTCAAAAATAAAAATAGAAAACGAGCAGATTGAACACTGGCTGGATGAGGTCAAGGTGCTGGATGTGAACAGGAAAGATGCCGCATTCAAGCAAGGGATCATGGATAGTAAATACAAAGATTATCAGGGCTTTGGCTCCATTCCGGAGGGTTACATTCTTTTCCAGGACCACGGTCACAGCGTCGCATTTCGGAACATCAAAATCAGGGAATTATGAACCGCAGAAATTTTATTGAAAAATCGGCTGCGGCTGCGGCAATGATCGGCTTTCCTACCATTGTTCCGGCATCTGTTTTTGGTAAAAATGCGCCTTCTAACAGGGTAACGGTTGGTTTAATCGGCACGGGCAGGCAGGGCTTCGGCCAGAATTTGCAAGGCGCGGACTTGGAAACGATCAGTGCGCGGGTGCCGGGATTGCTTGAAATTCCCGAAGCGCAGATTCTGGCAGTTTGCGATGTGGACAGCTGGCGAATGGCTCAGGCTAAGCAGGTTGTGGAGACACATTATAGCAAAAGCAAGCCGGGAGGCGCGTACAAAGGTTGTTCTGAACACCAGGATTTCCGGGAAATTATCGCCAGAAAAGACATTGACGCCGTCATGATCTCGACACCGGATTACTGGCACGTTCCCATGGCCATGATGGCTGCACGCGCTAAAAAACACGTGAGCTGCGAAAAGCCGCTCAGTATGAGCGTACATCAGGGCCGAGACCTTGTGGAAGCCATTAAAAAGTATGGCATTGTAAATCGGACAGACAGTGAATTTCGTTCGGTAAGGCCTCAGAATCACGCTGTTGAGCTAGTTCGCAACGGTCGTATCGGGCAGTTGCAGAAAGTGGAGATCACTTTTCCTTCCGATCCGGATCCGGTTCCAAGCCAGGCTGATATGCCTGTTCCGAAGGAGTTAAACTATGATCTCTGGCTCGGCCCCATGCCTTACGTGCCTTACACGGATATGCGCGTGCATACCCCATTTGATTTGAAAAAAAGGCCAAACTGGATGCGTGTGGACACTTATGCGCAGGGGATGATCTCGAATTGGGGCGCACATTATTTCGACATGGCGCAATGGGCTAATAACAGCGAATATTCCGGCCCGGTGGAGGTGGAAGGCAGCGGCGAGTTTCCGAAAAGTCTTTGGAACTCCATGATCAATTTTCAGGTGAGTTACCGTTATGCAAATGGGGTTGAAATGACGTGTCAGCAAACGCCAACCAGCAAGCCGGGCATCCGTTACACCGGTTCGGAAGGGTGGATTTATGTGGAAGGTTTTCCAGGCGCAATTACAGCCGGTAACCCGGCCATACTTAATTCGAAACCCACTTCCAGTGAGCTGGATTTATCCAAAACCCTGTGGGATAAGGCCGATTTTATCGAAGCCGTGAGGAACAATCGCAAGACATTGGAACCATTGGAAGTAGGTCACCGCACGATCTCCATTTCGCAAATAGGGCTTATCGCCTGCCAGACCGGCCAGAAACTGAAATGGAATCCTGAAAAGGAGCTTTTTGACGGCAATAATGCTGCAAACGCATTGCTGGCTGCTCCTTTGGCCAGAAAAGAATGGGTTTTGTAATCCTAATCAAAGCATGCTATGAAATACTTTTTGCTGATCTTTAATTTTTGTTTGCAAATGGGACATTGTTCCGGTCAAGGTATTGATAATGAATTTTTTACACTTCATAATATCATCCGCGGGGACTCAGTTTACAGCACATTTGATAAGCAGGTTGCGCTCATTAAAAAGGCAGGATTTGACGGAATTGAGATAAACCAGACCGAGAGTTTTGAAGGGATGAAAGCGGCTTTGGACAAGCATCATTTCAAAGGATCGTACTTCTATGTAAAGCTCAATCTGGAAGAGCCGTATATGGATCCGCGTCTGCCTGAATTCATTAAGGCGTTAAAAGGAAGCGGAACCATCATTGCGCCTTACATTATCAGTGAATCAAAACGTTACAAGTCATCCGACGGACAAGCAGACACGCTGACTGTCAGACTAGTCCGGCAACTCGCAGATCTGGCAGCTGCCTCCGGTCTGGACTTGGCAATCTATCCGCATTATGGCTTTTATGTCGAAAAAACAGATCATGCATTGGCCCTGGTTAAGAAGATCGACCGCAAAAATTCAGGGTTAACCTTCAATCTCTGCCACTGGCTCGCAACCACCACTGCCGACGAACGCAAAACGCTTCACGAGCAGCTTATGGCCATGAAACCGCATCTGAAAATGATCACCATATCGGGTGCTAATGACGTGATCACGGACAAAAAGAATGTTTGGGATGATTACATTTTGCCGCTTGGTCAGGGCACATTTGATACTTACGGTTTGGTAAAATATGTCGTGAAAGATCTCGGTTTCAAGGGCCCGATCGGTGTTCAATGCTATAATATCAAAGGCAATAAGCCATTGCTGATCAGCAGCACCATGGAAGTCTGGAAGCGTTACGAAGCCAATTTAACGAGCAGAAAATGAACACCTTGGCAGAAAATCCGCAAGAGCTCATTATCAATAAACCTTCTGTCATGCGCTGGTGGATTTGCGCCTTGCTGTTTTTCGCCACGACCATTAATTATATTGACCGCCAGGTGCTTGCGATTCTTGCGCCTCAACTGCAAACGGAGATCGGCTGGTCGGAAGTCGAATATGGCTACATTGTCACCGCGTTTCAGTTTTCATACGCCATCGGACTTTTGCTCGCCGGGAAGCTGATCGATTATCTAGGGACTAAGAAGGGTTATATCATTTCAATTTTCATATGGTCGCTGGCGGCGGTTGGGCACGCTTTTGCGGGCTCGGCGGCTGGTTTTGGTGTAGCAAGGCTGGCTTTGGGCATGGGCGAATCGGGTAATTTTCCGGCGGCGATAAAAGTCATTTCGGAATGGTTTCCGAGAAAAGAAAGGGCGCTGGCTACGGGGATTTTTAACTCAGGGTCCAATATCGGGGCCATTGTCGCGCCGCTGGTTGTGCCATTCATTGCCATCCATTATGGCTGGCGATGGGCGTTCATTATCACCGGAATGCTTGGTTTCGTCTGGTTGTTATTTTGGATAAAAGCTTTCAAAGCGCCCGAAAAACACCCTGATGTTAATCACGAAGAACTTGCCCTGATCAATTCTGACCAGGTTGCCGAAGATGCGCCATCGGCTACAATGCTCGAAATCCTGAAAACCAGAAAGGCCTGGGCGCTGGCTGCGGGCAAATTTCTCACCGATCCGATCTGGTGGTTTTTCCTTTACTGGCTTCCCAAATTTCTGAATCAGACTTACCACATTAACATTGACAAAATGGGTTTGCCACTGATTACGGCTTATTTGATCGCAGATGCGGGAAGCATTGGTGGCGGCTGGATTTCTTCCAAATTCCTGAAAATGGGCTGGTCGGTGAACGCCGCGCGGAAAACGACACTGCTGATCTGCGCCTTGATGGTCATGCCTATTTATTTCGTTTCCGGCATCGGAACGCTCTGGCCTGCGGTGCTGCTGATCGGACTGGGCATGGCGGCGCATACGGGCTGGTCCGCGAACATGTATACATTGGCAACTGATTTTTTTCCTAGGAAAGACACGGGCAAAATCGTGGGATTCATCGGCATGGCCGGCGCGGTGGGCGGCATGCTGATGGCCACCGCTACGGGACATTTGCTGGAAGCCACAGGCAGTTTTAAAAGCATTTTCATCGTCGCCGCTTCCATGTATTCGTTAGCGTTAGTCATCATTCACCTGCTTGTCCCCAACATTGATTCTGTAAAATCTTAGACTTCATAATCATGCAGTTTACCCCTGAACACCTCGAATCTTATCATCGCGACGGTTACGTTGTGGTGCGTGAATTTTTCTCCAGAAACGAAGTAGACCTGCTCTATCGCGTAGCAACAAGCGACGATGTGATCACCAGCAAAAGTTACGACCGGATTGACGCCGCCGGCCTCAAAACCAAGCTGGCGCTCTGGTACGCGCTTGATGAGAGCATTTACAGTAAATTCGCTCGTTCTGAGCGCATTGTAAATGCAGTGGAACAGATTCTGGATGGAAAAGCTGCGCACTACCATTCCAAATTAATGCAAAAGGAACCCAGGACGGGCGGTGCGTGGGAGTGGCATCAGGATTATGGATATTGGTATAAAAACAATGGGTTCCTATTGCCTGAAATGCTGAGTGTTATCACCGCATTAACGCCCGCAACAAAGAAAAACGGTTGTCTTCAAATGATCCGTGGCTCGCATAAAATGGGTCGCGTGGAGCATGGCTTCGCGGGTGAGCAGGTGGGTGCGGATATGGAAAAGGTGAACGAAGCATTGAAGATCATGCCGCTGGATTACCTGGAAATGGGAGCGGGAGATACTGCGTTTTTCCACTGCAATGTGTTGCATGCTTCTGCTGCGAACTTGTCGGATCATCCGCGGTGGTCCATTATTACCGCTTATAATCTCGCCAGCAACAAACCCTACAAAGATGTTCACACAAGCAGTTATACGCCTGTTGACCCTTTCAAAGGCGACCTGCTCACCGAAGAGATTGTCAGCATTTCAGATCAGGCGGATTTCCTGATAAAATAGACATTCAGTCCATCAGAAACCGGCATGTGTCGCGGAAAAGGCTTGTTTACCAGAGCATATTCTTGTACTTTGGTGAACATTCTTAAAACCTTGAACCATTGCCTGTTACCATGCGCTTTACGCTCTCGTTTCTGTTGGTAATCTCTTCACAATGGTGCTTTGCGCAATTGCAGATCGGGAAGTTTTTGGTTAATGGCAAACCGCGCACGTTTTCACGCGACACGATCCAGCTCAAAGCGGGCGATAATGATCTCATTTTAGAATTCAAGAGCATTAAGGCCGATTCGGTTTCTTACCTTTACAGGTTGGAAGGGGTTGATAATGAATGGATTGAATCCCGCTATCCTGTTTCCCGATATGTTGGCCTGGATGCCGGTAATTATATTTATCATATCAAAGCGCAGGCGGGCGGGCGGCAGCTTTCCCAATCTGAAATCTATATTAAGAAAGAGCAGGGATTTTGGAATCAATGGTGGTTTATTCCTTCTATTGTGGTTTACATTTTGGTGCTCATCGGCGTCAGCATTTATTTATTCCTGCTTTACGATTTCCGGCAAAAGCTGCGCATGCAGCACGTCAGGAATAAGATCGCTGCTGACTTGCACGATGAAGTGGGCTCAAACCTGAACAGCATTGCGATTTTTGTAGAAGTTTTACGAAAAAATGCACCGCCTGAAATGCTTCCCGTTCTGGAAAAGATCATTGCCAATTCCAAGGAATCCGTTTCGCTGATGCAGGATACGGTCTGGACGATCAATCCGAAGAATGATAGCATTTACAAACTTTTCGACCGTATGGAGTCCTTTGCCTCGGGCGTTTTGTCTAGCCGGGACATTGGTTTTGATTTCAAGGTGGAAACAGATCTTGGGCAGGTTAACTTCACAATGGACCAGCGCAAAAGCGTTTATCTGATCTTCAAAGAAGCCATCAACAACATTGTAAAACATGCCGAAGCCAGCATGGTCTGGGTACACGTGTCGCGCTCCCGGGACACGGTCCACATTGGAATTGAAGACAACGGGATAGGGTTCGATATGGCCGCTGAAAGCAATGGGAATGGTCTCGCAAATTTCAGGGATCGCGCCAATGAGGCTGGTATCCAGTTATTTATAGAGTCTGAAAAAGGGAAAGGGACGCGTCTTAAAACGGACATTGCACTCTAATGTACGGATAAAATATCCATAGAATTGTTGATATTTTATCCTGAAATAAGCTGCGAAATTTGTCATCAGCAAGTGTTCAACTTATCACCTGAAAAAAGGTCAATTGCATGATTCGCGTCTTACTTTTTGAGGATAATAAAAATCTGCGGGAAAGCCTCGCCATGTATCTGTCCGCAGCCGACGGCATCTGGTTCATTGACGCTTACCCAAACGCAAAAGAAGCGTGGCCGATCGTAAAAAAACACAAGCCGGATGTGGTGCTCATGGACATTCAAATGCCGCAAAGGTCAGGCATTGACGCTATGGTCGAAATCCGGAAAAATGCGCCGCATGTGAAAGTCCTGATACAAACGGTTTTCGAGGACGACGACAAGATTTTCCAGGCGATCTGTTCCGGCGCATCGGGTTACATCATTAAGAATCCCAACCCGGAAGTTTACGTCAAAGCGATCCAGGAAGTGAATACGGGTGGCTCGCACCTGTCGCCTTCCATTGCGCGTCGTGTGCTGGAAATGTTTCAGCATCAGTTTGTTAAGAGCGAGCTAACCTTTGTGGAGCTTACCCAGCGCGAGCAGCAGGTTTTGCGACATATGGTAAAAGGAATGAGTTATAAAATGATCGCGGATGCCTGCAATATTTCGTTCAGCACCGTTGCTACACATGTGAACCACATTTACGAAAAGCTTCATGTCAATTCCGCTCCCGAAGCTGTTGTAAAAGCATTGGAATGGCGGCTTGTATAACCCCCTGAACTAAAATGAGCGTTTCCAACTTTCCAAACATCCGGCAGGTGCATTCCACCATTTGCTGGGCGGCCTGCATCGAAATGGTCGCACGGTTTCTGCACGGGCAGGGCGATTTCGACAACATTCCGAGATCTGAAATGCCCTTACAGCGTCGCATTCTGAAAGAATATTACACAATCGAAGGCACTTTAAATGCTAACCTGACTATGCTGACTACTTTTTGCGCGATAGGAGATGGTTATCCGTCCCTGCGCCCCGAGAAAAAATATTATCAGGAAATCCTGAAAAAGGTTTTTGGTATTCATGCGAAACAGCGCTTTCAGGCAAATATTCCAAGTTTTACTTCGCTGAGACGCTACACAGAGGCAGGTAAACCGGTCATTCTCGGTATGAAATATCCGGGCATTCAAAACGGTAACCATGCGGTGGTGGTAACGAATTGCCAGGTCAGTGAAGGAGTGAAACTGTTACGTGTAGTTGATCCGTTCGCAAACCAGCAAAGGACCGACATTTGCACAACGGGACCCGGAAAAATTGCCTATTTAGATTATAATAACCTCCAAAACAGGAATGGCCAGGAACCTTCGCTCGTTTCGGTGACGACCAATTTTTTAAAAATGGCCGTGGCTTTGCAGACTGTCCTGCCAATGGAAGATGCAAGTTTGGAACCTTCCGATATGCAGCATGCTGGCGGTATTGAAGACATCCGGAATATGGTGATGGGATTTTTCCTGGACGAATCCATTTTCAGGGTCCGGTTAGAGGATCTGAAAGTCCGGGAAACGGTTATTACGTCGCATTACCAAACGCTTTCTGCGTTTTTGAACGGCGAGCCTGCCGAAGAGCTGAAACTGCTCAAAGTGCTGGCGGGAAAAAAGGAAAGCCTCGAAATCATGATCTCCGAAAAACCGGCCACAGATAAAGCGCGTGCCGTTTATGAGTTTGTCGGCATCCGTGAAAGCTATTTTACGGACGAGAATGTGGCCAGCGTCAAGTTGAAGTTCGGCGGGCATGGAACCGGAAAGCAGGTGAATCATTTTGAACCCAATTATACGCTGCTGCATCTGCAACCCGGCGATCTCACCTTCATGGTTTTCAAACAGGGTGAAGAAAGATGCTACGTTTCGCTCTCCGACCTCCCGACCATTGGCATACATTACAAAGAACCTTATTCCTTCGAAGAACTGCGGACCATTATTCTGAAAGTATTCCCAAAATATGTTGAATATGAGACTTTTACCAAATAACTAAAATTCAAACGACCCCATCATGCCAAATTTTATCATTAATAAGACAGATTTCGAGGAAGTTACGATCAACCCGGTGCCGTTGCCGACAGGTTTTACACAGAAATGCCGGACGAAGGCGAGCATTTTTCGAACCATGAATTCCGGGAAGCGAGCCGATGGTATTTTGATCCGCATTATCAAGCGCGCCAATGGAAAGCCTGATATCAGGATTTTCAAATATCTTAAAAAGCAGGATATTGGGAGCGGATTTGTCGTCGAGCGCGGCGTTCTGGAAGATCAGATGCTCAGAGGGTCGTTCATCGTTTTAAACATTTACATTTACAACGAACCCAGCCGTTCCCTTATCATTGCAGGCAGTGACGCGAAGTGCGGGCAAGAAGGTGGTGACGCGGGAGAAGGTGTAAAAGTGCGCATTCCAACATGACAGAATCGGAGTTTGGACAATTAGTAATCAAGATCGGATATGCACTTTTAGCAGCAAGAGGCGCCATAGCAGGCGTTTTTTTGCTGCGTTATGGCGGCGTACCGGACTATGCTGTGTTGCGGCCATTGTTCTGGTACGCATTGTTTGCGCTGGTAACTGCGATCTTCGAATCATCATTTATCGGTCTGGTTAATACATTTCCAGATTTTTTTGTGCCTTATCTCACGCGATTTGAAATTGACGACACATTTTTTATTTCGCCACTTTATTATTTAAATGAATTCTGGTTTCTGGGACTTTTTTTCAGTCGCATTGTGAAAGGGCAGACGGGAAAGCTTATCCGCATTGTTTCCGTTTGTTTATTTGTTTTGGAGATCCTTAATACGCTGTTTGGCGAAGGTTATAAGGATGCACAGAAGATCGGGTCATTCTGCCTTGCATTGTATCTGATCGTGGTTTCCGTATTATTTTTCAAACAGCATTTTATCAATAAAATTGGCAATTCGCTCAGCACGGATGCACTTAATCTGATCGTTTGGGGCTTTTTCTGCATTAATACATTCTCCATCCTGATCCTTTTCTTCTCCGACAGGCTTTATAACGATCTGCCCTCGTTGTTTTACCAAATCAGCATGGGGCGTATGGCAATCGAGATTTTTGGCCTGCTGCTGATCGCTTACGGGGTCAGGCTATTCAAGCCGTCCTGAATTAAATCTGCGCATCACTTTTAAAAATGCCGAATTAAAAACAGCCTAGCAGCGTTCCAAATGGAGGAATGAACGTTTATTTCGCTTGCATGCTCCGGTTTTTAAGTCTTTCTGTTTTGTTTTCGTTGATAATCGCAAATGCTTTCGCGCAACGCGACTGGAAGCTTGTTACTGAATCCGAAGGCATCAGGGTGTTTTCGCAAAGTGTTCCCGGTTCCAGGATCAATGCATTGCGTGTTGAATGTGAAGTAAAGGCAAGTGCCGGCGAATTGGTTGCCATGTTGCTGGACGTAAAAGCCGCCGAAGCCTGGGTGTTTCATACCAAATCCTGCGATTTGCTGAAAAAAGTTTCTCCCTCAGAGTTGTATTATTATTCTGAGGTTAGCATGCCCTGGCCGCTTTCAAACCGTGATTTTGTGGCTCATATCCGAGTAAGCCAGGATAAGCTTACGAAAATTGTGACGGTGGATGCACCCGCAGTCCCCGGGTTCGTAGCGCATAAGGAAGGCATTGTCCGCATAAGCCATTCGAAGGGTATCTGGATTATTAAACCGCTATCCAAAGATAAAATCAACATCGTATACACATTACAGGTCGATCCCGGCGGTGACATTCCTGCCTGGGTTGTGAACACTTTTTCAGCCCAGGGACCATTGCACAGTTTTCGTAAAATGAAGCAGGAACTGCAAGCCGGGGAATACAAAAATGCGGCGGCCGAATTTATCATTAACTAAACCCGTCCGCGCATCGATCTCTTATTCAGGTGCTTAGGTTAACCAAACCACTTTCTGACTAGAAGCATGTTCGGCACCGATAATGTCCTTGTAAAGTTCAGGGCGGCGCGCCATTTTATAGCGGTAACCACCTGCCTGTGTCAATTTTTCCGGGGTTAATGTAGCGATGGCGATGTCATTATCCAGTTTCCGGCATTCCGCAATGATGTCACCAAATGGATCCAGGATCATCGAACATCCGTTTTTCAACTGGTCGTCATCCATACCGATCGGGTTGGAGAAAACGGCATAAATGGCATTATCATAAGCGCGGGCCGGCAGCCATTTCATGAGCCATGCCCGACCTTTCAGCCCGTCAAATTCCAGTCTGAGCGAGGTTGGATCTTCCTGTCTTTTTTCCCACAAAGCCGGGTCCGCGAAGCCTGCACCTGGCCGCGTCGAAGGCGTCATCATGGTCACGTGCGGCATGAAAATAATGTCAGCACCCAGCAATGTTGTCGCCCGAACATTCTCTACAATGTTGTTATCATAGCAAATCAAAATCCCGCAATTCCAGCCGTAAAGATTGAAAATAACGTATTCATTGCCCGGTGTGAGATGTCCGTTGATGAACGGGTGCAGCTTTCTGAATTTGGCGATTAAACCTGTTTTATCAACGCAGACATAGGCTTTAAACAGATTTCCTTCTTCGTCCTTTTCGAAAAGTCCGGCCAAAACTGCAATGTTATGCCTGGTAGCAATTTCAATGAGTTTTTGAATGCTTGGCCCGTCGGGAATGATTTCAGCGAGTTCGGTCAGCTGAGCGCGATCAAGCTTTCTTGCAAATGAATAACCAGTGACACAGCATTCATGGAATGCGATCACCTGTGCACCGTCAGTAGCTGCTTTGCCCGCGAGATTATCGATGGTTTCGAGGTTATAGGCCTTATCACCGCTTCTGTTTTCAAACTGCGCTGTTGCTATTTTAAGATTTTCCATGGTCCCGTTTTTAATTGCAAAACTAAACGCAACGGAAAAGCCCGAATTGTAAAAATCCGACAAAATTAAACTATGCTTGGAACCGAGATCTGCATCAAATTTACTGCCAGCCGGTTCGTATTTTGATCGTACTGCGAAGGGGTGATGCCAGCCAGATCCGCAAAATCCTTGATAAAATGCGCCTGATCGTAATAACCGGCCTCGTAACCCAGCGCGGTTAATGACATGTCGGGGCTGTTTTTTCTGAGTTTGAGATAACGCTGCAAGCGTGCAATGCGGCAGTATAATTTTGGAGAAAGACCAATGTGAAGGTCAAACGCACGTTCCAAACTTCTTTCCGTAACAGACAGCTTTTCTGCGAGCACACGGACTGGAACGGGTGAGCATGCATTGTCTATCATTTTAGTACAAGCAGTTACAAGCCTGATATCGTGTTTGTTATATGCTAATTGACTCATTAAAAAAGATTCAATGACCTCGATACGAGCATGATGATCCTGCGCACCCAAAACCTGATCCGTTAATGGGCCAGCCGTTTGAGGGAAAATTTCAGCTAATGCAAGTGTTTGGTTCGCAAGTGATTTCGCGGGCATTTTCATAAATGCTGAAAGTCCGAACGGTTTGAAAACCACAATGAGCATGCCGATTTTTGTTCCGGAAATTAAGTCAAAATGATGGTTAACCTGCCCGTATATAAAGCTTTCCGGGTGTTTAACGGGGGCTTTGGAATGAAAATCCTGTTGCAAAAAAGCATCACCAAAATGAAATGCAATGCCCGGGTGTCCGTCCGGAAAGAAACGATGCCTGGACGGCCGGACTGCATGATCTTCAAGGATCAGATAATGCAGAATGTACGGAGCCAGCGCTGGTGATGGATATAATTGCATGGGCTATTGTTCAGAATAGTCCATGCAAAGTAATGATTTCGGTTGTAAATGTGCACGCGCTGCGCGTTTTATCAAAATTGAAAATAGATAAAGGAGCTTGTGCTTTTCTGAGTTAGAATAATCAGGATCAGCATAATAGACCAGATTGTCCCCAGAAGCCACCAGGGAAATCTGCCGAAAACTGATCGAACGGTTTTGTCTCGCATATACCAGTGTGTGCAGAAAAGGGCGACCGTCACAATGGCAATTTTAAGCATATCAGGTGTTGCCAGCATTTTGGGGCCTTGCGTGATCACACCGAACATGCAAAGCAACATGCGCATGGCCGACCCAAAGTCCGGTGACCGGAAAAAGACCCAGGTAATGTTGACAAGAAATAATGTAAACAAGGCCAGCAGAAAATTGGACATGTTTTTGCTCCGGATTGGGATGATCGTGGCTTGAATCACCATATCTTCGGCCAGGGACGTGTTTTTTTGTCTTTTCGGAATGCCGCGGATCAGTCGTTCAATGCACAGGAACAAGCCATGCAAACCACCCCAAATCACAAAATTCCATGAAGCGCCGTGCCAAAGTCCGCCTAGTAACATGGTGATCATTAGGTTGATATATGTTCTGAAACCGCCTGATCGGTTTCCGCCAAGCGGAATATACAGATAGTCGCGAAGCCAGGTGGATAACGTAATGTGCCATCTGCGCCAGAAATCGGAAAAGCCGATGGCGGCGTATGGGAATCGGAAATTTTCGGGCAAAGTAAAGCCCAGGCAAAGCGAAACGCCGATTGCACAAGTGGAGTAACCGGCAAAATCGCAGAAAATCTGAGCTGAAAAGGCCAGCACTGCCGACCAGGCGTCCAGTGGATTAACCGGAAAGGGCAAACTGAAAATGAAGTCCGCCGGTTCGGCCATCCAGCCATCCGCAATCACAACCTTCATAAACAACCCCAGCGAAAGCAGGAAAAGTCCCCACAACATTTGATAGGAGGTCGCTTTACGCGGTTCTTTAAATTGCGGTATCAGATCCTCAGGACGAACGATAGGGCCGGCAACCAAATGCGGGAAGTAGGTAACGAACAAGGCGAAGTTGAGGAACGATGGTTCCGGTGCAAACTTGCGTCTGTATACGTCGATCGTGTAGGACAATGTTACGAAGGTGTAAAATGAAATCCCTACCGGAAGGATAATGTCCGGTTTTACTGCCTGAAACACAATGCCCATACTGGCCATTAACGCCGTGAAGTTTTCGAGCAGGAAGCCGCCGTATTTAAAATAACTCAGCATGCCCAGGTTCAGAACAAGGCTTACTGCCAGCCACATTTTCCGGCGCATTTTGTCTTCGGTTACGGAAATGAGGCGCGCCATGTAATAATCCACGACCGTAGAAAGCCACAGCAGCAGGATAAAAGGCGGATTCCAGAGCGCATAAAACAGATAACTGGCCAGTAACAGGTTGATTTTTTTGGTTTTCCATGAAAACGGCAGGTTATGCAAAACCAGCAGCAAGATGAAAAACAGAACGAAAGTATATGAGTTGAATACCATGTTATTGAATTTTTGGAATGGCTGATGTTTTGCGAAGTGTTACCCGATTTTTCTCTTCAATAATCCGGATCAGGTCTTTTGTAAATGGCTTTGTATCAGCCGGGCTTAAATGCGACCAGTCGGGACATATATACTTGGAGAGTTCCGGGTAATCAGTGAAATGGATGCCGGGTGCGCCTGTTTCTCTTAAAAGCCGGTCCCAGTAGAGCTCGCGGGGATGGGTTTGCTTTTCGGCTGACCAAGCTGGATCACTGGAAGGCATCCTCAAAAATGTGACACTGCCGCCTCTCGCCCTGATCTTGTCAACCGACCCCTTCACGGAAGAAATAATGTTAGAAAGCGTGTCTCCCGAAAAGCCCCGTTTGGTTTCCAGCATGCCCAGGTAGCTCCACACATATTGGACGCCGTGTTGCACAGCCGTATCCGCCATAAATGCGTCACTAAAAACCTCCTGTCTGTTCGCCATTGTATAGCCCATTTGCAGGGGGAAATTCGGGAAAACAAATACGCCGGGGCGACTTTCTATGGGCAGCCTTTTGAGCAGCGAATTGAGCGAAAAGCGCTCCTCATCCAGGAAAATAAGGTTGCTTTCCAGGATATGGTTCAGTTGAAAACTGACCTGCTGCGAAAGCGACCATCTGGGATAAAATGCCAGTCGTTTGGCCGCCCTGTCTTCCATAAATGAGCCATCGGCGGAGAAGAAAAGTCCCTCGGTAATGCCTACCAGCACTGTGCCTTTGAACTTGGGATCATTCGCCAGATCGCGCAGGATGGGGCGGGGCGATGTGCCAACCAACGCCAGCTGCACGGGCTTGTAACCCGTTTCTTTTTCCCAGGTTTCCTGGTCAATGTCAAACTTTACGCGTGACGAGCCAATGATGACTGGCTGGCCGGGTGCGGTGTTGTAGATCTTTTTTCGGTTGTGCGCCCAGAGACTTTCATCGTCGTTGAACGAAAGCGCGAAACCCTGGTTGCGCCAATAGATTTCCCAGCCTGCAACAAATAATAAGACGAGAGCGAGTGCCAGCCAGGCCGCTTTTTTGTAATCGTGAGTTTCCATGAATGTGAATTTTAGGAACGGATGGGGATTTGCAGTTAATTGTTTTTCGGTTACAATTGATTGTATATCAATTAATTGTAAATAAATATAATGCTATCCGAGACAATCCGGCACTGAAAAAACACCAAACGTGGGGTGTTGTTATTTAGCGGTCACGTTTCGCGTAGTTCCACCCAGAGGCCCTTCACGTACATCTCCGCAGTTTTTCCTTATTGGATTATTTTATTTAAAAATTAGATAAAATTCTTCTCCGGTAAGGTTTGATTAATCTTTTATTAATCATTTCTTAATAAGCCCTGCATTACTTTGACCCATGGTTTGGCCAACCTTGATATCATTGAAGCTTCACGTTGCTGTCACCGACTTTAAAAGAACTCTATGGAAAATCGACTTTTATTAGAACCGGAAGTGTTACGAACCTTCCAAAAATACCTGCTGCATTTCTGCCTCGCCGTCACGCTGCTGGCGGGGCATCCGGTCATCGCGCAGTCGGCCGGTGAAACCAACATTTCGGGAGAAATCAAGGATGAAAAGAATGGCGCTATCCCGGGTGCGAGCATCGTGTTACAAGGCTCCGCAAAAGGAACCACAACCGACGCAAACGGCAAATTTTCAATGAGCGTGCCCCGATCCGGCTCGGTGCTGATCGTGAGTTTTTTGGGATATAAGCGCCAGGAAATTGCGGTTGGCAATCAAACAGAGTTTGACATCAAACTCGAACCGAGCACGGATGACTTGCAAGAGGTGGTGGTGGTAGGATATGGAACGCAGCGGAAGCAAACCCTTACGGGCGCAATTTCAAATATTATCTCCGAGGACATTAAAACCACCACGCATACGAGCCTGGCGCAAAGCCTTCAGGGAAAAGTGGCCGGTGTGCAGATCCGCCAGAATTCGGGTGAACCGGGTTCATTCAGCACAAGCATTAACATTCGCGGGTTCGGCGAGCCGCTTTACGTCGTGGACGGCGTGGCGCGTGACGGCGGTTATGAATTTCAAAAGATCAACCCGGACGACATTGAAAGCATTTCGGTGCTAAAAGATGCTTCGGCTGCGATTTTCGGGATCCGGGCGGGTAATGGTGTGGTGATCGTGACGACAAAAAAAGGAAGCAAGGGAAAGCCTAAATTCAGTTACAATGCGGTTTATGGTCGGCAAAGCCCAACGGACGTTCCGCAAATGACCTCTGCTTTGCAATGGGCTGAAATGCGCAATGACGCTGCTAAAAATTTAGGTGAAAATCCGGTTTATACGGCTGAGGAAATCGAAAAATTCAGAACGGGAGCGCCTGGCTACGAGGGAACGGATTGGTATAAAACGGTTTTAAATAAATCAGCTTCCCAGCAGCAACATTTTCTCTCCGCTTCCGGCGGGGAAGGAGCTGTGACCTATTTTACCAGTTTTGGTTTTCAAAATGAAAACGGTCTTTTGAAAAGTAAGGATATGGGTTATAAAAAGTACACATTTAGGGCTAATGTAGGCATTGATTTGACCCAAAACCTGAAAGCGGACCTGATCCTTTCCGGGCTTTTTGACAAAAGAGATCAGCCGGGAGACAACTTTTTCAATATTTACAAAGGCACCAGAATCGCATTGGCGACGGAGCGGCCTTTTGCCAATGACAACCCGAAATATCCTTCCCTGCTCAGCGGAGGCTATAATCCGGTTGCGCTGGCCGACGGTGACATGACGGGATACAACGAGGAAGCCAACAAATTTTTCCAATCCACTTTTGCGTTGACTTACTCAGTTCCTTTTGTTCCGGGGTTGAAAGTGAAGGGTTTGGTGGCTTATGACAGCAACAATTATCGCAATAAGTCTGTCTCCAAAAGCTACAACCTTTACACCTACGACGCGGCGACGGACAAATACACAGCCCATTTGCAACGTAATCCTTCGCGAATAGGCAATAATTTTTCAGACAATAATCGCGTCACATTTCAGGGACAATTGCTTTATAACACCGTGATCGCTAAAAATCACAATGTGGGTGCGACATTGGTTTACGAGCAGCAGGAATCCAAAAACCGCTGGGCCGGCTTAGGTCGGGAATATGCATTTTATACCAATGACCAGATTGACCAGGCCGGGCTTAATAACCAGACAACCAGTGGTTCCGAGAGCGAATACGCGAGCCAGTCATTTGTGGGAAGGCTGAATTACGACTTTAAGGAAAAATATTTGCTTGAAGTTGCGGCCCGATATGACGGCTCTTACCGGTATCACCCGGATCGTCGCTGGGGATTGTTCCCGGTGGTTTCTGCCGGCTGGCGGATCACGGAAGAGCCGTTTATGGACAACATTCCTTTGATTTCCAATCTTAAACTGAGAGGTTCTTACGGCCTGGTAGGCGCTGATGCGGGTGCGCCATTCCAGTATGTGCCCGGCTTCTCGCTCACGGGTGGCGGCGGTTACGAATTTACCAATGGCAATTACACAACCGGAGCAGCATCTCCTGCCATTGTAAATGAACAATTAACCTGGTTTAAGTCTAAAATCAAGGACGTCGGCATTGACATCGGGCTTTGGGATAACCGTGTGGATCTGACTTTCGATGTGTATCAACGGGATCGCAAGGGATTGCTGGCCAGAAGAAATGTATCATTACCCAACACTTTCGGCGGAACATTACCGGACGAAAACCTGAACAGCGACCGCGTTCAGGGAATCGAATTTTCGGCTGCTTATAATGGTCAGATCCGTGATTTTAAATATGGTATTTCAGGAAACTTCAACTTTGCCCGCACCATGAACCGCTATGTGGAAAGAGGCGATTTCCTGAACAGTATGGATAAATGGAAGACCGGGACAACGAATCGCTGGAACGACGTCGTTTGGGCTTACCAGCTGGAAGGCCAGTTTCAGAACAAAGATGAAGTGATTTACGCTCCGATACAGAATGGTGATCTGGGTAATACCCGTGAGCTTCCGGGGGATTTTAAATACAAAGATGTGGATGGAAACGGCATGATCGATGGTAATGACGCATTGCCATTGTTCTTCGGCGGCGATCCTAAAATGTATTACGGCGTTACACTCAATGCATCCTGGAAAGGTTTCGACTTCACAGCGCTATTCCAGGGATCTGGGAAATACAGCGTGCGTTTCCGGGAAGTGTATGCGGAGGTTTTTGCTTTTCGAGGGAACACGCCGGAATATTTTTACGACAGATGGCATCTGGATGGTGATAATGAGTGGATTCCGGGTAAATGGCCTGCTTCCCGCTTCAATTATAATGTGGGAGCCATGTATGCCGAAAGTTCGGCCTGGCGGAAAGATGCATCTTATCTGCGTTTCAAAAGCGCGCAGCTTGGTTACACATTCAACCTTAGCTGGCTGAAAAAGATCGGAATTGACGACGTCCGCGTCTATGGCAATGCACACAACATTTTCACCTGGGCCGATCCGTTCGTGAAGCCGTTTGATCCCGAAAAAATTGAAGGGTTGTTCGGTGCCGGGCTTACTTATCCGGTCACAAGAAGCTACAACTTTGGTATTAATGTTACATTCTAACAGCTGAGAAAATGAAATTGACCAAACATATATTAATGCTCCTTCTGCTGTTAACCGCCATTAGCTGCGACAATGTGCTGGACAAGCAGCCATTGGACAAGTTGCAGGGAGAAAACCTTTTTTCAAATCCGGAAGGGGTGAAATTGTACATGGCGAACTTGTATTATCAGTTGCCAATCGAAGACTTTACCTTTTTCAGACAGGGTTTTAACTGGAACACGGGCGACCCGAACAATGGTGGATTTGCGCCCGCTATGATTACGGACGAAGCGGTTCACACGGAATTCGGTGATTTTATTGGTAATGATGATTTTCAATGGTGGGACCAGGGTTATAAGTTGATCCGGGACACCAACATTCTGATCGACATTATTCCTACACTGGATGTGAGCGAGGACGAAACCAAAGCGCTTGTGGGTGAAAGTGCCTTCATCCGTGCGTATGCCTATTTTGCATTGGTTAAAAGATATGGCGGCGTTCCCTTGATCACGGCTGTGCAGAAATATGAAGGTGATGTGGAAGCGCTGAAAGTCCCACGCAGCACAGAAAAAGAGACCTGGGATTTTGTATTGAAGGAATGCGACATTGCAATAGCGAATTTGGCGGATTCATGGCCGGGCGGCGAAAGGCGTGCTACGAAATGGGTGGCATATGCGCTCAAATCCAGGGCTGCATTGCACGCTGCATCTTTGGCCAAATACGGGGAGAGAGCGCCAATTTCGGGAACTGCCGTGGATCAGAAACTGGTTGGCATTGACAAATCGGCTGCTGCCGAATACTACAAGGCCGCTATTGAAGCATCTGAGGCCATTATCAATTCCGGGAAATTTGCCCTCTACAAGCCTGCGCCGGCCAATCCCGAAGAGGCTGCTGAAAATTACCGCAAGCTTTTTGAAGATCCCAATATTGCGCCAGCCGAGGCTATTTTCATCAAAGGTTTTGCACGGCCCGGCGCGGGGACCGGGCACAATTACGGGATCTGGTATCAACCCAACCAGACTGCCAACGGCTGGCCGCATCCGGGCCGCATGAACCCGACACTGGACTTGATCGATGCTTATGAAAGTTACACAAACCCGGGACAAAACGCACCGGTCACGACGACCGTCGCGGGTAATGATGTGAATGATTACAATGGTTTTGACCCGGCAAAAAACTACAAACGATATAACGATCCTGCCGGGATTTACAAGGATAAAGATGCGCGTTTGTGGGCAACGGCAATCTTGCCGGGAACGCCCTGGAAAGGACAGAAAATCATCATTCAGGCCGGATTCGTGAAGCCGGACGGCAACGCACAATTATTCGGCGGTGACCCGATTAAAGTGGGTAGCGCGACCATTTATCCTTACGGAGCCGCGGATCGCACGCAATATTCAGGGTTCGACACCTGGGGCGGAAATAATACCCGGACGGGCGTGAGCTTCAAGAAATTTCTTAGCGAGGGCGTGAATGTTGCGCCGGGTTGGAATCAGACGGTTTCTGACTGGGCCGACTTCCGTTACGCCGAAATCCTGCTAAACTACGCAGAAGCCATCGTCGAAAGCGGCACTGGAACGGCAATCAAAGGAGCTCAGGCATTGAATGACATCCGCCGCCGGGCCGGCCACACGAAAGACATTCCGTTAACGATCGATAATGTGATCCGGGAAAGAAGGGTGGAGCTGGCGTTTGAAAATAAGCGGTTCTGGGACCTGGTAAGAAGGCGCGAATATCATACGCTATTCAACAACCGCGTGCGCCATGCGCTCATTCCCGTGCTCGACCTGCGCGTGACACCTGCGAAATATATTTTTATCCGCCAGAACATTGCGCGCCTGAATCCGGCAACCTTCGATTACAAGCAATATTATCGCTACATCCCGGGCGTTGGGTCAAACGGATTGGTTCAAAATCCTCAATATTAATGGCTGGCACGAATGCAATGTTGATCTTCATTATTATTCAATTTGACTATGAAAACAGTACAAAAATATGTCCTGGCGCTTGGGCTGATGTTCGCGACAGTGAGTTGCAAGATAGATAATTACCCCGCGCCGGACGCGCAGCTTTATGGGACTTTTCTGGATGCGGAAACCAATGAGCCCGTGGAGCAGGACATTATCCGCGGGAGCACCATTGAGTTTATTGAGCACGGGTATGCGTCTCAGACGAAGCAGGTTATGATCGTGAAAAACGACGGGACTTATCGTAATAACCTGATTTTTGCAAATCAATATACCATTACGCCCGTGCGCGGAAATTTTGTTCCTGCTGAGCCGCAGGACGTGACGGTTGCGGGTGAAACCAAGCTGGATTTCAAGGTCCAGCCTTATATTCGGGTGAAAGATGTGAAGATCGAAAAGTCCGGTTCCAAGGTGATCGCGACGTTCAAAATCCAGCAGACCGTGATCAATAATGTGAAGAAAATCGGTTTGTATGCGCATCCGGAGCCCTCGGTAGGAGAGCCCATGCGAACGGTTTTGGCTGAAACGGAGATTAATGGTGCAACTGATCCCAAGAAGGTTTACAAGCTGGAAATAGACATTCCTTCGAACAGCAATAACCTGAAAGCCGGCAGCCAGTATTTTTTCCGGGTCGGAGCGATCATCGATGCGCCGGAATCCAAATTCAACTATGCAAAGGCTGTGCGAGTGGCGTTGTGATTAAAACTAAACCTTTAACTATGAATTTCTTTAAATTCCTGATACTCTTACCTTTTCTTTCATTCAGCTGCAATGGTGCGGATGATGATAAACAAAATGTTGATTCTAAACCAATTGAAGAAGTGAAGTACGATGAGACCGGCGTGCTTTTCAAAAGCTACAAGGGCCTCGTTATGGCCGGCTACCAGGGCTGGTTTACAGCCGAGGGCGACGGTGCGGGACGCGGTTGGCATCATTACCAGAAAGGCGGGAAGTTTGAGCCAGGCGCTACTTCCATAGACTTTTGGCCCGATGTGACGGATTATTCCAAAACTTATAAAACAGCCTTTCAATACAAAAGCGGCGAGGCGGCGCAAGTTTATAGCCCCTATGACGAAGAAAGTGTAGACCTGCATTTTAAATGGATGAAAGAGCACGGCATTGACGGCGTTTATATGCAGCGTTTTGTGTCCGAAGTGAAAGGGGAAAGCGGCAAAAAACATTTCGATAAAGTGCTTGCCAATGCATTAAAAGCTTCCAAAAAATATGGTCGTGCAATCAGCGTCATGTACGATCTGAGCGGTTCAACTTCTGCGGATATGGACTTTATTGTTAAAGATTGGGAAGAGTTGCAAAGCACCTTCAAGCTTTTTGATAACAAAGAAAACCCGCAATATCTGCGGCATAACGGCCGTCCGCTGCTGGCGATCTGGGGAGTGGGATTTAATGATGGCCGCAAATACACCATTGCCGACATTCAAAAATTGCTGGAAAAAGTGAAAGGACCGACTAAAAAGGCCTCGATCTTGCTAGGCGTGCCTTATTATTGGCGGAGCCTGGGAAAAGACACGGAAAATTCGACTTTACTTCACACAATTGTTAAGACCGTGGATGTGGTGATGCCCTGGGCAGTGGGGCGATATAATGCTTCCACTTACACGGATGTTGCAGGGCCAAATTTGCCCGCTGACATTGCCTGGTGCAAAGCGAATAATCTCGACTATGCGCCGTTGGTGTTTCCTGGTTTCAGCTGGGGCAACTTAAAGAATGACAAGTCATTATACAACCAGATCCCGCGTGGGAAAGGCGATTTTTTATGGCAGCAAATTGCTGGCGCCAAGCTTTCCGGCGCGGAAGTATTGTACGTGGCCATGTTTGACGAAGTGGACGAAGGTACGGCCATTTTCAAATGCAAGCGGGAAGGGGAGCTGCCTGAAAATGGGGACGGAAAATTTGTTGGCATTGAGCCAGAGTTGAAAACGGACCATTATCTGTGGCTCACCGGGCAAGGCGCGAAATGGTTTCACGGGGAATCGGGATTCAGCGCTAAGAAACCTGAACGACCGCATTAAGAGAATCGGAAGTGGCCGTCAGGAATGCAAAACTTCCGGCATGTCTTTTTGAAACTCTTCCCCGTAAATCCGCATGTATTCTCTGGCAAAATTTTCGAAAGTTGTTTTGGCCAGAGAATGCTTGCCCAACAGCGCCAAAGCCTTGCATTTGATGGTCATTGCTTCTTCATTTACCGGGTCAAAATAGAAAATGTAATTAGCGACTTTGATCATAAATTCAGGATCATCCGTAATTTTCACCGAAGCCGCGTAACGCAAGTAAGCATCAACTATTTCGTTGGAAATCTCAGATTTGAAACTATCCAGCCACTCATATTCAAGATCAGCCAGGAACGTCCCGCGTTTACTGATCTGGGAAAGGTCCACAATGTCTTGCTTGGAAAGCACACGCTTATCCGACACCAGTTTTAAATATTCAGCATAATCGACGTGAATGTGCTCATAGTCGATGTTAACACGCCAATATCCGCTCTCCTTGGAAATGTGACACCATTTCAATTTGTCCAAAATCCCTTTCAACTTGGCAATGTTCACCGCCCGGTTGTTCCGCGCGCTTTCCGACGATTTATCAAACCAAAGCAACTCCTTCAATTTTTCAGAACTGATCCCTTCCCTGCGAACGGAATGTAATAAGATCACTAAAAACAGTTCTTTGAGCAAAGGCGTAAATAGTCGCGTTATCTCAGTCCCTTGATCATCAAATAATTGCAGGTTACCAAACAGCATAATGCTGCTGTGAAGCGGGACAAGCCTGGTTTCAATGCTTTTTTCAGGAATGTCCGTGATCAGAGCAGGCTGGAAAGTAACTTCCTTAGCCATGATCTTTTCAGCCGGAACCGGCGCAACCTGTGATGTTACAAAATTTGGTTTTCTCCTTTTGTAAAAATAAAACCCGGCAACAACGGCCATTACCGCCCCAATAAACCAAAGCACATTTCCTGACCTAGCAGATGCCTGAGCAATGGCCGGAACTATTGCCAATGGTGGTGAGAAAAGGGAATAAATGGAAACCTTCGTTTGATTTTTATCAGTCCTGAATAGCGTTACCGCCACAAATCTGCCGGTTGATTCATCAAAAAACAGATCCGCAAATGATTCTGTATCAATGAATTCAAACGGAATCTTTGAGCCGACGACCTTATATTCCGGTTTTGAAAGCGAGCCTGTAATGAGCTGCAATGCAGAGTTAAATTTGTCTTTTGGGAAAATCAGCGCATAGTACGCGCCTTCTTTCTCCCTGACAATCATCGAATTTGCAAATACGAAATCTTCTTCCGGAATTTTCAGATCGTAGATTTTCTTGAACGAACCTGTTTTAGAATTGAAGAAAATCAGGTCATACCAGTTTCTCGGGTTCAGGATCTGCCGGCCGGTTACACTTCCATAACCGCCCATAATATATGCCCCGCCCGTTGCTTCACCCGCAGCGGCCAGATAACGAGGCGAAAAAACACTGTCCTGCCGACTCACCTGCGACCATTGTCCCGTTCCCGGATGATACTTTTGAATGATGTTTTTATATTCAAGATGGCCGTAACCGCCTAAAATATATATTGTTGAGTCTGTTTTGGAATAGAATTTATTGGCATGCAGGAAATGCGTTTTCAGTTCAGCTTTCACATCGGTTTTATCCCATTTACCACTGATTGTGTCGAAATGCGAAACCTGTTTTTCATTGATAAAAAGATTGTAAATCCGGTTCGTGGACTTTTCATAAAACACTTGGTTATCCATGAAAAGCGACTGTTGCTGAGACTGATACGGAATGCGCTTTACCTGATTGCTCGAAATGCGATGCATTGTCAATGTGTCAGTGCCAACAATGTACACGATCCCGGTTTGCTGGTCGCAAGTGACCCGGGCGGGACCTTGCACTACGAATGTTTGCAGCGGCTGCCATTCATAATGCATCTTCTTGATCCATAGTGGATTAGCTACAAGACCGTCTGTATTCTTTATGCTTCCGACTGCTTTTGTGCCACTCATTTCATCGAGATTCCAGCGATATTTTTCGTCGCCGTTCTCAGCAATGGCAATGTTCCGGATCTTCATGGGCGGAACGTCCGTGGTGTTGAAGTTTTTATATTTATTAGCACCAAAAAGAATCTTGAAACAGCCATTTTTTTCGAGCGTCACGGCCTGTTTAAACTGCTGCGTTCCACTAAAAACAGTGAGTGTCCCTGCCTTTTTGTCGAATACCAGCCGTATTTTGTTCCAGTTCTGGTAAAGGGAAGTTTCGTCAATATCAAAAGCGATTTTGGAGAATTTATCGCCAATCACCACTTTGAAACGGTCTCTATTGAGGGAAGAGTTGTCGTAAAGAATATCAATGTTCTTCCGGTCATTTTCGATCAGCCTCACAATGTAGCCGAAGTAGTTCTTTTTATGTTTGAGAAAGGAGACTTCAAACGAAATCTCAAAATTTTCGTCAAAACAAAGGGGTTTGTCCGGCGAAAGATCCAGGCCTGTCCTTTTATCCTGCACCGATTCAAAACTCTCAAAACCAAGCCCATAAGACTGGGCCGGGCACAAATTGATCATCCCGTAAAAAAACTGGATAGCAAGCAGGACAAAAAAAATTTTCAAACTTTTACACATATTCAAACGACCACGATCTGGCAGGGTGCGCAATTAGTAAATATTAAGATTTTTTTGGCTTCATTTTACTTTATCCCTTATTTATTTGTTTCGCCAACAATTCACAACCCACTGATAACAAGCAAAAAGGCACCGGAATGATTTCCGATGCCTTTTTAAGTTTGCAGAAGCGTTTCTGCTATTTCACCGGCCTTTTGAAAATTGCCGAGTCTACGGGCGTATTTACAGATACTTTGCTGGTAATAAAGGACATAGTGCCCATTTGCGCATTAGTGATGTCCATCGTATTTGGAAATTTAACACCTTCAACCTCCTTATAGTCCGAAAGATCAATTTCGCCGCTCTGGCCATTCATATCTACTTTTACCCTGCTTACCAGGTAAGTTTCAGCGTCGAGATATTCATCCATTGTCGTTCCTTCTTTTGAAGTCACTTTCAAATGGTAAACGTCTTTTTTGTCCAGTTTCTCTTTGCCAACGAGCTCTACTTTGTTTCCTTTTTCCTTATAATTAACCAGGCCGCCAAAGGGATCAAGTGACGCGATCTGCTGTTTCAGCTGGTCGGCAGGCATATCCTCAGGTTCGCCTGTGCCACCCATTTGCGTGGGGCGGATCATCCAGCCTTTGGAATCGTCCACCACCTGGACCATTGAATTACCCATTACAGTCGACTCATTGCGAAGCGATTTTCCAACGACGAGAACCGTTTTGGTTGGGATTTCCATGCCTTGGACAGCCAGTGAGCGCTCGGTAATGACCGTGTTAACTGCCTTAATTTTATCCATTCCGCCCAAAGCAGTTACATGTTTGTCCACGATTTCGTCGACCGTTTGCGCAAAAGAGCCTGCCGAGATCAAAGCCGCTGCAAAAGCGACGAACATTTTGGTTGTTTTCATACGTAGGTTTATTTGGAGTTAAATTAGTTTGTTTTCTTTAAAGTATTGATTGTGAATTTACTACCGGGGAGCATTGCCGCCGCCCGCAGGAGCGGGTCCCGATTGTCCGCTGCCTTCGCTCTTCACGTCGTCGTTGTTAACCGACTTGGCTTTGCGTTTCGGAGCATCCATCGTCATCTTTCCGATTTTATAGGTAAATGTCAGCCTTACACCGCGGTTGTACATAAAAATATCGTTAACCTGGTTGAAATCGGGAGACGTCAATTCTGTATGCATTTTGAAACGTCTGCTCAGGAAGTTTTCGGCAGCTAAGCCCAAACTTGCTTTTTTATCCGCAAATTCTTTTTTCACACCCACGGTGTAAAAGCCAAACCCGCCCTGATGTCCCTGCAACTGAACCGTATTTCCTTGCATAAAGCCGAATGCCTGGGCTCCCCAGCCATTTTTGAATGTTGCCTGAGAAAACAAACCGCCGCTCACGACGAAACCTGAATTATCCAATGTTCTGGAGACGCCTTTTTCCAGTGTCTGGCCTGTTAATGTGGTGTAATAAAGATTTGAGAATATCCCGAAACTGATCTTCGTAGTTGCTGCGACATTCGCAAACAAGTTCAAACCATAAGCATGTTGCTTTCCGATGTTCTCGTAAGTGGTGATAATCGCTCCCGCTAGTGTATCCGACGGCTGGCGCACCTGCGTGATCGCATTATTGGTCACCCGGCCAAAGAACGTTGCGTTGATGAACGTTTTCTTAATGTTTTTGCTCAATCCCAATTCAAAGTTATTGGTCAGTTCCGGTCTTAGTTCCGGGTTACCAATGGTAATGTTCTGCGGGTTGGCCGAGTTGAAGTTCGGGTTCAGCTGCTGTAAACCAGGACGCTGGATCCGACGGTTATAACCCAGTTTCAAGGTTGTTCCCTTGAACGTTTTGGAAGCATTTACACTCGGCACAAGCACACCATAATTACCCACACCAACCGTTCCTTCATTTGTGCTGGCATCAATGAATGTATGCTCATAGCGCAAACCACCTTTAAATGTGTAGCGTTTTTTGGTTGTATAAGTGTAAGAAGTGTAACCTGCTGCAATATTTTGGTGATAAGTCAAATCCCCCGCCGGTTGATCCAGTTCGGGGCGGAAATCACCAGTTGGATCAGCGATCAGGAAGTTGTAGGCGCTCGTAACTTCCCGGAAAATGGCTTTTCCACCAAATTCCAGCATTTGATTCTTTTTGATAGGCGTTTGATAATCAGACTGTAACGTAAATTCCTGGTTAATGCTCTTGTTTAAATTGCGCTGGCGGTTGAGAAGCTCGTTGCTGCCGTTCAAAATATCCGCGTCAAAATCATTGGTCAGATCATTACGGCTGTAAAGTGTTGAAATGCTCCATTCCTGCTGCGGTTTGAATGTATGCAGGTAATCAATGTTCGCATCTATCGTTCCCGAAAGGTTTTTTGCATCTACATTACGCGCTGAATTCAAGTCCATTGAACCCGTTTTCATAATGCGTGTTATCAGATCCTGCTGGCTGCGGAAGTTGCGCACACCATAACGAACGCCTGCTGTAATGCTTTGATTCTTAGCCAGATCATAATCAAAACCAAGGTTATAATTTCCAAATAATCCACGGCTCGATCCGTCACCGGTCTGGCGCGTCACTGTAGACACATCATCCACAATGCTGGTTTGTTCCAGGGTTGTTTTAGTGATCGTGTTGTACATCCCACGACCAAAACCGCCAATGGTAAATCCGGCTTTTCCTTTGCGGTAACCACCATTTAAAGAAAGGATAGAACCGCGGTTTCCGATGCCGGAATCCACATTCAGGTTCAATCCCTGCAAGCTGTTTTTCTTGGTGATAATGTTGATGATCCCGCCGGAACCTTCCGCATCGTATTTGGCCGAAGGACTGGTGATCACCTCCACCGTCTTGATCTGATCAGCCGGAATCTGCTTCAACGCGTCGGCAACGCTGTTTGCAATGATCGTACTCGGCTTATTGTTTATCAGCACACGAATGTTCTGACTTCCGCGCAACGATACATTACCATCCAGATCGACCGTTAGAAGCGGCACTTTCCGTAAAATATCCGTAGCGTCGCCGCCTTTTGCAGTGATGTCTTTTTCAGCATTGTAAACAAGTCTGTCGACCTTTTCTTCAATCAAGGCAGCTTGTCCCGTAACGGTAACTTCGTTTAATGTTTTGGTATTTGACGACAAATTGATCACGCCCAGATCCAGCTCCTGACCTTTGTTGATTGTAATGTTGTCTATTGTTTTATTTACAAAGCCAATAAACGAAATCAGGACTTTATAGTCACCTGCTGCGAGTTTGGATAATGTGAATTTACCTTTTTCATCGGCAACCGTTCCGTCAACAGCCTGACCGCTTGCTTTGCTGTAAAGTGCAATGCTGGCAAATTCGATGCCTTTTGCTGAGGAGGAGTCTACGATTGAACCGGAAAGTTTTGCAGTTCCTTTGGGGCTTTGGTCCCCGGCAGTTCCGGGCAGTGCCTTGGGCTGAGTGGTTCCACCGGCACCTGGAAATTGTGCAATTGCGGGGGAAACGAAGGAGGCCAGAATGATGAATAAAGAAAGAAGAAGTTTGATCATTGTTATGGGATTGTATTTCACCATAAAAATGCAACGGAATAAAAAAACCTTATAGTAAATTATGATAAAGGCTTGATTAAACGGGATGGATGAAGCATTGGCGCAGATGGGCGAACCCTTTCAGGCTCACTTCGCCAAGTCCTTATACCCGATCAAAGTAATCTTCTTTTCTTTAATGGCAGCTTTGACCTTTGCGCTTGTAAAAAGATCAGTCACGCCCTGGCGGTCCGCAGCCACATCTTCATAGCCGATATGGTGGATGGCTTGTAATTCTGCATCATTGAGCCCGGGGTGGTCCACAAACATATAAGTTTTGCCGGGTTGTAGCTTATCCAGCATTTTAATGAAGCTATCTATTTTTTCTCCGGGAGTCTTGTGTGGTCCTTCATAACCGATATAGCTGACATTCGCGGGTTCGGGATCAATGGGGATTTTGTATTCTTTTGCCAGCTTTTTGGTCAATGCTCTTACTTCTTCGGAAATGCCCGTGCAGCCCATATGCGACGAAAAGTGCGTGATAGTGGGCAGTTTTTTTAATGCCAGTTCAATTTGCGCCCTGAACTCTTTTTCCACATCTTCAATCTTCCAGCTGTTTTCCATGATGGCGCGTTTGGGATAATTTTTATTGGCGCGCACCATGGGATAAAAATAACCGTCTTCATCAACAAGGCTTGGGCAATCCGAAACCGGCCGCCACTTGACATTATCCCATTCGCTGGTCAGTGCAAGGTGAATGCCAATGTCAGCACCGGGGTTGTCTTTCAGCATTTGCACCGCTTCCGGAAACCACGGCGATGGCACGATCACTTCAATGGATGTTTGAAAACCTTCCTTGAAACATTTCAAAAGCGCGAGGTTGCCCGAATGTGAGTAACCCATATCATCACCACGAACAATCAGTCGCGGCGCTGGCTGCTGTGCCTGGCATGCCAGTGCAAATAAAAACAGCGAAATCGAAAGGAAAATGTGTTTCATGGGCTTATTGGCAGCCGGTTAATGCTGTGTCGCAAATATAGCGATAGGAGAAATATTTAGGATTAAACTTTGAATGCTAAATAAAAAATGACTAAAATCGGTATGACTAAAATGCTTGCAAAGCTAATATGTATCCTTTTCAGCATCGTAATGCTTTCCTGCGCACCCGATCTGCCCGAGGATGTGCAGCTTGCGTACGAGGAACTGCCTGAAAGACTGGACTATAACCAGCACGTAAAACCGGTGTTATCCGACAAATGTTTTGCTTGTCACGGACCGGATAAGGCAAAGCAAAAGGCAGGATTGAGGCTGGACATTCAGGAAGCTGCATATAGTGATCTTCCCGAAAATAAAGGAAAAGTCGCCATTGATCCGGGCGATCTTGAAAACAGCGAAGTTGTCCGCCGCATCCTCTCGGGCGATCCCGAATATAGGATGCCGACGCCTTCGTCGCATTTAAGTCTGAATGCCAAAGAGAAAGCAATTTTGGTAAAATGGATCGAAGACGGCGCAGCATATAAGCCGCATTGGGCATTTGTGAAACCTGATAAAACCGAAGTTCCGGAAGTGGAAAATGAGGATTGGGTCAAAAATCCAATCGACCATTTTATCCTGGCAAAACTGGAAGCAGAAAAACTCAAACCTTCGGGCGAAGCCGATAAAGAACTGTTACTCCGCAGGTTATCTTTTGATTTGACCGGGTTACCTCCTACAATTGCAGAAATTGATGCCTTTTTGAGTGATAGGTCAGCCAATGCTTACGAAAAACAGGTTGACCGGCTCCTGAAATCGCCGCATTATGGTGAGAAAATGGCGGTCGATTGGCTCGACTTAGCGCGTTTTGCGGATTCGCATGGTTACACCGTCGATCGTCTGCGCGACATGTCGCCTTACCGCGATTGGGTGATCGGCGCATTCAATCAGAACTTTCCTTATGACAAATTCCTGCACTGGCAGCTTGCTGGCGACCTTATGCCCAAACCGACAAAGGATATGCTGATCGCAACGGCTTTTAACCGCAACCATCAGCAAAATATGGAAGGTGGGATTATTGAAGAAGAATTCCAAACTGAATACGTGGTGGACAGGACGAACACATTTGGCGACGCAATGCTCGGATTGTCAGTAGGCTGTGCCAAATGTCATGATCACAAATACGACCCGATTTCTCAAAAAAACTATTACGAGCTTTTCAGTTTTTTCAATAATGTAAAAGAAGCCGGCCAGATTTCCTGGGATGATGCGCTTCCCGCGCCGACATTGATGTTACCGACCAATGAGCAGGAGAAAATGCTCCGATTCCTGAAATCGCGGGAGTTGGAACAACAAAAAATAGTTGAACAAAACCGAAAGGTTGATAATGCCGGCTTTGAGAACTGGTTAGGCAGTGACGGTTTCAAAAAGTTGGCACATGAAAAAATCCCAAAGGCTGGCCTGCAAGCGCATTTTTCGTTTGATAAAAATACATTATCCAGTCAAATTTTGACGAATGATGTGAATCCGAAGCAGGCCGGAATCATGAAACGTGAATCGGGCATGACTGGCGATAAGCCCGTTTTCGCGAGCCATGGGCAAGGCTATGCGATGCGTTTTGATGGAGATGTATTTTTAGATCTGAATCAGGTTGGTGTTTTCAGGAGATCGGAACCTTTCAGCATTGGAATCTGGTTGAATGTGCCTGAGGGCATGAAGGAAGGTGTGATTTTGCATAAGAGCCAGGCGGAGCGGCTTTATAACTTCCGCGGCTATCATCTTTATCTGAAAAACAACAAATTGGAGCTGAATATGGCGCACACCGCGCCGTCGAATGCGATTACGAAAGTTTCGAAATCGTCAGTGCCCAGAGAAAAATGGATCCAGTTAACGATCACATATGACGGATCCTCGAAAGCAGCTGGCTTCAAGTTATTTCTTGACGGTGCGGAAATGGCGATGGAGACTGAGACGGATCAGTTGACAAAGGATATTTTATTTAAATCCAAAGTGCAACCGGGACTGCAAATAGGAGCCTGGTGGCGTGGAAACGGCTTTAAAAATGGATTGGCGGATGACATTGTCGTGTATAACCGCGTTTTGACGCCATTTGAAACAGGAATTCTGGCTGGCAGACTTGACTGGAAATCGATTGCATCTTTGGACAAAGGCGCAATGCCGGACAAGCAGCTTAACGTGCTGAAAGATTACTATTTAGCAGCGGTTTCGCAGTCGGTTAACAATGCGGAAAGCGAATTGCGCAATATCCGGACAACATTAGCTGATTCTACAGAAAACATCCGGGAACTAATGGTTATGCAGGAAATGCCGAAACGGAAGAAAGCGCACGTTTTACTCCGCGGAAATTATGATGCTTTCGGGGAAGAGGTTTTTCCAAATACACCGAAATCAATATTGGTATTTCCTGAAAATTTACCCAAAAACAGATACGGCCTGGCGCAGTGGCTGACGAGTAAGGATAATCCGCTGACGGCGCGGGTTGCAGTGAACCGGTTCTGGCAGAATTTCTTCGGCACCGGACTTGTAAAAACCACAGAAGACTTTGGTAATCAGGGTGAAATGCCAAGCCATCTGGAATTACTGGACTGGCTGGCAATCGGGTTTCAGGAATCGGGCTGGAATGTGAAACAATTGAATAAGCTCATCGTGATGTCGGCCACTTACCGGCAGCGATCGGATGCATCCAGAGAAGTCCGTGAAAAAGATCCGGAAAACCGGTTGCTTTCACACAGTCCGGCTAACAGGCTTACGGCCGAAATGATTCGGGACAATGCATTGGCCGCGAGCGGTTTGATTAACAAGAAAATAGGCGGCCGGAGCGTGAAACCTTACCAGCCTGATGGACTTTGGGAAATTAATAATACAACTTATCAGCGTGATTCAGGGGAAGCAGTTTACAGGCGAAGTCTTTATATAATCACAAAACGGTCCGTCCCCAATCCGACGCTCGCGACATTTGACGCCACTTCCCGGAGTTTTTGCGTGGTAAGGCGGCAAAAAACCAATACGCCGCTGCAAGCGCTGGTAACATTAAATGATCCAACATTCAATGAAGCAGTGAAAGTGATGGGCCAGCAGATGGCTGCCAGTAAGAACGCAAATGATGCCATAGTAACGGCTTATCGCAAGTTAACAGGCAGAAAACCCTCCAAACAGGAAGTGGCTTTGATGGCAGAATTACAGAAAAAGCAGTTGGAAAAATTCAAAAGCGATCCAAAAAAAGTGGTGGGCTGGCTTGCCGAAGGACAATATGTTATTGATAAGAAAGCGGATCTGGCGCAAATAGCTGCCAATGCGGTCGTTGCGAGCACAATTTTGAATTCGGATGCATCCTTAACCAAGCGATGAACCATGGAAAATCACCATCATGAAGAACCTTTCAGGATCAACAGCCCTGAATTTGATATACTGAATAAAAAGCTGGAAAGGCGCAATTTCCTGGTTAAAACCTCACTGGGGCTGGGTGCACTGGCGATTGGATCGTTGTTTGGCGCCCAAAAACTTTTAGGTTCAGGGGCAGCCGCCACTTCCGAAGGCGCTGCAAGTTTGGAAGAAAAGGTGCTGAAAGCATTGCCGCACATTGCCCCCAAAGCGAAAAGAGTAGTTTACCTGTTCATGGCAGGCGGTCCTTCGCAGTTTGAGACATTCGATTATAAGCCAAAACTGGTCAGTATGGCTGGCCAGAACCTGCCGGATTCGGTTAGAAAAGGCCAAAGGTTAACGGGCATGAGCGCAAACCAGAGTTCATTGCCAGTTGTTCCGTCGATTTACGGATTCAACCAGCATGGCAAAAGCGGGACTTGGGTGAGTGAATTAATGCCTTATACGGCTAAGGTTGTGGACGAGTTATGCATGATCAAATCGATTTATTCCGAGGCGATTAACCATGATCCGGCGATCACATTTTTTCAGACGGGAAACCAGCTGCCAGGCAGGCCTTCCATTGGCTCCTGGGTTAGCTATGGGTTGGGGACGGATAATCAGAACCTTCCATCATTCATTGTTTTGGTTTCTAAAAACGGCTCCAAAGACCAGCCGTTGTATGCCAGACTTTGGGGAAACGGATTTTTGCCATCCAAACATCAGGGTGTTCAGTTCAGGTCTGGAAAAGATCCGGTGCTTTTTTTGAACAATCCCGAAGGTTATGACGGTGCAGACAGGAAAGAAATGCTGGATTATCTGGCCAAACTCAACCAGCTTCAAAACGAGCCTTATGGCGATCCCGAAGTGGATGCGCGCATTGCGCAATATGAGATGGCATTCCGCATGCAAACGTCTGTGCCCGAAGTGATGGATACGGCGGGAGAACCCGATGAAATCTTTGAATTGTATGGACCCGATAGCCGCGATTCCGGCACTTATGCCGCCAACTGCATTCTGGCACGCAAGCTTTTGGAGAAAGATGTCAAATTCGTTCAGCTTTATCATCAGGGCTGGGATAACCACGGCGGATTACCCAAAGGCATCGCGCACCAATGCAAAAATACGGATCAGGCAACGGCTGCATTGATCATGGATTTGAAACGCAGGGGTTTATTGGACGACACACTCGTGGTTTGGGGAGGTGAATTTGGCCGGACGGTTTATTCGCAGGGCAAACTAACCGCCGAAGATTACGGCCGGGACCACCATCCGCGCTGTTTCACCATGTGGATGGCCGGAGCGGGGGTAAAGCCGGGGATCAGCTTTGGTGAGACGGATGATTTTAGTTATAACATTTTGAAAGATCCGGTGCATGTGCATGATTTTCAGGCAACGCTAATGCATTTAATGGGCGTGGACCATGAGCAACTAACCTATAAATTTCAGGGCCGCAGATTCAGGCTGACGGATGTGCATGGCCATGTTGTGAAGAGCATTCTGACTTAATAATGTTGAATGCAACCGTTTTATGCAAATTTGTGTCAGCAATATTGATGGATAAATTTGGCCTTTTGCTGACTGTTATGATTGCCGCGCAACTGTCGGGTTGTAAAACTGCTGAGTCGACGCTCCGTATTGAAAATGTTAGAAATTACGATCCCGACGCGGCTAACCATATTCTGTTCCTGGATTTTAAGATTACCAAACGAGACGGAAAAACGGAACATGTCGAGCTGGTAAATGCGGTTTCCGGAAGTGGAAAGTTGAAAAATCTGGCGGCGCCGGTTCATAGTCCTCATCAGATTAGCGTGATCCCGCGCTATTCGGTTGGTCACGAGGAAGTTCCGCTTTTTTTTGAACATCCGCTTTTTAAATCTGTTGAGGTCGCTAGCCAGGATGGAAAGCTCAGTAAGCGGGATTTGCATGCTAAGGAAGGCATTCTTTCAGTTCGCATGCAAAGGAAGAATGGTTTGGAAAAGATTGAATTACACAGCCTTACGCCGGACAGAGGAGACATCAAAATTTACACACTAAACTTAAAATAAATGACCAGACTTTTTACCCTCGCACTTTTTTTATTCTCTTGTTGCAATTGCTTTTCTCAGAAGTTCAAGGTTGATACGATTTACAAGCATGGGTCGATTGATAACCGGGTTAATGTGGTCATTCTGGGGGATGGTTTTACGCAGGCGGAGCTTCCGAAGTTTACAGAAGAGGCTGCGAAATTTGCCGATTTCTTTCTCAACTATGCGCCGTATAATGCTTACCGCAATTATTTCAACTTCTTCTCCATTGCTACGCCTTCCAAAGAAAGCGGTGTGACCAATCCGGGAAATGCGCCGGATGCTTATCCAGACCAGCCGGTTGGCAAAAAAGACACTTATTATGGTGCCACTTTTGGCGAATACATTCATCGGTTGGTGGTTGCACAGAATTATCAGAGGCTTACTGATGTGCTCGGTTATAATTTTCCGATGGCCGATCTGGTGGTGATGCTGGTCAATACACCTTTTTATGGCGGTTCTGGCGGTGGGATTGCGGTTCATACACTACATTCAACGGCAAACACGATCGGAGTGCACGAGATCGGGCATACATTTTCGTTCCTGAACGATGAATATTGGGCGGGGCCGCAATATGGCTGGGAGGCTGCGAATATGACCGCTATCAGTGATCCGGCAAATGTTAAATGGAAAAACTGGCTTAACGAAACCAACATCGGCGTATTTCCGCATGGTTACGGAGAAGCGGCAAAGTGGTTCAAGCCAACGCATGCAAATTGCCTGATGGAATATCTAGACCGTCCGTTTTGCGCGGTTTGCAAGGAAGCAACGGCTGAGCGGATCTTGCAAATTGTGAACCCAATTGATCGCGCATCGCCGGAAATTACGGAAGATATTGTGCTGGAAGCGGAGCCCCAAACATTCAGACTTGAACTGGTCGAACCGGAGCCGAACAGCCTGAAAGTGGAATGGTTGCTGGATGAAAAATTGATTAAGACCGGAAATGCGATCAGCTTGTCTGCGGCTGATATGCAGGAGAGCACCGGTAAATTAATCGCCTCTGTTTTTGATACGACGCTTTTGAGCAGGCGAGAAAAGATGGAAGACCAGCGTACCCGGAGCGTTCAGTGGAATTTGGTTAAAAGTGATGCCCCGCAGGCCTTCAAATTAAAAACTTCGGATTCCAGCATTTGTCCGGGCGAATTCAGTGTGATTACTGCATCGGGTTGCAAAGGAAATGTGAGCTGGTCTACGGGGCAAACCGATCTTTCTATTCGTGTAACACCCAAAGAAACAGCCCATTATTCAGCCACCTGCAAAACTGCGGGATTGCCTGATTCAACATTGCGAGCTCAGATTATCGTTTTTGCGAAGCCAGAGGCGACGGCAACAAACACCGGGCCGTATTTTGAACAAGCAACCATTGAAATTGCTGCCAGCGGCGGGCTGCAATATTTCTGGACGGGACCAAATGATTACTCATCGCAAGTGCAGGTTTCGCTGATCGAAAATGCAACTGTGGCCAATGCCGGCACTTATGAAGTAAGGGTGATTGATTTAAATGGCTGTTCTGACACCGCCAGTACGGAAGTAAAAGTGGATCCGATACTCGCTGTTGAGAATCCGTCCAGCGCACTGGTGCAGGTTTCGCCTAATCCCGCAAAAGGCTTTGTGAAAGTGACAACGAAGCTTACCGGGAAATCGATTTTTACATTGTTCGATATCACAGGCCGGAAAGTGCTGGATAAGAATTTCGAAGGGCAAACCGAAGTGGATCTTCACAAAAGCACTGGAGTGTATTTATATCGGTTCAGTAATGGCGGGCGGGAGGTTACAGGCAAGTTGCTGATCGAATGAGGGAGGGCAGTAAAAAAAGGAAAGTCTCCGGGAGCAATCGCCGGAGACTTTCCTTTTTTTATTCACCAACAGACTTCGGCTTACGACCCACTTTGGTGCGATTACGGATTTTGTCCGGGCGCGGGCGAATTTCTTTGTCTTGGAAATAGAGTTTCAGAGATTCAAGAATGATGTCCTTTTGCGTGAGACCTTCCCAGTAACCGTAATCCTTCATGTTTTCCATCAAAATGTAATCACAATCAAAAGTTACTTTCGTAGGCGCTCCATCAGCCACCTCATTGGGTTTGTTGTTATCAAGCTCCTCCTGAATGTCAGCAACCAGCGGAAGTGGTGCAAACTCAAATTTCCTTTCCTTTGCCATCGTGTCAGTTATTAATTCGTTCTAAAATTTCTCTGGTCAATTTGTAATAATCTTCCGCGCCATTGCTGTTCGGTGCGTAATCAAATATGGTTGTTCCGTTTGCCTGCGCTTCGGAAAGCGCAACGTTATCACGGATATAGGACGCCATAAATACGTCGCCAAGTTGTTCCTTCGTTGCACTGATCAGTTCATGACTGATCTTCTTTCTGATCTTAGGGTTGTATCTCGTTGCAAACACACCACCCAGGTTCGTACTCGGGCTAATTTTCTTGATCTCGGCAGAGTAAACTAAGAAATTGCGAAGACCTTCATAACTCAAAAACTCGGCCTGCAACGGGACGTAATACTGATGGCATGAAACCAGGGCCAATCGCGTATTTCCGTATAAAGCAGGCGGGCAGTCAATGATCACAAAATCGTAACGGTCCTTTATTTTTTCCAACGCAATTTTGAGGTTGAAAGGAAAGATCGGAGCCGCCTTGATCGTGTCTTCACGGTGTATCAATTCTGCCGATCCCGGCAACACATCAATATCCCCAACCCGCTTGACGATCTCATCAAATTCATATTCGCCGGTGATGAACGAGCCGCTGTCTTTTTTAAGCCCGGCATGTTGAATGCCGAAACTTTTGGTAAGACTAGCCTGCGCATCCAGATCGATTACCAACACTCTTGCATTGGCAAATTTGCTGAGACCGGCAGCAATACTTTGAGCCGAAGTGGTCTTTCCCACACCGCCTTTGTTGTTGACAATACTAATGATTTTCATTTAAAAGTATTATAAGTATAAAAAGATAATAGTTTATTTCAAGTTTGATATGTAAATAAACGTAAAATAATTTTATACCTAATCCTTATAAATAGAAAGTCTCAAAAGTTTTTCGCTTTGTAAATGTATAAATCTTTTTAAAAGAATAATAAGTATTAAATGAATTTATTTTTGGATTTTATGAAAGCGACTTATTTTCAGAGCGTTACCAAGCTTGTCAGCCTGAGCGGAGACGAAGGCGCGCTACTTCTGGTAACGCGCCTTCGTCTCCGCTCAGGCTGAAAGGGGATGTGACGTAGTTGCTTTTTCTAATGCTAAACTGTTTTTGAAGCTACACAGCAGGCTTCACCACAACATCCGGTGCAGTCGAGAGAAGTTTTGCTGTAACGTATTTATCAATTCTATACATTAAAAATGCCGTAACGATTACAGCGAAGACAACCACATTTCCTAATGTTGGATAATGTTCAATAAATCCGGTGCTGGTTTCCGAGACGATAAATCCTGCCAGAAGCGCTGCGAGTCCTCCGGCAATTTGCTGGATTGAGGAGTTGATTCCCATAAATGCACCGCGGTCTTGCGGCTCGGGAACGGCTGTCATGAGCGCGGAAGCTGAGATCATTCTGCCGGTGATGCCAACAAAAAGCAGCACATTCAAAATAATAATGATCCAAAGCGGCGTCACACTCAGATTGCAGTAAATGAGGGTCATCACGCAGGTGATCACTGAGCCCGCAAGGAAAACTTTGTACTTCCCAATCTTGTCGCTGAGCTTGCCAATGAACGGACTAAATACCAGCATGCAAAGTCCGGTGATCATATATAATGTTGGCAGTTGCGCTTCGTGGATGCCCAGGTTGTTGACACCATAAGCAGTTCCGAAAGGCATCAGCATAAACCCACCCGTTGCCAATAATGTAGTCGCCGCAAAACCCTGCAAATATTCGGGACGGGATAATGTTTTTCGCAAATGCTGAAATGCGTTGCTTTGACTCTGGATATTTAAATGTGCGTTAATAGGTTTCATATAAGTCACAATCAGCAAGCCGACAACTACGCTTAATCCAACGATCATCAGAAACGGTGCATGCCAGCTGAATTCCTTGGCAAGGTAAAGTCCGATGGGAATTCCCAAAACCTGACTGCTGGCAAAAGCCATTTGAACAAATCCCATCACACGTCCCCGCATGTTGATGGGAAATAGATCAGTAATAATAGCAAAGCTGATGGAACCGATCACGCCTCCGAAAAGTCCGGTGAAAATACGCGCCATAAGCAAAAAGTGATAAGTAGGAGCGATGCCACACAGAAAAGTGCCGACCATAAAGCCCGTATAGAAGAACAGGAGCATTTTTTTGCGATCAAACTTATCTGCAAATCCGGCAGTAAGCAACCCGGCCGCTCCTGCGCTGAACGCATATGCGGAAACCACAAATCCAAACTGACTTGTGGTGATATCAAGCTTGTCAAGGAGAATATAGCCCAATGGTGAAAGGACCATAAAATCGAGGACAATGGTGAACTGTAATGTGGCAAGAACGGCAATGATGAATTTTTCATAGCCGGAGAATGTGCTTTTTTCGATTTCTGTCATATGGTTTTGTTTAGTTTTCAGTCTGTTAATTCTTCGCAATTGTATCCCGCTTTCGTCACCAAGTGGATTACGGGTTCATGATTGGGATGTGTGGCTTCAATACGCAGGACATTGTCGCAGTCCGATAAATCAATGTTCCATCTGATAATTTCCGAGCAGCCATCAAGCAATGGAGACAGTGATTTAACATCTTTTTTACGATTTATGTTGGTGCGGAAGACCAATATAAACTCTTGTCTATCGGGATTATTTTTCATATCAGCTAATTTAAGACGGCAGGAAACCCAGGTTTTAAGGTTTTAAAGCCTTGATAACCAGGCTTAATGTTAGATTTATCTTCTCCTCATCCAAAATAAATGGCGGTCGGCCAGGCATGCTTGATTTTGCAATGTGAAATTTTACCAGTTGATATAGCGGCGCAAAGGCAATGGACCAGTAAATCTCAACCGGCAACGGGATAATTTCATTCCTTTCAATGGCCCTGTGCACGAACCTGTGCATCGCATTCAGAAAACGCGTGTCAATATTGGAGCGGTCGACCAGGGGTGAATGCTTCACTTGCTCTGTAAAAAACATGCTATACGGATTTTCAAAGCAATAATTCATCCTGTTAAGCCACTGCACTTTCAAGCCTTCGTCAAAATGGGACTCGGGATCAAAGTCACGTAGTGTTGCTTCAACCATCTTCTGCATTTCCTCGGCATACAGCTGTTGGATCAGATCTTCGCGGTCTTTAAAATAAATATAGATCGTCGCCACCGAAACGCCGGCCGCTTTGGCAAGCTTATGCATACTTAAACCTTCAAATCCGTGCTCGACAATCATTTCGATCGCTTTTTCACGGATAACGGTTTCCTTGTTAATGTCCCTGGTTCTCAATACATAGTCAATAAGATTTAGTTACAAATATAAATGAACGTTCGTTTATTTATCGAAGTTTTAATTAAAAAATTTACTTACAAATGATGTTTTTGAGCTTATTCTGGCAGGATTATGATGAAATTTTCAATGATCTTTTTGTTGTATCCTTTGTAACCTCCCTGAAAATCCCGGCCGGCAATGGCAATGAATTCGGCCATTCGTGGAGAATTCAGTTGGGCTAGTAATGCATCATAATCACCGTCATATTTTATAAAATAGCCTGAGTAAACCGTCACTTCCGGGTTTTCGTATAACACGAAATTGGGAGCAAGGTTCATTGGAGAAAAGACAATTTTTTTACCAAATGTGCTGTCCAATCCCTGCGCACGGCCGAAAGCATACCACGCAACCGCATTAGGCTTACCATTATCACGACGATCAAGCGCATGTTTTACTTTAAGCAAATAGGAAAAAGTTTGAGGAAATTGTTCTTGAAGGATATTTTCAGAGATAATGCGCTGTTTTCCAGCGGCATCTTTCTGATAAGGGAACAAAATATATTCGGTAACCGGATCGTCCGACGACTTTAATTTAGACGCCTTAATGATGGGTTTCAGGATTGTTTTTTCAAGATAAACAGACATGCCGTTCTTGCTTTTAGCATAGACAATGTTATCATCCTCACTAATGATCGAAAACAGATAGTAGGCATCCGCTAAGGTGGTTACACCCACGGAAATCTGGCAAATATCACCAAGTCGTTGACCCTGAATGTGTTCGGAAGTGTTTACTGACAGTTGCCAGGGTTTCAATTCGGAGAGTTCTGAGAAGTGAATTTGACGTTTTGTATATTGTAAATCGGCGTTTTCGCACTGTTCATATGTGAAGTTCTCCTGCTTCACATTTCCAAAAATCGTGATCGCAGAATAAGTAGCCGTATTTGCAAAAACCGGCACAGAGCCATAATTGGTGATTTGTTTTAGCTTTTTATTCTGGTGAAAATAGGAGCGAAGCGGCCTGCCTGTTTCCGAGGTCAGAAAGCCATTAGGCGTTATAAATCCGCAGGTTCCATTCGTTGAAAGCAACGTTGTCGCCAGCTCGAAAAACGCAATATAAGCATCCGTAGAGCCTTTTTTGCAAAAAGAATAATGGGATTGGATGAATGTCCTTTGCGTTAAAGGAAGATGCTGAATGCGGATGTAGGGAGGATTACCAATGATAAAATCAAATCTGGCGCGCTTTCGGACCTGTTTCAGCGCGTCACAAAGTTTAAGATTCCACTTAATGCTTATGCCCAAAGGATCGACTAGGGCATCTAAATTCTTCCGGCAAATTTCGAGTGCATTGCGATCAATGTCCCAGCCATATATTTGGTTTAAAATATCAACAAGTTGCTCATTATCAGTTGTTCTAATAATGTGTTCAACAATCGGAACCAGAAAACGTCCATCGCCACAAGCCGGATCCAGGATTTTCTTGTTGCTTAAATCAGCGTTATAAAACCCAGCATCGCTTAGGATTTTTTCAACAATATGAAGTGGCGTGTAAACCTGGCCAAGTAGCTTTTTCTTCTCGTAAGTGCGTGTTTTTGAAGCCATTCATTAAAAGTCGATGCCTTCCTTGGCACCGGTAACATTAGTCACAAAATTTCTTGGTGAAAAAATCTGGATGGCGTCTTTGGCGAAAGGCTTAAAGTCGGAAATGTTGGATGTAATGAGATAGTTACACTCATCTTTTATAGCATTCATATATTGATACGAATCTTCCAGGTCTTTGAAGGTAGAGTCTAAGCCGTCTGTGAACACTTTTTTATCAGTTTTACAGATGTGAAACATGGTAAGATATTGCTCAATTTGCAACTTTAATCTTTCTCCTCTAACCCCCTGTTTGTGTAAAACATAAGTAAATGTATAGATGCTGCCAGCCGATATTACAATGGAAACGTCGTTTTTCAATGCCCAGAAAATCAAATAGGAAATTTCAACTGGCTGTCCTGTTTTACGCATTAGGGCATGGTCAAGCAATACATTCGTATCAAAGAAAATCCTCATAAACTGTAACGATCTTTAATTCGCATGTCCTGGATTTCGTCGTCAGTCATGTTATCCAGCGGCCCGCCTTTTGCGCAGCCCATCAATTGATATGCTAGTGAACTTTTGAAATCAGATTGATTTTCTGCTTTGCTCGTTTTTGAATACTCAACCAAATAATCCTCCACGATGTTGGAAAGCGAAGACCCATCTAATTGCGCATATTTTTTGGCATTTTCAATGGCCGATTTTTTGACGGTCAGCGTCAACTTCACCTTTGGCTCTTTTGCAGATTTCATTTTACACGTGTGTTATTGAATAAAAGCATCTAAATATACGTATAAAAATTTATTATTTCAATTCACAAATCCGAAACCCTGGCAGCTTACTGATGTAATCCGTCACCACCGGCGGGTCAATGTCCCGAAACAAAACTTCATATGTATTTTCATAAAATGAAAACGAAGTTCCGTCGGAGCGGGTGCGTTTTGTGCCGCTTTTGTAGAGGTTTCCGATTTCTCCTTTTTCTAATGCGACCTTGTCGATGAAGCCGAGCAGAGAGGCGACGGTTCCTTCGGTGGGACATTGGTGGAAGGAAATGCAGAAATAATGCGAAGTTTTGGAATTGGCTTTGTGCAGTTGTGATGATGGAATGTTCAAAACATAATCGGACCCTAGCATGCCCGTTCGACGCTTCATGGATTTGATGTCCACGGAAAATGAATGTTCATCCGATTTGATCAAAAAATCCTGACCCCAATCCTGACCGTCCGTTGCGCCGAAGGATTTAGTCGGCCGTGGCAAATGATAGCAATCTGCAAAAATGACTTCGCCCAAACTTCCGGTAAAACGCATCATCCTGGTTTGTGAAAGTTTGTCGTTTTGCTTGTCCCAAATATTGGCGACGTGATGATGGCGAAGTGAATGCTCAACCAGCTCCCGAGCAAAAAGCCGCTGATTTTCGCCGATTGAGATTTGAATATACGAGCCCTTGGTCAGAACAATTTGCTCCATGCAAATCTAATCGCTAGTAAAGTGAGTACAAAACCGATTAAAATGGCACTAAACGGAACGTAAGTCCATGCTACTAAGTGGATTCTGTCGACAAACCACATAACACCGATGAGTGCAAAAATCAATGTCAGAAATCCGGAAATTTTGCCAAAGCCAGGAATGAGGGAAAACGGGATCTTGGCTTTGATCAACATCAATGTCAACGCCATTGAAATGACCGGTAAAAACTGCATGATAATGTTTGCCTGCCAGATACTTTGTCTCTCAAACAGAAAAAGATAAATGTTAAGCGTGACAGCAAAAATTCCGGGGATGCAAACTGCGTAGACGAGCACGGCATATACGTAACTCCAAAATTTAACATTCCCGCTGCCATCCGCCGCCAGTCCGATGATCCAGGCAAAAATGGGTAACAAAATAAAATAGATCGCCAGCGGCCAGGGGTTTTCCGAAATGGAATTAAAGAGTTGGGATAGTGTCATGTGGTAAGCTGTAATAAAAGGGAAAGATAACAAAAAGAGGAGGGGAATTTTACATTTGTAAATTTCCCCTCCTCCAAAACCAATTTCAACTACTATAAGCTTACAGCCCTAATAGAAAGCCGATTGTAAAGTTAGCATCCCAGTCAAAAACAAATTGCTGACAGCCAGTTGCATCCGTCACCGCTTTGTAAATGTTCACACCAGCTTTCGATTTAGCATTGGTCAATTTAGAATACGCTAATGGCGCGCTCAATGTGGTGTAACGTTCTTTTCCTTTGCGCACTTCCTTGGCCATTTCAAAAGGGACACCGCCAATGATGAAGCAGGTTTTTCTCAGATCTTCGGGAATTTGTTTAGCCTTAGCGCTCACTTCCTGATACACTTTGGAATCATCCGTTCCCTCTTGGAAATATTTAGCTCCATATGACTCGATAGCAGAAACTTTTCCATTCTCCATCCAGGAAATTTTAGTGTTTCCGGAACCAATGTCAACTACAAATGATTTGCTGGCATACTCAGCTGGTAACACCGATTTCAATGCCAATTGGCCTTCCTGCTCGGCTGTGACCTGATTTACAACATATCCCAGTGATTTCAAAACCCTTGTAATTTTCAAAGTAACATCGGCTTTTGCAGCTCCGGAGCTTACAACAAAGTGAATGTCTTTGCTGCCCACGCCGTAGTCCAGCATGCCGCCAATGTATTTTTTCAGGCCAATTCTAACATCCTCATCAGTCGCCATATTTTCAGTTACAAGGCTGTTACCGAATTCAGATTTTTCCAGGGACCAGCGTTTTTCTTTATCTACTTTAATAATGAAAGAGTTAAAACCGCTCGCGCCAAGCTCAACTACCCCGCGCAATTTACCGTCTACTGGCACAGGAGGTGTGTAGCTGAATGTTGAAACTTCTGAGCTCGTCGCATCGGAATTTTCTGTTGGCGTTTCTGTTTCTGACGAAGGCATATCGGGATCGGTGTTACTCGCTTCCGTCTGCGGACTCTGCGCCCGGTCCTCGCTCATTTGGTTCAAAGCTTTTTCGCCGCCCAGATATTTATATCCTAAAAAGATGGCTCCGATAATGATAGCGGTGATGATTAACCTGCCTGCAACTGTTAGTCTTTTCATTGATATTTTGTGTAAAATGAATAATGTAAATCGAAATAAGGAAGAATCTTAATCCAGCAAGCCTTTATAACTGGAATCTTTTGGAGTTTCTACCGAACGGTTAGTTGGCTGCGGATTTTCAAGTTGGATCAGTCTAAACTGACCGGAATTATAAGCTTCAAGCATGGCCTGTCCTTTATCAGAAAGCAAACCATTTTGAACATCCACGCCGTTGATAAAGTCCAGTGACAGATCCATCGCACGTTTCATCTCACCCAACTTCTGGCTCATATCGTCCTGAATGTATTCCATGGACTCGTCGAAATAGAACTTCTTGTCAGGATTTCCCTTGAAAATGCTGATTGCCGTACGCAATGCATTGGAGCTTTCTTTTACAATTCTATATTCCGCTTCTTTGAGCTTGACCTTAATTTCCGTCTCCTTAATGATGTAATCAGCGCTTTTATTCACTTTTTCCATGAATTCCAGCACCGTTTTCATGTTGCGTTGCAGCGGGAAAAGCTTCTCGTTCATTTCCTGTAAACCGGCTCCTTCAATCGTTGCTAGCGAGGCCGTTTCCTTCATTCCCGGACGATCCAGCATGGTGCTCGCTTTGTTTGCCTCCGCAAATTTCTGCTTGATCTGCTCATTATTCTCGTTAATATTTTTATTCAATTTCACAAGCTGACCCGCCAGCGTGTTGATCTGACCCTGCATTTTCTCTCTTTTTTCTTTCAGGTCATCAATATAGATTTTCATGATCGCAATCGGGTCGAGCTTGATAATCAGGCCGGTTATGTTGCGCATGAGTGTTTTGAACAGGAAGAAAACCGCCGTCCTCACATCTTTGCTGGTAAACAGGAAGATAAGCAGCGCGAGCACAGCCATTAAAAAGCCCAGATAAAGTGTGTTTTTGGTCACTTCTATCAGGAAAGCTGCGATTTTATTCCAAAAATATAGGGTTATGGCCCCGGCTCCTCCGAGAAATAGGAGTGAGGTTATGCCTTCGGGTTTACTCCAGTAAGATCGCTTTGAGCCATCATCCTGCGAACCGCCGATTTGTGTAAAATCTGGTGTAGCCATTGTTGATCGAAATGTTAGGTTATTTAAGATATTGATTGATTTTGTTTAAATCCGATTTGATCTGATCCACGAAACTCAGGTAAGTTATTTCAAAGCTGTCCTTATTCGCATTGATCTTCGCACTTTGTTCTGCCACTTCTCCGGAAATCTGTCCGAGCCGGTTTTTGTTCTCGTCCACTTTCTTTTGAAGATCCGCAATTTGCAGGGCAATAGCCTTGTTGGAATCGTCCAGCCGTTTCTGCTCATCCTGCAATGCCCCGACACGATCTTTGATCGCCTTTTCGACGTCTTTCAGAAACGAAGCCCGGTCTTTATCTAAAATTCCCAGATATTGGTTTGCCGAATTGTTTAAAACTGTGGTCTCCTTCACGCCGCCCATTGCCTTAAAACTTGCCCATGCAGCCTGGAACTGCTTTTCTTCACCTAATCCAAGGCCTTCCATGCTTTGCAGCGCCTGTTTGTATTCAAAATAATCGGGTCCCGGCAGGTTGGCTTTTTCTAGCAGGCTTACGAAATGTTCTGTGAATTTCTTGTCGATGTTGCCCGTGCCCGCAGCATTTGGGGCCGTGTTCGCGATGACTGGTTTGGGAGCTTCCGATGCTACATTTGCGGCTGCCGCTGTGGGGGCCGCCTGCCTGATCGGTTCCTCACCTTCCTTGATAAAAAAGCTGAGTATTTTCTTTCCAATACCCGGTTCTGAATCTGCCATATGCGTATAAAGTGTTGATTTTGTTAGATCAATATTACTAAAATTAAAAGGATTTCGTACCGTACGATAATTACCAATGGTGTCCTGAATTGATGAAGCCACGGAAAATTTGGATAGAATTGTGGATGATTCTTGAATGCGGCCCGTTTTTTAATGAAGTTTGCCTCAAAAACTAAATCCTTATGCTGAAACTAGGTTTTAATAGCGCCATTCTGGGCGATTTTGGCTTCGAACACGTGGTCCAGTTTGCGGGTAACCACGGGTTTTCCTGTGTAGAAATGATGTGCTGGCCGTCAGATAATGCGGATAGCAGGAGATATGCGGGCGTCACGCACATTGACGTGAACAACCTGACGTTGGAGCGTATTTCGTTGATTAAACATACATTAAAGGAAGCGAACGTTACGATCTCAGCGCTGGGTTACTATCCCAATCCGCTGGACCCGGACGAGGAACGTTCCGGTTACTATATCGAGCATATCAAACAGGTGATCCGAGGAGCGGCGAAACTGAACATTCCGGTTGTAACGACATTCATCGGGCGCAATCCTGCAAAGAGCATTAAGGAGAATCTGGCCAGGTTTGCGGATGTCTGGCCTGCCATCGTCAAGGTTGCTGAGGAAGAGAATGTGAAAATTGGAATAGAGAATTGCCCGATGTTCTTCACGGACGACGAATGGCCGGGCGGTAAAAACCTGGCGATCAGCCCTGCGGTTTGGGACAGAATGTTTGAGATCATTCCAAGCCCTATTTTCGGTTTGAATTATGATCCTTCACACATGATCTGGCAAATGATGAGTGAGACCAGACCCATTTATGATTATAAGGATCGCCTGCACCACATTCATTTAAAGGACGCTAAAATTTACAAGGATAAACTGGATAGGGTAGGCATTATGGCGAATCCGCTGGAATACCATTCCCCGAAACTGCCAGGTTTAGGAGATGTAAACTGGCGCGCATTCTTTGCAGCCCTAACCGATGTTCGTTACCGGGGCCCGGTTGTGATTGAAGTGGAAGATAAAGCGTACGAAGGAAGCATCACGGATGTGCAAAGCGCAATCCTGACAAGCAGAAATTATCTGCGTCAGTTTCTCGGCTAAAAATCCTGATAGCAATGTAAAATCCGCTTATTAGCAGGCGATTTTACATTGCTAAAAACTTCAAAAGTGGCTGGATAAAGCGATCAAAATCCTCGATATGTGGCAAATGCCCAATGTTATCCAGCTCTACCAATTCACTGTTCTTAATTTTTGATTTAGTCATTTTTCCTAATTCAGGATAATTACCAAGGGTTTTTCTCACATCTTCCGGAGCAAGATTTTTTCCCACCGCGCTGCGATCACGCTGTCCGATGATGAGCAATGTAGGTGCTGTTATTTTATCAAAATCATAACAAACCGGTTGCGTGTAGATCATATCATAGGTTAATGCTGAATTCCAGGCAATTTTTGGATAATCCTTATTCAACGTCCAGCCTGCGAGCAAATTCACCCAGCGACTGTATTCTGGCTTCCATTTTCCATCGTAGTAACTCGCCAACTGATAGTTTTTAATGGAGTTCGCATCACTTTTTAGTTCACTTTGATACCATTTATCTATGGATTGGTAAGGCACTTTCAGCTTATAATCTTCCAACCCGATTGGGTTTTCCAGAATGAATTTCTCCACCATTTCGGGATACATGACCGCGAACCTCGTTGCGACCATTCCGCCCATTGAATGTCCTAAGACATTGATTTTAGTAATTTTCAGCTCATCCAAAACCTTCTTAGTATTGGCTGCAAGCTCGTGAAACGAATATTGAAAGTGCGCGGGGTTGGACGATTTCCCAAAACCGATCTGGTCAGGGATGATCACTCGATATCCTTTGTCTGTCAATGCTTTGGCAGTTTGTTCCCAATAAGCGCCGTTGAAATTTTTCCCGTGCAGCAATATAATGCTCTTGCCATTCGCTTTCGCCGGTTTAACGTCCATATAGGCCATTATCAACTTTTCGCCCTGCGACTCGAATTCCAGGTAGGAGACTGGAAAAGGGTAGTCGTAATTTTCGAGATTGATATCGAGGTTTCGCAGCGAATCCTTTTGTGCATGAAGTTTAGGAACAAGTGAGATCGACAGCAGAAAAGCCAGGAGCAGATTTTTCATTTTAGAAAAGCATTTAATGTAAAAAAGGATAACCTCACGATTACCCTTTTTACTACTGAAAATAATGTACCAACGTGGCCTTACTGAATCAATTTGGCTTTTGAGGATAAGAACGCGGTCAACGATGCAAGTACGCCGACGATGCCGAATGACCATCTCAGATCAGCAAACTGCGCAACGATCCCGATCAAAGGTGGTCCGATCAGGAAACCGATGAAGCTAATGCTTGAAACCGCTGCTAAGGCCATTCCAGCCGACATTGTGTTTGATTTTCCCGCTGCGCTGTAAACCAAAGGGACAACCGAAGAAACGCCAAATCCTACAAGCAGGAAACCGAATGTTGCCGGAACAAGGAACGGAAACAACACCGCAATGGCAAGTCCCAAGCCCATTAGCGAGCCACTGATCTGCAACATTTTCTTTCTGCCGATGCGGTTGGCAAGCCAGTCGCCCGCAAAACGTCCGCCGGTCATGGTGCCCATAAAAGCGACGTAACCAAGCGTTGTTAAGGATGCCGGCACGTGAACGGCTTCCTGGAAGTAAACGCCGCTCCAATCGAACATCGCGCCCTCGCAGACCATCGCACAGAATCCGATCAAACCGAGCATCAGCAAGTCGCGGTCTGGTTTTACAAACATTGGTTGTGCTTCGCCTTCGCTTTTCTCGCTGTCAGGCATCGTGTGCTTGTAAGCGGTGAAAATAATGATGAACGCAGCCAGCGCGATAACACTGAAATGGATATGAGGAGGGATACTAACCGATATGAAAAAGGACCCGATCATTGCGCTCACAAAACCTGCCAGACTCCACAAGCCATGAAATGAGGCCATTATGGATTTTCCGTAGACTTGCTCAACGGCAACAGCCTGTGTATTGACCGCAATGTTGGTTAAATTACCCCAAAGTCCGAATGCGAAAAGTGCGATAACCAGATGCTCGGTCCTCGTTACGAAACCTATAAATGATAATGTGACTGCATACAGGATGGCACCGATCAATACCATTTTCTTGCTGCCGTAATGTGTCACCATCCAGCCTGAGATGGGTAAGCTCGCCATTAAACCAATAGGCAGCGCCAAAAGAACAGTTCCCAAACCACCTTCTGTGAGGTGCAACATGTTCTTGATATCAGGAATACGGCTCGCCCATGCGGCAAAGCTCAAACCCTGTACGAAGAAGAAAGCTGACACGGCCAGGCGTAAATACTTTCGGGAATCGGAGGGGGCAAATATTGAATAATTCATAGGAGTGAAAATTTTGTGGTGAATGTGTGTACGACTATCAATTCGTGTTTAATTGTTATAACTTTTTTAAGATGTTCATTTTTTGAAGTAGTGCAAAACAAAGACAGCCTTTATTCTCAATTACTTCCTGATGCAAAAATAACGGTTTATGGACAATTTTAATTCACAGTTGTTGTACTTTTTAAATAATATTAAAATGTATGTGTTGTACAAAATCAAGAAATAGGATTTTTGAACAATGCTTTTTTAAAATAGCGTTATGCATTTTGTAAATTCACCTTTCAGCCATCATAAAAATCATTGGATAAATGAAATTTGCCCTTACCTCACTCCTTAGTTTCATATTCATAACGGGCAGTTTCGCGCAAGAAAGCACCGCAGACCGTGCCGCCAGGATCAAAGCGACCCTGCCAGTTATAGAGAAAATGTATAATGACTATGCAGAGAAGAATCATTTTCCGGGGCTGGCGTTCGGCATTGTGGCAGACGGGCAGCTCATCATGTCGGGTGCGACGGGTTATTCGGAGATCGCAACGGAAACCAAAGCTTCGCCTGGCTCATTGTTCAGGATTGCATCAATGTCCAAAAGCGTGACGGCAATGGGAATCCTGGCGCTTAGAAAAGAAGGAAAGCTGAAACTGGACGATCCTGCCTATTTATACATTCCTGAATTAAAGGATATGCCTACACTGACAACGGATGCGCCAGCGATCACAATCAGACATTTATTAACGCATCAGGCAGGCTTCCCGGAAGATAATCCCTGGGGAGACAGGCAGCTGGACACGGAAGACGAGCAGCTAATTGAATTGATAAAAAAAGGAATTTCGTTCTCAAATGTTCCAGGCGTTACTTATGAGTACAGCAATCTGGGATTCGCTATATTGGGCAAAATCATTAGTAATGTTTCAGGAAGGCCTTATCAGGAGTATATTGACGAAGTCATTTTCAAGCCATTGGGCATGAACAGCACCATTTGGGAATATACTAAGGCGCCGAAGGATCTGTTAGCACACGGTTACCGCTACGAAGATGAAGTTTGGAAGGAAGAGGAACTGGAACATGACGGAACTTACGGCGCAATGGGCGGGCTGATTACATCTATTGATGATTTTAGCAAATATGTTTCCTTTCATTTGTCTGCATGGCCGGCTGGTAATGCTCCGGAAATGGGCCCTGTTTTGAGAAGCGACGTTCGGGAGATGCAAATGCCGTGGAATTTCAACAGTTTAAATGCACAGTACAAATATCCGGGCGGGCGTCCGTGTGCGATGACTTCTGCCTATGGCTACGGTTTGCGTTGGAGCCGCGACTGTGAAGGACGCACGGGCGTCGGACATACGGGAGGCTTACCCGGTTTCGGTAGTCAGTGGCAGATCTTACCCGAATACGGCATTGGGATCCTCGCGCACGCCAACCGCACCTATGCAGGAATGGCGACCATTAACACCGCTATACTGGATACGATCATTACATTAGCAGGATTAAAGCCGCTTCCAGTGGAAGTATCCGCAGTTTTAAAAGAGAGAAAAGCTGCATTACTAAAACTGCTGCCGCACTGGGAAGGCGCAGAACAGAGCGGAATTTTTGCAGAGAATTTCTTTCCCGACAGATCCGTAAACCATCGGAAAAAGGAACTGGACGACCTCATTGCCCAAACAGGAAATGTTACCGGATCGACCGAAATTAAGGCGGAAAATCAACTCCGGGGTAGTTTCCTACTAAATTGCCCCAATGGAAATATCCGTGTTTTCTTCACATTATCACCCGAAAATCCGGCCTTGATCCAGCAGCTCGATTTTTCGCTGGCCAAATAATCTGTAAGAATATTTAATGTTGAAATAGGGGAGTCGGTTTTCTGGATTGTCTGAGAAGAAACAAAATCAGAAAATGATGAAAAACATACCCTTACTAATTATCTGTTTAGTCGCTCTTTCTGCCTCCGACGTGCTTGCGCAGGAAAACGAAACAATTTTCAAAAGCGCTGGGATTCACCGCTCCGGCGGGTATGCCGCCATTTCCAATAAGTTTACAAAAATAAACGGAAGCTATGCCAATATGCCCGGCATTTACGGTGGCTGGTTTATCAATCAGCGCTTTATGCTCGGAATAGGCGCAGCTGCAACCACAAACTACATTCCAGTTCCTGTTGAAAGTGAAGTGTTTCCGGGCAGAAAAATGAGTTATCAGTACGGTCAGATCGGATTGATGACGGAATATGTGGTGGCTTCAACAAAATGGGTTCATTTCAATTTCAATTTGTTAACCGGAACCGGCTTTACCCTTCAATACGATCGCCACGATATGGATGACTGGGATTTTGAATGGGACGACCATGACGATCAGGATCCGAAGTTCTTCTTTTTAATGGAGCCGGGCGTGCAGGTCGAGTTTAATCTCTTGAAATGGATGCGGTTTAGCCCTGGCGTTTCATACAGACAGGCTTTTGGGGGCAAAGGAAATGGGCTTACGGATTCAGATTTGAGCAACATTACTTATAATGTTACTTTCAAATTCGGGAAATTTTGAGCAACGGGAAGCCTTAATCGCACAATTTTTGGAAGTGGGTAAATATGCTTCATTCAGTCCTCATTTTACCCGTTCTCAAATATTAACGAACGGCTGCTGAGCGTGTCAGATTGCTGATTATCTTTAAGGGAGGCAATAGGAACGATAGTTTAGAGTTATATAGCCTACGCACTATTCCGACAGCAAACAGACAAAAAATGAGGTTTTCAGGTTATTTGATTTTCGGCGTGTTATTTATTTCGGCTTCAATTGCAAAAGCGCAAAATGTTTACGATGTGATCGTAGCAGGCCGCACCATCGGATCTTTAAAAGTTTTTGATGATGTAGGCAAGGATAATTCAGAGCAGCACCGCATTGAATCCAATTTTAAGGTGATGTTCTATAAGGGTAAATATTCAACCCAGGCCAATTACTCCGATGGAAAATTGGTTTCTGCGACTTGTGCGCATCATGTGAACGGCGATTTAAAGGAAAAAACGCTGACGAAAAGCGCTGCAAAAAGCTCGTACGAAGTCCTATTTTCAGGGGAGGATGGCGAAGACAAGCCGAAGCTCTCATTCAATACGCCGATCAGCGAAACGATAACAGGCCTTTATTATAAGGAGCCAATCAATATCAATGAGGTTTATTCGGAGCGTTACGGTAAAATGTGCGCCGTAAAAAAGCTTTCGGAAGGGAAATACGGCGTTACGCTACCAGACGGCAAGCAAGGGATTTATTCCTATAAAAATGGCCTTTGCCGGGAAGTAAAAACGGATCTGGCGGGATTTAAGCTGCGGATTGTGCTGAATGAGAATAAGCAGGTGTCCGGTTTATAGATAATTAAAGGATTCAGAAAGAAAAAAATAGCAGTCAAACAAAAAGCCGGTCAATGTTGACCGGCTTTTCTGTTGGGCTTAGGAATATATTAATCGACAGTAGGATAGGCCGAACTGTCAGAACTATTATAGTAATCAGCCACCTGCGTATTCTTGCTGCTTGCTGTATTTGTCGGGGTTTTGTAGTTCCTCGGAGAAATCAGCGGGTTGATATCAACACCTTCGGGTGTGTATCTTTTTGTTATAACCAATGTTGCAGGACGTGGCGCATACTTAGGCGTATTGCTCACGTAGCGGCTGCGCTGATGTTTGCTGTAAGTTTCAATTGTGTTCAAATTATACACAACAGCATCATTACCGCGCTTTGCTTTTGCCTTTGCAGCTTTGTTAGGATGTTTATAATTGTGAACTGAAACGCCCGGATCAACGATGGACTGCGCTTGTACATTAAATGTTACCAGCCCTGCAAACAAAAATATAGCTACCAAAAAAATTGATTTATTCATGATATTAGTCGTTTAATCGAATACTAAAACCTCCCGTTGTATAGGGATTGCATGAATTTAAAAACTTTTTTAGTGCTGTGCTAGCCGCCCATTTTACCCTTAAAAATGCGGATTTAGCGAATTTAGGTTGAAATATTGCCTGGAATCATTAAAATTTAGTTAGTATGACAAGATTAGGATATTCTTGAACCGAGTAATGCCAAAAATTCAGCAAAATCTAGAAAAACAGGTTGGAAAAGCTAAGGGAAGATTTGCCGAAAAATATTTGAATTTTAATGAAATTCTTAACATTTTCTAATTTCTGCCTAATAACTGCCCGCGATTGAAGATTATTGAAGCAATGCACGCGCTGATGTTTGGATGCCGTGGCAGATCCGCTCCATGGGCAGGTCGTTGCTATCTTCACCAAACGGATCCTCAATTTCCTCGGCTATCACTTCGAGGCTCGCCAGAATGTAAAACACAAACATGACAAACGGAACCACTAAAAAATGAAGGCTGAAAACATAACCGATTGGAAGCGTAAGACAATAAATAAATATAAATTTCTTGATGAATGAGCTATAAGACAAAGGGATAGGCGTATTTTTGATGCGTTCGCACGCCCCACAGATGTTAGTGAAAGATTCAAGCTCGTGATTTAGCACTATCATGTGTTCCGGTAGCAGAGTCCCGTTTTTTTGAAGCTCAAATACTTTGCTAAAGATGGCGGCGGCAATCTGGTTAGGAATGTGATCATGCACATTCAGCGCACTTTTTGGGTACAATTCTGAATCTTCAAACTCTGCTGGCCGGTAACCGCTTCGCAGATGGTTTTTTAGCGCAAATGCATAATTAGGGATCATTTTCATGAAGAATGTCCGCTCCACTTCCCGCTCCTTTCCCAGGAGCGCACTCAGTTTCATGGCAAGATTCCGACTGCTGTTCATGAGCGAACCCCATTGTTTCCTCCCTTCCCACCAGCGGTCATATGCAGTATTCGTCCTGAAAACCAGCAACATGGAAATGACAAAACCCAGCAAAGAATGCATCAGGGAGATGTTTTTCAGGTCGGTGTTTTCTTTCAGCTTGAAATGTATCAGCAATAGATAAGCCACGGCGGTTGAGTACACCGCTATCGTTAAAATCAGCGGGGTAAGCTTCCGTACCGTGTCTCCTTTTTGGAAATAAAAGATGTAGCGAAACCACTCTTTAGGATTGTAATCTATCATTTGAGTTTAACATTGTCAATTAGTTTGAAGAACTCTTTCAGACATTTAGCCGTTAACCGTGCGTCTTCCAGCGCGTTATGGGTTTCCTCTTCGCGTTCAAAACCAAAATAAGTGGCCACAGAGCCCAGGCTTAGCGAGCGCGGAACGACCTTGCCGTTCTTTTCAAGGATCTGAAAAAACAAGTAGGAAACGGTGTGCAGGTCAATAAGCTTGTTCGAGAAACCCCAGTTCATCTTTTCATTTCTGTAAGCATAGCGAAGAAAATTGATATCATTAATGACGCTTTGGCCACAGATAATCACATTAGTGAGGTTAGGCTTTCCAACATTCAGCTTTTTCAACCATTTTTCAAACTCCGGCAAAACGTCGTAGATCATCGGCGCATCTTCCAGGTCGCTCATTGACAAACCGTGCACTTCCTCCGATTTAACTGAGAAGGCTTCTTCATTTTCAGGATAAACATTCTGCAAATAGGTGCCCAGGGAACGCCAGTTGTCATCAAAAAACTCTGCACCAATTTGTATGATCTCATTCCAGCCCGGCTCCGGGCCCGTCATTTCAATGTCTAATACGAGGAAAGCCATGCAATGGTTTTGATTGGTAACAGAAAATAGGACCCGATTTGAAACTCAAACTTATACTTTTGTGTACAAAATTAGAGAAACATTACATTTTAGCTGATCCATTCATTATTCATTTATATAAAATGCCCATCGATTACAATGAAATACCGTCGCCTTGTTTTGTTCTGGACGAAGCGTTGCTGCGTCAGAACCTGCGCCTGATAGATTCGGTGCAGCAGGCGGCAGGTTGCAAAATTATCCTGGCCCTCAAAGGCTTTTCCATGTTCAGCGCTTTTCCTATCGTGAAAGAATATCTCAGTGGAGCCACCGCAAGCTCGCTGAACGAGGTGAAATTGATCAATGATTTCATGGGTTATCAGGCGCATACATACATGCCGGCATACCTTGACAGCGAATTCGTGGAGATTATGGAGCGCAGCAGCCACATTACATTCAATTCGCTGAGCCAGTGGGAGCGCTTTAAGGATAGGGTAGAAGCATTTAAATCAGCCAATCCCGCACATGCACTTTCATGTGGCATTCGTGTGAACCCGCAGTATTCGGAAGTGGCGACAGATATGTATAACCCCTGTGTCCCGGGATCCAGATTAGGGATCACGCGCGACAAAATGCCGGACACACTTCCCGAAGGGATTGACGGCATTCATTTTCACACACTTTGTGAGAATGGGTCAGACACATTAGAGCGAACATTGGAAGCGCTGGAATCGCGTTTCGGAGATTTGCTGCATCAAGCGAAATGGCTGAACATGGGAGGAGGACATTTGATGACCCGTGAGGGCTACGATATTGAAAAACTAAAAAATTTAGTTAGTAATATAAGGGCTAAATATGATCTGGATGTGATACTTGAACCAGGTTCAGCCATAGCCTGGCGCACCGGTGTCTTGGTCACAACTGTGTTGGATGTGATGGATAGTCAAGGCATTGACGTGGCGATCCTGGATACCTCATTCGCAGCGCACATGCCCGACACGCTTGAGATGCCTTATAAGCCAGCTATCACCGGTGCAAGTATGGAAGCGGTGGCAGGTAAACCGACCTACAGAATGGGCGGAATGACCTGCCTCGCGGGAGACTTTATTGGTGACTACTCATTTGAGCAACCTTTGGCTGCTGGAGATAAAATCATATTTGAAGACATGATACATTACACAATGGTAAAGACGACGACATTTAACGGTGTTAACTTACCTTCCATTGGTTTAGTTAAAACTGATGGCGAATTCAAGTTGGTGAAATCGTTCGGCTACGAAAGCTTCAAAGACAGGTTATCTTAGTAAACATCTGATTTATCGTAGTAGTTAGGAGAAAAATGAAAAGCCTCGTTCAAGTAATCGTCATATTAGGACGAATCAAACGAGGCTTTATTTCTACTTAAATTGCAGAATTAATTTGTATTTGAATGGTTCTAATTTCCTTGTGGAAGCATTGGAAACAACCTCCTGATCTCCTCTGGTGACGGCTGCTTTCCGTACTCCGTGATCTCGAAAACTTCGACAAATTTAATCTTCTCCGCCTGGTCTTTTCCATACCATTTTTCCACGGTCAGCTTGATCTCCGGAGTGATGGAAGAACGTTTTTCCGTCGCAGCCAGCAGCCATTTTTTTCGCTCTTCGGGGTCCTTGGGAACATTAGCAAGATCCTGACTTGTCCAGGGAAGCCACTCGTAAAATTGGGAGACGTGTGCGTCTAGCCCATGGACTTTTTTAGTAATTGCCTGGGTAATATCTATCGCAATGTCAGGACGGAAAGGATTAGGACGTTGAAACCGGTCGCGGAAGTAAAGGAAAACCGGATTTTTAACCAATGGAGGTACACTACTAAGAATATTAGGCACAATTACAAGATAGGAAGCATCTTGCACAACGACTCCTGTATTGCGGTGATCGGGGTGATAATCGTTTGTTCGGGGTGCAATGACAACATCCGCATTCCATTCCCGGATTTTACGGATGACGGCCAGCCTGTTTTCCAATGTAGGGAAGAGCTCGCCGTCGTGATTGTCCAAAACATCGTATTCGATGTCCAATCGCTTTGCGACCTCTTTGGTTTCATTCAGCCTGCGTTTGGCGAGTTCGCCACCTCCAATGTCCTGATGTCCAGCATCGCCATTGGTAAGGGAAACAAATTTGACCTTATGGCCCATCGAGGAATAGATAGAGGCCACGCCGCCAGCGCCCAGATCGCAATCGTCGGGGTGGGCGCCGAAGACTATTATTTTCAACGGCGTTTTCGGCGTTTCCCTGGCAGTTTGGGAAAAGACGTGCGATTGCCACATCACCAGGATTGGCAGAAATAAAATTTTTCTCATTTGGTTAAATTGATTTAGGTTGGGAATGATGCAAAATAGGGATTAAAATTTATAGTTTTTTTTATAAAAAACTTTGCGCATCTTTTGAAGTCAATATGGGTTATTATCAGCAGCAAAAAGCGGATTTAGAGAAACTGGGACGGGAAAAATTTACACTGGCTAACCTTCCAGAGTAACAAGTGTTTACTGATTTTACAGTAATAATTAAAAAGCCCTCACTAAGATTCTTCTAATATTCCTGTATCTTTGTATCCCGTAATCATAGAAAAAAAGCAACGTCTTATGGCTTCCAAAGCACGAAAGACCGCGAAGTACATTTTCGTTACGGGCGGTGTAACATCTTCACTTGGCAAAGGAATCATTGCCTCTTCATTAGCAAAACTACTGCAAGCCAGAGGGCTTTCTGTTACGATTCAAAAATTCGATCCATATCTGAATATTGACCCGGGTACAATGAACCCTTACGAGCACGGCGAGTGCTATGTAACGGACGACGGTGCTGAAACGGATCTTGATCTTGGGCATTATGAGCGTTTTCTCAATGTCCGAACCTCGCAAGCCAATAATGTTACTACGGGCCGGGTTTACCACAATGTCATCACAGCCGAACGTCGAGGCGATTTTCTTGGAAAAACCGTCCAGGTGGTTCCGCACATTACCGATGAGCTTAAAAGAAACATGCTGCTGCTCGGGCAAACCGGCGATTACGATATCGTTATTACGGAAATCGGCGGTTGCGTAGGGGACATTGAGTCACTTCCGTTTCTGGAAGCGGTGCGTCAGGTTAAGTTTGAAATGGAAGAGCATGACACGCTCGTGATCCATTTGACATTAATCCCTTACCTGAATTCTGCCGGAGAACTTAAAACCAAACCGACACAGCACTCGGTTAGAATGTTGCAGGAATCAGGAATCCAGCCGGATATACTCGTTTGCCGCACAGAGCACCCGCTTCCTTACGACATCCGTAAAAAGATTGCGCTTTTCTGCAATGTGCAGGTCAATTCCGTCATAGAAGCGATGGACGCGGATACCATTTATGCTGTTCCCTTGCTGATGTTGAAAGAAAGGCTCGATCAGCGTGCGCTTTATATGCTCGATATTTACAATGATAAAGACGTTGACCTGGATTCCTGGAAAACGTTCTTGTCACGCTATAAAAATCCGGTTGATTCCATCCGCATCGGCCTGGTAGGAAAATATGTTGAATTGCACGATGCCTACAAATCCATCGTCGAATCGTTCATCCACGCCGGCGCGGCGAATGAATGCAAGGTGAACATTGAATGGATCCATTCCGAAAGTCTTACCGCTGAAAATGCGGTTGAGAAACTGGAAAATCTGGATGGCGTTCTGGTTGCACCTGGTTTTGGTGAAAGAGGGATCGAAGGAAAGATCGCAGCGATCCAGTATGTGCGCGAAAACAACATTCCATTCTTCGGGATCTGTCTAGGCATGCAAATGGCTGTTATCGAATACGCCAGGAATGTAATCGGCTGGAATGGCGCGCACTCCGTAGAAATGGACGTGAACACTGATCATCCGGTGATCCACCTTATGAAAGATCAGAAGGACGTTTCCAACAAAGGAGGCACCATGCGTTTGGGGGCGTATCCTTGCAAGATCAAAAAGGATTCATTGGCGAGCCGGATCTATGGCAAAACCAACATAAGCGAGCGTCATCGTCACCGCTACGAATTTAATAATAAGTATCTCAAAGATTTTGAAGAAAAAGGGCTGATCGCAACAGGGATCAATCCGGATAATAATCTCGTCGAAATGGTGGAGCTTCCGGGACACCCTTTCTACATTGGCGTTCAGTTTCACCCTGAGCTAAAAAGCACTGTGATGAACCCGCATCCGATTTTTGTGAACTTCGTGAGTGCCGCACTTGCTTATTCGCTCGAAAAGAGATCTGTTGATTCATTAAACACCTCAATCCACTGATCACAAAAAAGGCCGATAAGGAAAAAACTTATTACCTTTGCCGTCCCGTAACGGCTTTACTATTTCAATAATTTTAAGTAAATAATGGATAAAAATTTTATCATCGGCTTAGTATTAATCATGCTAATGCTGATTGGCTACCAGATCCTGGTTCCCAAACCTGTGGAACCTGCACCTGTGGAGCAAGTAAAACAAACTACTACAAAACCCTCTGTTTCAGTACCAACAGTTTCGGATTCAACCAACTTACCCTTATCCAGTGACTCGAACGCGGTAGCACAAGTTGCTCCAAAAGACCTGGTTATTGAGACCAATGATACCCGTGTTGTTTTCTCCAATAAAGGCGGGATCATGAAAGAGGTAATGTTGAAAAAATATAAAACCTACGATCAAAAGCCGCTTTATCTGATCGCAGAAAATCACAATACTTTCCGCATTAATTTCCCGACAGCAACCGGTGATGTGCATCTGACAGACATGTTCTTCACGACAGACGCGCAGGATCAGAAACTGGGGGGAAAGGATTCAGTAATAGTAACTTATCGCGCAAGCTTGAAAAACAATCAGTTTGTAGAGCAGACTTATGTGGTAAGAGGATCAGGTTATGTGATTGATTATGGCATTAAATCCAATACTACAGGAGCAAGCAACAAAGTCGTTCAGCTGGATTGGAACAATGACCTGCTGCAACTTGAAAATGATATGCACAAAAACCGTGAGGTGGTGACGATCAACTATTATACGGATGATCTGCAAAGCCTCTCCACAAGCCCGACGGAGACACAGGAAGAGAAGACGGCCGAGCCCGTAAAATGGTTTACGATCAAGCATAAATACTTTTTGGCTGGTTTGATTGCCGAGAAACATCCATTCAGCAATATGGCGATGCGGGCGGACGTCAACCCCACCGATTCTACGGTTGTGAAAACCATGCACGTTACTGCCGGGATCCCGATGTCGGCCATCCAGAAAGGAGAAGCAAACTATCAGTTTTTCCTGGGCCCAAATGACTATCACCTTGTAGATAAAGTGAAGGCAGAGAATTTTGACCAGAATGTTTATCTGGGATATGCTTTTTTGAAGCCTATCAACAAATTTTTCCTGGTGCCGTTATTCAACTTCCTTGAAAAATTCGTGAGCAATTACGGTCTTCTGATCATTCTGTTGGTAATTTTTGTAAAAACGATCTTAACGCCGCTTACTTACAAGTCGTACATCAGCATGGCCAAGATGAAATTGCTTGCGCCCGAGCTGGAACAAATCCGCAGCCAGAACCCGGATGATATGGCGAAGCAGCAGCAAGATCAGATGAAGTTGTATCAGGAAGTAGGCGTAAGCCCGCTGAGCGGCTGTATTCCCGTGCTGGCAACCATGCCTATTCTGTTTTCGCTGTTCTTCCTCTTTCCCAATTTGATCGAGCTGCGACAGCAATCCTTCCTCTGGGCAAGCGACCTTTCTACGTACGATTCGTTTATAAAATTACCCTTTACGGTTCCTTTCGGTGTAGGAAACCACATCAGCTTGTTCACGGTTTTGATGACCGTTTCAAGCATTGGTTATGCCTATTATAATAACCAGATAACGCCTACGCAGCCCGGTCCGGTGAATATGAAAGTGTTGGGTTATATCATGCCTCTAATGTTCATGTTCGTGCTGAATTCGTTTCCGGCTGGTTTGACATTCTATTATTTTGTTTCAAACGTCGTGACGATCGCACAGCAGCTTTTGATCAAACGCTTCGTGAATGAAGACAAGATCCGGAACATTCTTGAAGAGAACAGAAAGAAAAATGCGAACGGCGAGAAGAAACAGACCAAGTTTCAGAAGTATCTTGAAAAGTCCCTGCAAGCCGCAGAAGAGGCTAAAAAGAAGCAAGCTGACCTCGAGAAACGTTCGAAAAAGAAATAAAAGATTTATTATATCGTAATATATAGGGCAATGTTTCCAACCGGAAATATTGCCCGTTTTTTTCTCTTAAACCGGATTTTGTAATTTGTCCGCCGTTACTCAATTTTCACCCACTGTTCCGATGAAAGTAATTATCGTAGTCATGTTCATCCTCGCCGGTTTGGGCAATGCAGCCTTTGCCCAGAGTATTGCGCAAACGGAAAGCAAATACAGATCAGCGCTGGCAGACTATAAACAAGAACGCTATGCAGCAGCCATGGAAAAGCTGTCGCCACTGACGAGCGTTAATTTAAAAACCCCATATTCGGCTTATTCGCATTATTACTATGCGCTTTCGGCCTATCAATTGAAACGTTTTAAGGAGAGCAAACAAATGCTGCTGCAATTGCAGAGCCGCTATCCTGGCTGGAACCGGATTGGTGACGCGCAGTATTTGCTGGGCGCCATTGCGCTGGAAGCGGGGCAGCTGGATGAAGGATTAGGTCATTTGGCTAAAATCAAAGATTCTTCCCTGGCAAAGGATGTCTTTTCATTGAAACAACATTATTTCGGCGCAATCACCGACCTTGCGAAACTGAAAGAGCTGCAAAAACAATATGCCGATGACCGTGACATTGCATTAACATTGGTCCACTTCATTGAGACTTCTCCAAGCTCGACACAAACCGATTTCCAGATTGCCGACCAGCTGCAAAAGCAATTTAAATTCAGCAAAAAGGAAAAGGTTGCAGTAGCAGAGGAAGCGCCCAAGCGCAGCATTCCCAAATCGGAAGGCCAGTGGACAAAAGGTTACTATGATGTTTCTGTGCTGCTACCTTTCCGGCTGGATGAATTCAGCACTGCCAAACGCCGTTCCAATCAGTTCGCCTACGATTATTACCTTGGTCTCACCATGGCAAAAGAGCAGCTTGCAGCCGAGGGAATCAATGTAAACCTATGGGCATATGACGTTGGTGCCGACGCAAAAGCCGTTGAGCCGATTGTTGATAATAAAAACTTCCAGCAATCAGATATGGTAATCGGGCCGCTTTATCCAGCCACATTTGAGGTTACTGCCGGCTATTTTGCCAACGCGAATGCCATTATGCTCAACCCGCTTTCCACGGATGGTAACCTCTTAAAATCCGGCTCAAATATTTATCTGGCGCATCCTTCTATCGCGTTTCAAATGCAGAAAGCGGCACAATGGATGAAGACGCAGGCCATGGGTACAAATTCGGCCATTTATTATGGCGGCACTGCAAAAGATTCAGCCATGGCTTTTTCCTATGCCAACGAATGGAAGAGCAAGGGGGGGAAAGTGATGGAAATGGTGAAAATCCAGCCCAACAGGGAGTGGCTTGAAACCAACATACCAACATTTGATACCAGCAAACCATCCCATGTTGCCCTTTTTTCAACCGACGGTGCATCAGGCGCTATGTTGATGGAAGTCCTGAACGGCCGTAAATTGACTTCAACGCCTGTCCTAAGCACGTCCACGAGCTTTAATGTGCAGCAATCGAGATTGAACCGATATGCATCAAGACTCTATTTAATCAACACAGATTATGCGGATCGCGAGAAGGAGAATATTCGCGAGTTCCAGAAAAATTATTGGAACAAAACCAGCACATTCCCGTCTGTTTACTCCTATCAGGGCTATGATCAGCTGCTGTTTTTTGCGCGTATGCTGGCCAGGCATAAGGATAAATTTCAGGACGGCTTACGTTCCGCACGGCCTGGCGAGGAGGAATATCTTCTTTCAGGATTTAATTTTACAAAATCAAACGAGAACCAGATTACACCTGTTTTGAAATACAATGGCTCCAAATGGACGCCGGTGGACAGGTAACCCAAATTAGCGTATCCAATGAATATTGCAACCAGTCAGCATCTTTTCGAAAAGGCACAACATTTTATTCCGGGCGGTGTCAATTCTCCGGTCCGGGCATTCCGGGCGGTAGGAGGCTCACCGGTTTTTATCAAATCGGCCAAAGGTCCGTACGTTTACGACGAGGACGATAATGAGTATATAGAACTCATCAATTCGTGGGGGCCAATGATCCTGGGTCATGCCAATGAATTGATTCAAAAGGCCGTTTATGATGCCATTCAGCATTCATTTTCCTTTGGCGCGCCTACGCGTCGGGAGGTTGAAATGGCTGAGCTGATTGTCAGCATGGTGCCTTCAATTGAAAAGGTGAGAATGGTGAATTCCGGCACGGAAGCGACAATGTCCGCGATTCGGGTTGCGAGAGGGTTTACAGGGAGAGATAAAATCATCAAGTTTGAAGGTTGCTATCATGGTCACGGCGACAGCTTTTTAATCGCCGCAGGAAGCGGCGCTGTGACATTCGGCACACCGGACAGTCCGGGTGTAACAAAAGGCGTTGCAAATGACACATTAACCGCGCCATTCAATGATCTGGAAGCGGTTCAAACCCTGGTTAATGCAAATAAAAATACCATCGCAGCATTAATCCTTGAACCCGTTGTAGGTAACATGGGCTGTGTGCTTCCGGCGGACGGATTTCTGCAAGGCCTGCGCAAAATTTGTGACGAAGAAGGCATTGTCCTGATCCTGGATGAAGTGATGACGGGCTTCCGTTTGGCGAAGGGCGGAGCACAGGAAAGGTTCGGAATTACGCCAGATCTAACAACGTTAGGAAAAATAATAGGTGGAGGAATGCCCGTAGGAGCGTATGGGGGCAGGGCGGACATTATGAACAAGGTTTCACCAGCAGGTCCGGTTTACCAGGCCGGAACATTGTCAGGTAACCCAATTGCGATGGCGGCGGGCCTTACCATGCTGAATTATCTCAATGATCACCCCGAAGTTTATACGCAATTAGAGACTTCGGGCGAAAAGCTGGCGAATGGTTTCAAGGCATCCATGCGGAAGCTCGGTTTGAATTATACATTGAATCAAATAGGCTCTATGTACACGCTCTTTTTTACAGATCAGCCTGTCACAGATTTCCCATCAGCAAAATCGTCTGATCTTCCGTTGTTCGGCAGATATTTTCACGCCATGCTGGACCGGGGCATTTATATGGGACCATCTCAATTCGAAAGTATGTTTCTGTCGACAGCCTTGGAAGACAAGCATTTAGATACGATCATAGCGGCCAACGAAGAATCCCTAAAAGAGATTTTGAGCCTGTAAATTCAGCTGCTTAATTCAGTCATTCAGTCATTCGCTCATTCATTCATCCAAAATTCACTCATTCAAAATTAAATGCGCCAGTATTCCATCATCATCCCTGTTTACAACCGTCCCGACGAGTTGCAGGAATTGCTGGAATGTCTTGTCCAACAAACGGTTAAGCATTTTGAGGTGATTATCGTCGAGGATGGGTCAAAGATCAAGGCCGATTCTGTTGTAAACTCGTTCGAAGACAAGCTTGACATTAAGTATTTCTTCAAAGAAAATGGCGGACAGGGTTTTGCGAGAAACCACGGCTTTGAGCGTGCTAGGGGTGATTATTTCATTCTGCTGGACTCGGATGCACTGATCGAGCCAAACTATCTGGCCGTAGTGGATGCAAAACTGAACTCGGATTACGTCGATTTGTATGGAGGCCCTGACACGGACCACCCATCATTTACGCCGATTCAAAAAGCAATCAGCTATTCCATGACTTCTGTTTTTACGACAGGTGGAATCAGGGGAAAGAAGAATAATATGGGCGGGACTTTCCACCCGAGAAGCTTCAATATGGGCCTTTCCAGGCAGGTTTGGGAGAAAACAGGCGGTTTTCTGACGAGCCGGATGGGGGAGGACATTCTATTCAGCATTGGCGCGTTACGCCTGGGATTTCGTTCCGCGCTGATCCCGGAAGCATTCATTTATCACAAGCGCCGCACGCAGTTTTTACCGTTTTTCAGGCAACTGAAATTCTTTGGAAGAGCCAGGATTAACATCGCCCGTTTTTACCCGGATGAGCTGAAACTGGTGCATACGTTCCCACTACTTTTTACACTAGCCGTTTGCAGCATTCCAATTTGGTTTCTGATTTTCAAGCCATTCTTCTATCTCGGCCTGATCGGACTAGGCACTTACATTGTGCTGCTGTTTATAGATGCCTTGCGAAAAACAAAGAGTGTTGAAGTGGCCTTTTTAGGCATAGGAGCCGCTTTTGTACAGCTTTTCGGCTACGGCATCGGTTTTATGGAAGAAGGATGGAAAAGACTTTTCGAAAAAAAATCGCACCGCGAAACCGGCGCGACCATTGAATATCCATCGTGATTATTGTTTTTGGCAGAAATAGACGATCTCCTCACCAGGCAAAGCATAGCGGCTAACCTCCGCTTTTGTCAGCTCATCCATCACAAAGCGATCTTCTTTCACAGTGAAACCGCCTTTCTCCAGCTCGCGGCCATAATTTCTTCCAAACAATCTTAAATGGTCGTTTTGTAGAAAATACTTTTCTCTTTCTTTTGGATCCGTGATTGTAACATCCTCATAAGTCACTTCATACTTCATATCCTGCGGCGATTGGATCAATGCCCAGCCGCCGGGTTTCAAGACGCGGTGCAGTTCGCTGATTGCTAAAATGTAATCATCCACGTGCTCCATTACGTGATTACAAAATGCCACATCAAATGTATTTTCAGGAAATGGAATCGAATGAATGTCCATCTTCACCTTCGCCAGCGGCGATTCAATATCCGCCGTGATGTAATCCAGATTTTTCATTTGCTCAAAGCGATCGATGAAGCAGTATTCCGGCGCTACGTGCAGGACTTTGAGATTTGCGGAGAAGAAATTAGTCTTTCTTTTGAGATACAGCCCCATTAATCTGTGCCGTTCCAGGGACAGGCAACTCGGGCAAAGGGCGTTTTCACGGCTGGAAGTGTTACGGCCATATGGAAGGAATTTCCGGTAATGGCTTTCGCACACAGGACATTCAACGTTATTTCCGATGTAAAAAATGCTGAGAAAACGGGCAACCCAGTGACCGACCAGTTGGAGATAGGGCCGGGGAATATACCTTAATACTAAACTAATGATGGATTTCATTAAATCAATTAACTAAAAATTAATAATTTTAGGATCATAACAAGGAAAAAAGTAATAAATGATTCCATCTATCGATCCGAAACCACCTGGCAAAAGGCTAATTAAACGAATGTCAACGCGTACCAAATGGATGATTTTAGCTCCATGCGGCTTGTTGATTTTCAGTTTTGGCCTTACCGTCCTGAGCGAGGCCGCGCACCAGCGCCGGACAGGAGTTCCTACGCAGGTTTGGGTTGTATTGGGATTATATAGTCTTGCACTGATCAACGGCGGGCTGATTATGTTCGGCGAAGCGCTCCGTTTCCGTATATTACTCGATGTCCGCAGGGAAACCCGGCGCAGCATGCGTCAGCTGGTTCGTAAGATCAATATCAAGGCCGCGAGTAAGCACAAACCCGGTAAAAAAACAAAAAGCCCTACCAAAACAGATTGACAGGGACTAGTTGAATTCCTTTTCGTAGATGCTAAAATTATTTTTTATTAGCTTCAAACTGAGCTTTTATTGCTTCAACATCAACGTTGCGTACTTCTGGCTTGCGTAAAAGATCTTTGATTTTCGCTGTGCGGTTATTAGCTACTGCTTTGTTTCTGCGACTCTTACGTTTTAATTCCGTAACTCCCATTGTAAAATATTGTTTTGTGAAAGAGCCGCAAAATTAATCATTTTCATGTAAATAATGCAGACAATAGTCACAAATATTGCTTAACCTGCCCTAACTTTACGGTTAAATTGGCTTACAGGCCAAATTAATTACCCATACTGACACCAATTGACGTTCGGTAGCCGGCAACTTTGATTGCCGGCATATCCTTATCCGGTTGCGCTGTGAGTGCATTTACTGAATGAATTCAATGAGTAAACCATCCCTTGCCCGCGGCACCCGAGACTTCGGTCCCGAACAAATGGCAAAACGTACTTTTATTTTTGACACCATCCGCCGCTCTTTCCAACGATACGGATTTTTGCCTCTGGAAACACCAGCATTCGAAAATCTCTCGGTGTTAATGGGCAAATATGGGGACGAAGGCGACCAGCTTTTATTCAAGTTGCTGAACTCAGGGGATTTCAGTGGAAAGCTTACCGATTCGGACTGGCAGGAAGGTTACAAGCCACTCACTTCAAAAATTTCAGAAAAAGGACTTCGCTATGATCTTACGGTTCCTTTTGCCCGCTATGTGGTGATGAACCGGGGAACATTGGTGATGCCTTTCAAAAGATATCAGATCCAGCCCGTTTGGCGCGCAGATCGCCCTCAGAAAGGCCGTTACCGTGAATTTTATCAATGTGATGCAGACGTTGTGGGAACCGATTCGCTTCTTTGCGAAGCGGAAATTGTTTTGCTTTTGCATGAAATCCTACCCGCATTAGGCATCAATGATTTTACAGTGAAGATCAACAATCGCAAGATCCTGACCGGCATTGCAGATATGATCGGTGCGCACGGCATGGAAGGCCCGCTTTGCGTGGCCATTGATAAACTGGATAAAATAGGAAAAGATAAAGTCGTAGAAGAACTGCTTGAACGCGGTTTTTCAAACGAAAGCCTGACCCAGCTCGATCCCGTTTTCACGCTTTCAGAAGGCGCCGAACCATTTACAGCATTAAAAAACTGGTTGGGAAGCTCCGAAATTGCCATGAAAGGCGTCCAGGAATTGGAAGAAGTTTGGGATTTGGTAAAAGTGCTTGGCCTGGAAAATCCTAAAATCCAGTTTGATGTCACTTTGGCGCGTGGCCTTTCGTATTATACTGGGGCTATTTTTGAAGTCAAAGCGAACAATGTGCAGATCGGAAGCATTTCGGGCGGAGGCCGCTATGATAACCTGACGGGCACTTTCGGTGTTCCGGGCATTTCCGGCGTCGGCATTTCGCTTGGCGTTGACCGGATTTATGATGTGATGGAGGAGCTTAATCTCTTCCCGGAAAACCAAAAGACCGCCACAAAGGTTATGATTTCAAACTTTGACCAGCCAGCATTCCGCTTCGGATTGTCTGTTTTGCCAAAGTTACGAGCAGCAGGCATTAATGCGGAGATTTACCCGGATTCGGTGAAGCTCAAAAAGCAGCTGGATTATGCCGACCGAAAGAACATTCCCTTCGTAGTCCTGATTGGATCAGATGAAATGGAAACCGGACAGCTTACTTTGAAAAATATGAAAACAGGCGAGCAGCAGAAATTGAATGCTGACGACATCATTGCGTCACTCGCCGAAAACAATAACTAAACTTAAATTACTGAACCAAAAAGTTGCTTAGCAGAAGCCCACAACACGATGAATGACAACATATTAAGAATTGCAATACAAAAGTCCGGAAGATTAAGTGAAGACTCGCTGAAACTGATCAAAGAGTGTGGGATTCGGTTTGATAATGGTGCCGGGAAGTTGAAAACGGACGCTACGAATTTTCCCGCACAGATCCTTTTCCTCCGGGACGATGACATTCCGGGATATGTTGAAGACGGCGTCGCGCATCTGGGCATCGTGGGTGAGAATGTATCTGAGGAATCGAATCGCAATGTCGATACAGTTCACAAATTGGGTTTTTCCAAATGCAGATTGTCGATCGGCGTGCTGAGAGAGCATGATTATAACAATGTTACGGACCTGGAAGGCAAAAGCATTGCGACGACCTATCCGCGTTTGTTGGAAAAATATCTTAGTTCTAACAATGTTAAGGCACAAATTCACGAGATCAGCGGGTCAGTGGAAATTGCGCCGAGCATTGGTTTGGCAGATGCAGTTTGTGACATTGTAAGTTCGGGAAGCACACTTTTGAGTAACGGTTTGAAAGAAGTAGAGACGATTTTCCGGTCTGAGGCGGTGATGATCGCCAGTAAGCATCTTTCGGACGTTCAAAAAGATCTGCTTGACCAATTGCTTTTCCGTATCAAGTCGGTTCAGGCTGCGAAAAATAACAAATACATTCTGCTCAATTGCCCAACCAGCGCGGTGGAAAGCATTACCAAGTTTCTTCCGGGAATGCGCGCCCCAACGATCCTGCCCCTTGCGACAGAGGGCTGGTGTTCTTTGCATTCGGTGATTAACGAAAATGAGTTTTGGGAAAACATTGAGAAAATCAGACAGGCTGGTGCGGAGGGCATTCTTGTTATTCCAATTGAAAAAATGATCTTGTAATTGTATGAATATTATTCCATTTCCTGGAAAAGACCAATGGCCCGCATTGCTGGCCCGGCCCGTCCAGGAAGCACAGGATATTGAAGCGAAAGTAAATCCGATCCTCGAAAAGGTGCGGAATGAAGGTGATCAGGGCATTAGGGAACTGGCGCTGAAATTTGACAAGACAGTGCTGGACAACATTGCTTTCACCGAAGCTGAACTGGCTGGGGCAGCGGATCAGCTTGATGAATCGTTGAAACAAGCCATAGGGCAGGCTTATCAGAACATCTACAAATTTCACGAAGCCCAGCTCCAACCCGCTGAAAAGATAGAGACAATGCCTGGCGTAACTTGCTGGCGGAAGAGTGTCGGCATTGAAAAAGTGGGCATATACATCCCCGGCGGCTCCGCACCATTGTTCAGCACAGTGTTAATGTTGGGAATCCCTGCGAAAATTGCAGGTTGCAAAGAGGTTGTATTATGCACGCCCTCGGATCATCCCGCAATTCTATATGCGGCCCAACTCGTGGGTGTAACCAAAGCATTCCGGATAGGAGGGGCGCAGGCGATTGCCGCTATGGCCTACGGAACGGAAAGCGTGCCGAAAGTTTACAAAATATTTGGTCCTGGAAATCAATATGTTACCACGGCCAAAATGCTGATCAGCAAAGAAGGCGTTGCCATTGATATGCCTGCCGGACCTTCGGAAGTTGCCGTTTATGCGGATGATACTGCGGTTCCAGCGTTTGTTGCGGCGGATCTTTTGTCACAGGCAGAGCACGGGCCGGATAGCCAGGTGCTGCTCGTTTCGACGAGTAAAAAGCTTTTGTCATCGGTTAACCTGACATTATCCTCGCAGATGGACAAATTGCCCAGACGTGATCTGGCTGCCCAATCCATTGCGAACAGTAAAGCCATTCTGCTTGAAAACGAGCAAGATGCGATTGAGCTGCTTAATCAATACGCGGCAGAACATTTGATTTTAAGCGTTGAAAATGCAGAAGAAGTCTCGGAAAAAATAGTGAATGCAGGTTCCATTTTCCTGGGTAATTACACGCCTGAGTCGTGCGGCGACTATGCGTCCGGGACCAATCACACATTACCCACAAACGGTTACGCAAGGGCATATAGTGGAGTTTCTGTGGATAGTTTTGTAAAAAAAATCACCGTTCAGAACATTACGAAAGAGGGGATTGGCAACATTGGCCCGGTAGTAGAAGCCATGGCAGAAGCCGAGTCGCTGGATGCCCACAAAAGAGCCGTTAGCATCCGGCTAAAAAGTCTTTTGTAAAAGGATTTCAATTATGAATATTTGCAGCATGAAAAATACATTTGACCTCAATAAAATCCTTCGTCCCCACATACTTTCACTCGCACCGTATTCTTCGGCAAGAGATGAATACACGGGGCATTCGGGCATTTTCCTGGATGCGAATGAAAACCCGTACGGATCTGTGACAGAGGAGAACTATAACCGTTATCCCGATCCATATCAAGCCGAAATCAAGCATAAACTGTCGCCGATCAAAAACATTAGCACCGACCGCATTTTCCTAGGAAACGGCAGCGATGAACCAATAGATTTGCTTACCAGGGCAACCTGTACGCCCGGTCAGGATCACGTCATGATCTTACCGCCGACGTATGGAATGTATGAAGTAAGCGCTTCCATTCACGATGTGATCATTGATAAGGTTTCGTTAACGACTGATTATCAGATTAATGTGGAGGCGGTTCTTCATGCGATCACGCCGAAAACGAAAATCATCTGGATCTGTTCTCCCAATAATCCGACAGGCAATGTGATGCAAGCCGACGCGATCCGCACAATCCTGGAAAGCTTTGACGGCCTGGTAGTTGTGGATGAAGCTTACATTGATTTTACAGACACGCCTTCCTGGATACAACATTTGGAACAATTCCCGAATCTGGTCGTGCTGCAAACATTCTCCAAAGCATGGGGACTGGCAGGGATCCGTGTGGGAATGTGCTTCGCAAGTCCCGACCTGATCCGCATCCTGAACAAGATCAAACCGCCCTATAACATAAGCCTGCCTGCTCAGAGAGCATTATTGGAAGGTTTGCAGGGAATTGATAAAAAAGATAAAATGATCACAGAAATTCTTAAAGAAAGGACTTTTTTGTGTAACATGTTAACGGATTTATCGTTGGTGATTAAAGTGCATGCAACGGATGCCAATTTCCTGCTCGTACAATTTGATGAAGCAAAGGCCATTATGGATTATCTGATCCACGAGGAAATCATCGTCAGAGATCGGTCCCGCGTCCACCTTTGCGACGGATGTTTAAGAATTACCGTCGGAACACGTGACGAAAATGAAGCCTTAATAGAGTCATTGAAAAAATATCAGCAGAAAAGTGTAGCTGCTTAGCACGCTTTTTTACAATGCACAGAAAAGAAAAATTTCCCCGATAAAAACTCATTATGAAGAAATTAGCCTTAACGTTTGCCTTTATCCTCAGCTTTGGTTTTGCTCATGCCCAATACGATAACTGGGCCGTTGGTTTTAAATTAGGAGAGCCGACAGGAATCAACATCCGCAAGTATTTCAACAACATTCATGCATTGGACGTTACCGTAGGGACTTATGGTGGAATTTTGTCCAATGACCGCAAATACAGAGGCGATGAAGGGATTTACAAAAATGCCGGTGTGTCATTACAAGTACATTACCTATGGCACACACCGCTTTTCAACTCCGAAGCTGTGCACGTTTATTATGGATTGGGCGGGCAGGTAAATAGCCGCAGATCTTATCCGAAGCGTTTGAACGGGAATTATGAGAAAGACATTTCGCTGGGCGGATCCGTTTTAGGTGGAATTGAATACTATATCCCGGATAACCGCATTTCGGTATTCCTGGAAGGCGGAACGTATGTTGAATTGCTTCCGAGACCGTTTTATCTAAGCCCAAACATTTCAGGAGGCATCCGCTTCAACCTGTAAGGTGTTTAAAGTTTATAGTTCATCGGCAGGGTCGGGTAAGACGTATACGCTTACAAAAGAGTATCTAAAACTCGCCCTGCACTCGAATTCTGACACTTATTTCAGGCATATCCTGGCTGTGACATTCACAAATGCAGCAGCCAATGAAATGAAGGACCGCATCTTGCTCATGCTGCGGATTTTTTCCGATTCTTTCAATTCCGATGCCGTTCCGCATCCCATGCTGCGCGATGTGGTGACGGAAATGTACCCGGACACACTCCAAGACAAATCATTGTTCGAAGGCGCCTGCCAGCTGATCGCAGGCCGGGCGCAACTCGTTTTCAGGCAGATCCTGCACCGTTATTCCGACTTTTCGGTGATGACGATCGACAAGTTCACGCAGCGGCTCATCAGCAGCTTTACGGATGAACTCGGCATTCCATTTATCTTTGAAACGCAGCTGGACAGCGATCTGCTGGATGACGCAGTGGACCGTTTGCTGGCACGCATAGGGCAGGAAGGTGAAGAAGTGCTTACCGAAATTGTTGAGAAATACTATCGTGAAAATGCCGAGGACGGGAAAAGCTGGGGCACATTGCCCATGCAGATCCGCGGCACTGCCGGCACATTGCTGAGCGAACAAAGCTACATGCAGATGAAGCGTGTGGAAGATCTCAAAATGCAGGACTGGATCACGATACGAAACCAGATGCGCACTTTTGTTCGCGAACGCGAGGCGTACATTGCAAAATTATCGAAGAATGCTTTTGAATTAATACAATCCACTCTCCTTACCGAAAAGGATTTTCATCAAAGCGGAAGAGGAATTTACGGTTACTTCCGCGACCGCGCCGAAGAGAAAAAGCTCTGGGCGGAACCCAACTCTTACGTTTACAAAGCCATTGGGGAAGGCGTTTGGTATGGTGCCAAAACACCTATTTTAATCAAGGACGAAATCGAGAAGGTCAGGACAGATTTGGAAAACTATTTTCACCAGATCGAGAATGTCAGAACTTCGGAAGCACAGAAAATTACGCTTTACGGGCAGCTGGACAGGCACATTTATAACTTGTCGCTGCTGGGAGAGATCAGGAAGGAGTTTGATGCGCTTTTAAAACAAAATAATCAGGTCCATATTTCTGATTTCAATCGCAAAATCGTTGAGATAGTGGGGCGTGAGCCTGTTCCGTTTATTTTTGAAAGGCTGGGAGAGCGGTATAACCACATTCTGGTCGACGAATTCCAGGATACATCCAAGCTGCAATTTGCCAACTTGCTTCCGCTTATAGAGAATGCATTGTCTGGTGGTTATTTCAATTTGATCGTAGGCGATGCCAAGCAATCGATTTATCGGTTCCGGGGCGGCGATATGGATCTCATTCTCCATCTTGCTACGAGCCAGGTCGCGGCGCTTGCCACAGTGCTGGGCAACAGCTCGTATAATGCCGAGCGGTTACTTAGCCTGGATAATTATCTCGACGTTAACCATTTGAAAGTAAATCGCAGAAGCCGTCGCGAGATCACCGATTTTAATAATAAATTCTTTGCTTTTATTGCGGAAACCGTCGGTGATGACAATGTGCTCATTAAGGACGTATATGATCAAAATTTTCAGCAGGAAATTCCGGAAAGCGTGCCCAATGGCGGACACGTAGAAATTGAGTTTCTTGAAATGCAGGACGATAATGACGATACAGACGAGGGCGCTCCGTCGGATAGTATCGTGAGGCGTTCCCTTGAACTTGTAACTGAGCTCAGGGCAGAGGGATATGACTGGCGCGATATGGCCATTTTGTGCCGAAAGAAAAAGGAAGCGACCGCGCTGGCCAGCACATTAAAAGAAGCCGGTTTGCCTTTGATTTCGGACGATGCGCTCTCGCTGGGTTATTCCCGTTCCGTCCATTTTATCATATCATTTATGAAAGTGCTGCTCAGCGCCGATCACCGGTTGGCGCGTTACGAGGCGGCTTATTTGTTTCATCACGTAATTAGAAGAGAAAACCCGGCGGCGAGCGAATACGAGCAGATTCGCATTTTGTGCGAAGAAAGCGGTTTGGATACATTTTTGGAATATTTCAAAAAATGGAACATTAACCTGAGTTCTTTCCGAATGCGGCAACTGTCTGTCTTTGAATTGAGCGAACAGTTAATGCAGCGTTTCGGATTGTTCGACAACCATTTCGAAAATGAGTATTTGTTTCGCTTTCTGGATGTGGTCTTGGATTTTGGGAATAGAAAAAGCAATCACCTGGGCGACTTTCTGACTTACTGGGAATCTGCAAGGCACAAACTTTCCATCACCATCCCCGAGGAAACGGACGCGATTCGCATTACCACCATTCACAAATCCAAAGGCCTCGAATACCCCGTGGTAATAGTGCCATATGCACATTGGAAAGTGACGCCCAATGCCAAGCTGGACCGTCTCTGGCTCGATCTGGATGAAGTGGATTATGAAGAGCTCACATTAGCCGGACAGCCCGGTTATGCCCCTAAAAAGTTGCGCAGTTCAATGGTGTCTGTGGTTAAAGATCTCGAAAATACGGTCATAGCAACGCAGTATACAGATGAGCGAACACGCACATTGGTTGAAAATCTCAACTTGCTTTATGTGGCTTTTACACGGCCGGTGCAGCGTTTGTATATATTAGCCAAACGGGAACGTCGGTGGGAATCGGGGCAGCAGGTGAGCAACTGGCTGCAAAATTATCTGGCCCAACAGGACTTCGAGCCCGCCTGGAATGAAAATGAATCCAAATATGTCATTGCCAATGGGCATAGCGCGCTGATGCATGCGCATAGAAAATCGGATGCTCAACCATTTGTGTTAAACCATATTCTCAGCAACGACCGCACAGAATCATTGCGCCTCCGCAGAATGGCTGACCGGATTTTCGACGTAGAAACATTTGAGCCGAAGCACGACCGCTTGCAGAAGATCCGCTATCTGCTAACCCGGCTTAAAACCATCTCAGACTTGCCGCTCGCGCTGGACCGATTGGTGGGTGAAGGGATTTTCACCAGATCGGAAACAGCAGAGATTGAGGCGCAAACAAGTGATTTACTAAGTGATCCTGACTTATTAAGCCTTTATCAGGATGTTACTAAGGTGCAGACCAACAAGGAATTGCTTATTCCCGGAGGCAAACTGCTGCACATCGACCGGGTTGTCCAGCGACCCGATGGCGAGTTCATTTTCATGTCGTTTGTGGGTGGCAGCAATGCGGACGAACCCCGCCGGCATTTGCGAAAACTGATCAAAACGTATGAGGGTGCAGGTAAGCAATGCCGAGGCGTGCTGATCACGCTGGAAAACGAACTGGTGGAGTGGATTTCCGGCAAAGGGACTGAATAGGACAGTTCGAAGTAGAACTAGTTCATAATCAATATTCGATACTAATCCTTAAAATAGTTCTAAGGTGCGACGCTGATTAGCCCAAATTTGGTTTTTTTTTCCTGATATTGAAGGGAAATTTCAAATCCCACCTATTCCGCTAATTAGAGTTTATGCGCATCTCTTTCCAGCAACAGATTTTACTTGGTATAATCTTCTCCGTTATCCTGGTTGTTGTCGTCGGCCTTACCTCATACAATGCCCTTAGAATGCAGCAGGAGAATGCCGGCTGGGTTAGTCATACCAGGGAAGTAATGGCCGTTTCAACAGCCGTTCGCAACCGGTTGCTCACGGCGGAGTCAAACGTCCGCGGGTTTGCACTTACCAACAATATAACATTCGAAAACAATTACCGCGCGGCTGTCGACAATGTGTGGTCGGAGCTGAATGCGATGCGGAAACTGGTAAAAGATAATAAAATACAAGTTAGCCGGCTGGATTCCCTTTCGCCTTTAATACAGGTGCGGCTCGACCTAATGGCTCAGCAATATGAGGCCCTAAAATCTGTAAATTATCATACAGACACCATTAAGGCCATTGTTTTAAAAGGGAAAGTCCTTTCATCGCAAATTGATTTTAGCTTTAAACAAATAGAAAACCAGGAAGAGGGATTGTTGGCTGAGCGGGAGCAGCTGGCGGCGGAGAGCTCCAACCGCGCAACCCAATATATCCTGTTCGGAACACTGGCGTTTTTGTTTGTCGTTTTCCTGCTTTATTACTTCATCAGGACAACCTACAATAAGCAGATTGCTTCTGAAAATGAGACCATTAAAGCGAATAAGCAGCTTGAACAACTATCCATTGAAGATCAGGAAAAAAACTGGATATTAAATAACGCCGTAGCGCTTGCCGAAGCGATCCGTGGCGAGCCAACCCAGCTTGAACTAGCCGGAAAACTGTTAAGTAAGCTTGTTGAAGTGACAGGTTCGCCCGTTGGAACAATGTATCTGGTCAACCGGACTGGCGAGTTGCTGCAGCTCGCCGGCAGTTACGGAATCGATGGATCGGCAATCGTGCCCGACGAGATCATTCTGGGCGAGGGGCTGCTTGGACAAATGGCCGCAGACCGGATAGGACTGAGAAAAATCACTGTGCCTGCCGGATATCTTAAAATTGCCAGCACAACAGGAAGCGCAGTTCCAGCGATTGTTTATATCAAAACCATTGCATTTGAAGGCGCGGTGACGGCGGTTATCGAGGTGGGTTACCTGAACGATCCTGGCGAAAAGGTTTCCAAATTACTGGAAATGGTTTCGGACAACGTTGCCGTTGCGATCATGGCCGCACATGCGCGCCAGACAACCAACGAACTGCTTGAAAAAACCCAGTTGCAAGCCGAGGAGCTGGAAAGTCAGCAGGAAGAGTTGCGTGTTACGAACGAGGAACTCATGCGCCAGACGTCACTCTTGCAAGTTTCAGAAGAGGAGCTGCGGGTGCAGCAGGAAGAATTGAAACAGATCAATACAGAGCTGGAAGAGAAGGCTTTTATGCTGGAAGAGCAAAAAAGCACCATTGAAGAGGCGCGGGATCAAATTCAGATCAAGGCAGACGAACTGGAAAAAAGTGGCAGGTTCAAAAGTGAATTCCTGGCTAACATGAGCCACGAATTAAGAACCCCGTTGAACAGCATCCTCATTTTGTCCCGAATTTTGGGAGAAAACAAAGGTGCGAGGCTGAATGAAGAAGAGCAGCGTTACGCATCGGTCATTTTCAATTCCGGCAATGACCTTTTGACACTCATTAATGACATTCTGGATCTTGCCAAAGTGGAATCGGGCAAGATCGAGCTCATATATGAGCATGTGAGTACGGAGCTCTTGTTGTCAGAAATCAGGAACACATTCCAGAAGATCGCCGAAAATAAAGGGTTAACCCTCAAAATTGGGAAAGCCGAATCATGCCCGGATATATTGTTTTTAGATCAGGTTCGATTGTTACAAATCATCCGTAACCTCGTTTCCAATGCAGTAAAATTCACGTCGGCTCCCGGCACCGTTGCAGTGAACATCAGGCAGGAAGCTTCACATCTTTTCTTTGAAGTTTCTGACACCGGGATCGGGATCGCGCCGGAAAAACAGCAGTCCATATTTGAAGCATTCCAGCAGGCCGATGGCTCCACAAGCCGCAAATACGGCGGGACGGGCCTTGGATTGTCGATCAGCCGTGAGCTGGCCAACCTTTTTCAGGGCTCTATTTCACTCAAAAGCGAGGCAGGGGTAGGATCAACATTCACACTGAAAATCCCTGTTAAGGCCGAAACCGAGACTTCGGAAGAGCTGGTTGCGCCTGTTGAGAACGTTAAAACACCCCAAACAGTCAATCCGGGCCCGGTTAATGGCAATGGTAAAGAATATCGCCTTTTGCTGATAGAAGACGATGAGATTTTCGCTGCCGATATGTCCGCAAAAGCGCGCGACAGCGGCTTTGAGGTCGTGGTTGCGGAAACGGGCAAAGAGGCTATGGAGCTCGTTTTGAGTTTCCGGCCCACAGCAATCATCCTGGATATGCATTTGCCGGATATGTCCGGGGATGAGGTTTTAAAAGAGCTGAAAGCCGATTCCAAAACGCGGTCCATCCCTGTTCACACCGTCTCGTCCGGGTCGTATCTGGACATGGATATGGTAAAAGAAGGAGCGATTGGTTTCATGCAAAAGCCTGTGGACCAAAAGTCGGCGGAACATATTTTCACTTTGCTCAAACTTGAATCAGGTAAGATTGAAAAGCAAAAAATCCTGCTCGTCGAAGACGATCAGTACCAAAGCAAATATCTGGGCGATTTCCTGACGGCCAACAACTTTTTTGTGCTCTACGCATTTTCAGGAGCGGAGGCTATGTCCATTCTAAATACGGAGAACGTCGACGGAATTATTCTGGATATCCGGCTTTCCGATATGAACGGACTCGATTTTCTGGATCAGATCAAGAAAAACCCAGCTTGGAGCGCGGTGCCGGTTGTTGTTAACACAGCCGAAGATCTCAATCAGGTTGACCTTACGCGCGTGATGAAATACGCGCATCCGGTGGTGATGAAAACCAGGAAATCCAATGAGCGTTTACTGGATGAAGTGAAATTGTTTTTGAAAAATATTCAGCCCAAAACGGTGAAAGCTCCTGAAAAGCGGGAAGTATTCAGCAATCCTGTTGTGCACGCTGAAAATGTGTTTATAGGCAAGAAAGTCCTTATTGCCGATGATGATATGCGAAATATATTCGCATTAAGCGCGGTGTTGGAAGAGGCTGGTTTTAAGATAGAAATTGCTACAAACGGAAGGGAAGCCATTGAAAAACTGGAAAACGCTCCGGAAATAGATCTCGTACTGATGGATGTGATGATGCCGGAAATGGACGGCATAGAAGCAACACGAAAGATCAGGGAAGTGAACAGATGGGCAAACCTTCCGATTATTGCGGTTACTGCCAAAGCCATGCAGGGAGACCGCGAACAATGTCTCGCAGCTGGTGCAAACGACTACATTTCCAAGCCCGTAGACGTGGATAAGCTGTTGGCATTGATTAAAGTATGGTTGCATTCCGCCTGACGTATGGTAGTAATAGAATATACCCAGCTCGAAGAATTGATCATTCGCATCCGTGATATTTCGGGTTTCGATTTCTCCGGTTATGCGCGGCCTTCGCTGCTGAGAAGGGCAGGGCGTTATCTTGCAAAATATGACATGGATCTCGGCGCGCTGCTGGACCACATTGAACCTGGCGGAAGCATTGTATATGAACTTATACAGGAACTCACAGTGAATTATTCCGAAATGTTCCGTGATCCGGAGTATTTTAAAAGGGTCAGAACAGAGGTTTTTGGATATCTGGAGTCTTACCCGACATTGCGGTTCTGGGTGGCCGGGTGTGCATCTGGTGAGGAAGCATTCTCCATGGCAATCATGCTGAAAGAAGCCGAACTTCTGGGCCGGTCGCTGATCTATGCGACCGATCTGAGCAACAAGGTGCTTACATCGGCCAGGGAAGGTGTTTTTACATTGGGAAACACGCGGACGTTTTCAGAAAGTTACATGATGGCAGGTGGAAAGCATTCACTGTCAGACTATTATCATGTCGCTTACAACCAGGCTGTGATTTCGCCCGAACTCAGGAAAAACATTGTTTTTTCATTACACGACCTCACCGGCGATGGGGTCTTTAATGAATTTCAGTTCATCAGTTGCCGCAATGTGATGATCTATTTTACACTGGAATTGAGGCAGCATGTTTTCAGGTTGCTGTACGACAGTCTGAGCATGTTAGGCTTTCTATGTTTGGGAAAACGCGAAACTTTACGTTATTCAGGGCTTGAAGCCCATTTTAAGGTAATTGATAGTACACTGAACATTTACCAGAAAATCAAATGAACAGCGCCAGGGATGAATCGCTAAGTCTTGTACTGATAGGCGGCTCGTCCGGAAGCTTTGTGATTTTTGAGGACATTATCAAACTGTTGAAAAACCCGGTTTCGTTCGCCGTCATTTTCGTGTTGCACAGGGGGAAATACAGCGCATCGGTTTTGCCCGATTTATTTAAAACAAAAACCGACGTTCATATGAGCGAACCGCATCATCTTGATCCGATCACAGCAAACAGCATCTATTTTGCATTGCCGGATTATCATTTGCTGATTGGGGAAGATCACCGGTTTTATTACGACCATAACGAGCCGGATTTTTTCTCACGACCGTCGATTGATGCAACCTTTATTTCGGCTGCCCTGTCCGGCATTCCTGTGAAAGCCGCCATGCTGTTTACAGGTTCGAGTCAGGATGGAGCCGAAGGGATGAAATTGTTAGCTGAAAAAGGCTTTCCCACTTACGTGCAAAACCCGGAATTTGCTGAATTTCCCAGAATGCCCGAGGAAGCCTTGTTAAAATACCATCAACATAACCTGTTAGAGGAGGATAAGTTTTACAAAACGATCAGCGACCTACTTTCATAGACAAAATAAAATGGAAAACACAAAAATTCTGCTGCTGGACGATCGTGAAGAAAACCTTATTTCCTTAAAAGCGATTCTCAGCAGGGATGACATTGAAATTTACTCGACAACTTCCGCAAACGAGGCATTACGGATCGTTTGGGAAAATGAAATTGCGGTTGCGCTTGTCGACGTTCAAATGCCCGGCATGGATGGTTTCGAGTTTGCTGAGACATTATTATCCAATCCCAAGACAAAAGAAATACTAATCGTTTTTGTAACCGCAATCTCCAAAGAGACTACTTACGCGGTGCGGGGGTTGAAAACGGGCGCCATTGATTATCTGTACAAACCACTCGATCCATACATTACCAATGCGAAAGTCGATTCGCTGATCCGGCTGGCGCGAAGTCAGAAAGAGATCCGTGATAAAAATAAGCTGCTGGAAAATTACGCGACGATCATTCTCAATTCTCCTGACATTATCGCGACCGTTGAGCCGGAAACCGGCAATATCATTTCCGTAAATCCCTCAGTTGAAAAAATTCTCGGTGCGACGCCAAATCATTTGGTAGGAACAACGATCCTGGACCTGCTGGTGGATCCGGTGAATTCATCGTTACGCGAAGTGCTGGTTAAGAAAAGTTACATTGGCGGGGAAACAAATGTTGTGGAAGACCGGTTTTTCGGGCGTTTAAGGCAGCCGGTTTGGCTGGAACTGAGGATCATGTATAAAAACAGGCTTCTGTTTGTGAATTTGCATGATGTAGAAAAGAGAAAAGCCCACGAAAGAGCGTTGATTGATGCACAAAGCCAGGCTGAAAAAGCCAGGAAAGTGAAAGAAGCGTTTTTAGCCAATATGAGCCACGAAATCCGGACGCCGCTGAATGGTATCATCGGGCTTGGTAACCTGCTTAGCGCAACACAACTGGACCCGTCGCAGCGCGATCTGATCGACATGCTTCGCCAATCGTCCGGCTCGCTGCTGAATATCCTCAACGACATTCTGGACATTTCGAAAATAGACGAAGGAAAGTTCTCGATCATCCCGACGTCCACAGACCTCCGTGTGCTTGGAAAAGGGATCATTGATCTGATGCGATTTAAAGCCGATGAAAAAAATCTGAAATTAAGCCTCATCAAAGACGACAGGCTTCCTGAATGTGTGATGGTGGACGGCATGAGGCTGAACCAGATCCTGCTGAACTTAGTCGGAAACGCCTTGAAATTTACGCAAACCGGCCATGTGAATTGTAAAATGGAGCTGGTATCCGAAACGCAAATGGGCCACAAGATCAAATTCAGCGTCGAAGACACGGGCATAGGGATGTCAGACGAGCATTTAGCCAATATTTTCTCGGAATACGGACAAGCTTCCGAAAACATTTCGCATCAATATGGAGGAACGGGGCTGGGGCTCACTATTTCTCAAAAACTCGTGCGCCTGATGGGCAGCGAACTGGAAGTGAACAGCAGGTCCAACGAAGGAAGTCAATTTTTCTTCACGCTGATCCTGCCGGATGCGAATGAGAAAAGCATTGAAATAAAACCCTCGATTGCCTTCCAGGACTTGCCGCCGTTTACGGGCAAAACAGTGCTTGTAGCCGAGGACAATCCCATTAATGCATTGCTATTGAAAAAATACCTGAAAACCTGGCTGCTGGATACAACCATGGTGCTCAATGGCAAAGAAGCCGTAGACGCATTGAGGGAAAGGATTTTTGACCTCATTATCCTGGACACCCGAATGCCGGAAATGGATGGTTTTCAGGCCGCCAGCTTCGCCCGTAACCAGCTCATGGTCAAAACACCCATACTTTCACTTTCAGCCACAGTATTACCCGAAGAGGTCCAGCAAGCGTTGGAATCGGGCATGAATGATACATTATCGAAGCCGTTTGAACCCGAAAAACTGCATAAGAAGATCGCAATCTTGCTGAAAGAGGACGACCAGAACTAGGTTACAGGCCGGAAACTTATTCCACAGTTTTGGCAAGGCTGGATAATATTGCAACGATTTATTTTTGTTTGCAGTAATGATTAATTGAAGGATTTCGTTTATAAAATTAGTCATAATCGTTATTTAAAGACAAAATGAAAATCACAAGAAACAGTTGGTCTCTGCTGTTGCTAGTTGCCCTCGCCGGATGCAGTTCCTCCAAAACGATGACTTACGAGTCGAAGTGGAACGCACCGTTCTCATACGTGGATGAAATCAAACCAGATCAGCAGGATCAGAAATCAAGGCTCAGATACGGCATCATCAATGACGAACATTACGTTTACCTGACGCTGAAAACGAAGGATCCGACAACCATTCAGAACATTCTTTCAAGCGGCCTGAAAATCTCTTTCAGCCCGGACGGACAGAAAAAAGACCAGTACTCACTGCTATTTCCGGTTGTGATGAAGGAAGACAGGAAGGCGCTCAAACGCGTTGACACCGATCTTCCCAACAGTCTTGGCCTGGACCTCCTGCTGGATTCCTACAACAAGGAAGCGGTCTGGAAAGACAAGCAAGGCCAGCATTTCATTAATCTGGTGGCTCAGGACGGTAGCATCAAGTCTAAGATCCTCATGGACCAGAACGGCGAGCTTACAGAGCAAATAGCGATTCCGTTTAGCCTCATGGGTGTGAATGCGAAGGAAACGGCAATGCTTGGCGTCAACATTAAAGTGGACGGACAATCGTCACAATCCGGATTCAGTCCCCGCATTGGCATAGGTTTAGGAGGAGGAATTGGAATGGGCGGCGGAATGGGTGTGGGTATTGGTTCGGGCGGTTATAATTCACGTTACGGCGGCAACGACCGCAATGTCGACATTAAGTTGGAAGTTCAGCTTGCCCGTGCTAACTAGCATTGTAAATGGAAGTCCGCCGGCCTCCGGCGTTACGGGAACACCGGCGGACCCAAAACGGTAAATTGTGAGCAACAGCAACATTAAGCGATTATTCGGGTATTTAAAGTTTAGAAGAAACTTCATCAGGTATAGCCTCAACAAAGCACGCAGTTACGAAATCGTGCTTTTCTGGCTGAAAAGTGTGCTCACCCGGTCACAGTTTTTGATCTTATCAGGTACTTTGGTTGGCATTACCTGCGGCCTCGCGGGCGTAATCCTCAAATCGCTCGTCCACTATATTCACTATGTGATCACCTACAAGGTTTTTTTCGAGCAGCAGGTGTTCTTTTATATTTTATTTCCCTTCCTGGGGATTGTGATCACGACATTGGTTGTGATTTTTGTGTTCAAAGGTCAGGACAAGAAAGGCATCCCGGTCATTTTGTATGAGATCGCCCAGAATTCAAGTGTGGTTTCTTCGGTCAAAATGTATTCCCAGATTGTTCAAAGTGCTATCACCGTAGGGCTGGGAGGGTCAGCTGGTTTGGAGAGCCCTATTGCCGTTACCGGCGCAGCAATCGGGTCTAATTTTGCCCAGACATATAAGCTGGATTACCGTGAGCGCACGCTGCTCCTTGCTGCGGGCGCAACTGCGGGAATCGCTTCTGCATTCAACGCGCCGATTGCGGGCATGATGTTCGCTTTTGAGATCTTGCTCACCGGTGTCGTTTTCTCTGATTTTATTCCGTTGGTTGTAGCGGCTGTCTGCGGAAGTCTTATCTCAAAGATCCTGTTACGGGAAGACGTACTTTTCCAGTTCAAGACGCGTAACCCGTTCGACCATCACAACATTCTATTTTATCTGATTCTTGGTGTGCTGTGCGGGCTCTACGCCAGGTATTTTGTTTTAATTGCCAAATACATCGACGAGTTTTTTCACGGGCTTAACTTAACCCGTATCAAGAAAGCAATGCTGGGAGGCGCGATCCTTTCCGTTTTGTGCGTGCTATACCCGCCGCTGTTCGGAGAAGGTTACGACACCATTAAAGCCATCACAAACGGGCAGGTTCAAACTGTGATTGATAATAGTCTGTTCCGCTTCATTGGTTACCGGGAGTGGGTTGTTGTCGTGTTCGTTGCCCTGATCTGTTTGCTCAAAGCATTCTCCGCTTCCATCACAATATTCAGTGGCGGTAACGGCGGTAATTTTGCGCCGTCGCTCTTCGCAGGCGGGTCGCTGGGCTATGTGTTTGCGCTGGTTTGCGTGCAGCTGGGCATAGGCGATGTTCCCATCAACAATCTTGTGATCGTGGGCATGGCGGGCGTGATGAGCGGCGTGCTTTATGCACCCTTAACCGCGATATTTCTGATCGCTGAATCCACCTCTGGCTACGATCTTTTTATCCCGTTGATGATCGTATCTGTGATCTCATTTCTGATGGCGAAATGGTTCTCGCCCATCTCTCCGGACCTAAAAAAACTCGCCGAGCAAGGCAAGATCTTCACCCGCGAGCACGACCGCAATTTGCTGTCGCTTCTGCATATTCTTGACCTCATTGATAAGGATGTGCAGACCATTGATGTGCATGCTACACGCGAGGAACTTGCCGACCTGGTAAGGGTAGGAAAGCGCAATATGATCTCGGTGGTGGATGAGGACAAAAAGCTCCTCGGCACCATTTCCCTCGACGACATACGGCCGCTGCTTTTTAACCCGGACCTGTATGATATGGTGACCGTTTCCAACCTGATGAAAGTCCCGTCCGTCGTGATCAGCGACTTCGACAGCGTTGTAAGCGTGATCAAAAAGTTCGACGACACCGGCGCATGGAATCTGCCCGTGGTCAAGATCTCCGGGGAGTTTGTTGGATTCATTTCCAAGTCCGCGATCCTGAACAGTTACCGCCAATTGCTGCGCGCACATTCCGGTTGAAATAGCTCCGATAATCGCTTCGAAACGCTCACCATTAACCGCTGAAATCCAGTGGAAAAGCATTTCACTTACGTCCGCAATAACGATCCACGTGAAACATTTCTGAAATCGCGGTCAGAGACATTAAAAACCCACTTTTTGATTTAATTATTTGCAAAGCATTGTTTGACAATGCATTAATATTGTTATATATTTGCATAATGCTTGAATACTCAACTATTAATCAACAATAAAACAATTACATTTCAACTATATGTCAACCATTACTCCATCCCTGAAACTGTTCCTGAACCTTACCACAGTTCAGGCCCTGATTACCAAGCGATTCGACTCAAAACTGAGTAGCCACGGCGTGAGTTTGAATGAATTTCTGATACTGTTTCACCTCGGAGAAGCACCGGACGAGAAGATGCGGCGTGTAGATCTGGCTGAAAAAATCGGCTTAACAGCCTCCGGAATTACCAGGATGCTAACGCCATTGGAGAAACTTGGAATGGTCAAGCGCGAGGCAAACAGTCGCGATGCACGGGTATCTTACGTGAAGCTGGCGAATGCGGGCAAGCGCGTTTTAACAGAGGCGACTGCAACAGCCGAAGGGTTGGCCGACCAAATCCTTTCTCCCGTCAAAACGAAAAAGCTGGATGAAATCTCTAAAATGCTCCTGGAACTGGGCGGCACAATTGAATAGAAGCGGGCCAATATGAAGGTCTTTTCATACACGAAAAGGAAAACCCACCGAAATGCTTGACCGCATCGGTGGGTTTCGTCGTTTCTGGCGCGGAGAGGCGGTTTTATTTCGCTTTTCGCACGTAAATATTGCCATTCATATTCTTCATCATAATTTCGCTTCCGCCGCCATTGATCTTGCCTTTTACCCAATCATCAATAGAAACTTTATACATGCCATCCTTGGCGCTTCGCGTCGCCTGCGGCGCGCTCTTGTCCACGTCCACATCAAAGTCGCTGTAAATTTCGCCGCGGTCCGATTTCAGTTTTACATCGAACTTGGCAGTTGCCGGAATCGTCACATCCACGTTGCCATTGAGCGTAGAAAAAGCCATGGGCGAGGACGTGTCGATGGTCTTGAAATTGGCTTTCAGTGTTCCGTTAATGGTGTTGGCAACAGCCGAGCCGGAGATGTTGGTCAGCGTGATGTCGCCGTTCACATTTTGTATTTCCATCTCCCCCGAAACGTTCTCGATAACGATGTCGCCATTGTTGATCGTACCCACTTTCAGACCGAATTTCTGAGGCACTTTGATTTCCAAAAGCATTGTTGTGTTGACCATTTTGGTAGTCAGTTTGACAACATTATGCTCCTCCGTTGCCGTCAGTTCCAGGCCACCTTTCCTGCTGATCCGCTTCATGCCGCCAGCTTCGCTCTTGGGTTTTTCATCATCTTCAGGGCTCTTAACAACCGCGTCGATCACGACCTGATTGCCGGAATAACCCGTAACCCGAATAGTCCCATTGATGAGATTAACTTGCAATGATCCCGGTTTTCCTGCGTCCGATAACGGGACGACAAGTTGCTCCTTCGTGCCTGTCTGCGCCTGGATAGGACTGGCAACACAGGCTAGCAAAGCGGCAATCGAGAGGGTTAATAAATGGTTGGTTTTCATTTTTGTTATGATTGTTTTTTAATATAAATATTCCCGTTGAATGTTTCAAACTTGTAGGTCGGGCCGCCTTTTCCTATGCGGATCCTGGTTTCGGTGCTGAGCTTATAGACTGTTTTGTTCGGCTTGTTCTCCTCGTTTTTTACCACTTTCACCGGCAGCGACTCGGTATTTGGGAAGTCTGTATAAAACTCGCCATTGAAGCTTTTGAACTGGCAATCGGCGGAGAAAGTAGGAGGGTAGCTGATCTTGATGTCCCCGTTCAGCGTCTTGAAATCGGATTCGCCTGGCGGCAGCGTAATGTAATTGGCAATGACATTACCATTAACGGTCCGCGCAATGGCAGCGCCTCTTGCATTCACGATGGTAATCGCACCGTTCACATTATTAACGCCTAGTGAGCCCGTAACGTCCTTCACATCCACATCGCCGCCATTTACCGTCGAAACGTGCAAATTCATCGCAAATGGCACCTTTACAATAAAGTCGAGCTCAAAGTCATATTCGATTTTAGGCCCATCCCAGTTTCTTCTTCCACGATTGGGCCGTGAGTCGAACGGTTCGGCAATGTAGGCAGTAATGCTGTCTGCTTTCTGATCAAAATTCAGTTTGAATTCCTGCTTGCCCTTGTCCAGGATTTCGTTGGTTTTGCCGGTTATGGTTTTATCTATTTCAATTAACACCTTATCTCCGTTATAGCCTTCCACTTTAATAGAGCCATTAATGTTGTAAATGGCCAGCACATGGGCAGATGCGCTTTGTGTTAAGCTAAACTCTTTACGCACATGCTCCTTGAATTCAAGCTTTTGTGCCGGGGCCTGGGTACAACAAAGCACCGCTCCCGCTAATAAGGGGATTGCAAAATATTTCATGGCTAACAGTTGGATTATGGTTTATTTAAGATAAGTCCTTGATTGTCTGTTCGATCTTGTTTTTTACCAGATCATTCAATCCTTCTTTATGGAGTAACTTCCGCAATTCCTTCACTGAACCTTTTTCCTGTAATTTCACCATCACATCGGCCAAGGCAACCTGCACCATCGGAGAATCCTGCACAGCGAGCGATTTCACAAGCCCTTCCCGAACCACCGCGTCCTTTGCAAACTGTGTCAGCGCTTCCAATGCCACGAGGCGCACATTGACGTTTGCATCGTTGTTTAATGTGGTGAAAAGGGCATTAATTACCTTTTCGTCAGCATGCGTAATGTCGCTCGTGTAACCCACGGCTCTGAGCCTCTCCGTTGCGGAAGGATTTTCTATCAGCGCGAGCATCATGGTGCTTTTCATATCCTCCACCTGCGTCGCCAGCGTTTCAATTTGTTGCTGGTAGGCCGTTGCAGATACATTGCTTTTGCTTGTTTTATGGCCGATCACCCAGCCCAACCCAACGAGTAGGAGGCTGAAAGCGACTTGCACAGTCCACTGCGGGAGCACAAAATCACGCAGTTTTTCAACCCATGCCTGGAAAGAGAATGGCTTGCTGGTTTCTTCTGCTGCCTTAAAATTATCCAGCATTGCATAGAAATTGACACGCATTTCTTCACGAGGCTCGGGCACTTTCATCTTACCCAGACTTTCCCAAAGCTGCTTGTCAGCCGCAAATTCTTCCTGGCAACTCAGGCACCTGGCAAGGTGTCGTTCCACATTAAGCCGGTCCGCCTTGTCCAGATCGTTGTGAAGCCAGTCTTCCAGTTTATCTTTTGCATGTTCGCAACCCATGTCTTTATCGTCTTTCATTTGTAAAAAACATTTTTTTCAACTCTCCCAATGCCCTGTGGACCCGCACCTTCACCGTTCCCTCGTTGATATTCAGAACTTTCGCAATTTCATCGTATTTCATTTCCTGGAACCGGCTTAATACAAGTGCTTCCCGGAAATCGTCGCTTAGCCCGGCCATTGCCTTATGCAGAAAATCGACGTCCTCTTTTTTCTCAAAACTTTCGTCAGCCAATGTTCCCCCGCCGATTTTATCAGCCATTTCATTCACGTCATAATGATCAAACGACCTGTTTTGCTTAACGGAATCGTTCAGGATATTTCTGGCCAAATGATACATCCACGTTCGAAATTCACCCTCTCCTGTAAACGTATGTTTGTATTTGAGCATTCTGTAAAAGACATTCTGCACCAGATCCTCACTCACATCCCTTTTGTGCGTCATATGATAAAAAAATGCGAATAAAGGGCGGTTGTACCGTTCAAAGAGCAGGCCCATCTTGTCCAGATCGCCGGCTTTAACCCTCAGCATGAGTGAATTATCTGTCAGCGTGTTCAAACGGTTTGTCTTTTGTGGTGATCCTGATGTGAGAACTGCAGGAATAGGAAAAGGTTACAGGAATTTAGAAATATTTTTTAAGAAGACCTGTATCTCATTGCCTGTTAGTATTTTACATATTAAAAATGGCCGGTTAACCGACCATTTTCATGTTAGCAGACAATGCAGATTTAAATTAGAGACGAATGGTTATTCCGAACGAAGTGATTTAACCGGGTTCATTAATGCCGCCTTAACCGACTGAAACGAAACTGTAAGCAGCGCTATCGCCACTGAGAGCAGGCTTACCAGTGCCAGCGCCCACCACGAAATGGCGATCTTGTATTCAAAATCTTCCAGCCAGCGGCTCATCATCCACCACGAAACGGGCAATGCTATAATGATCGCGACAATGACGAGTTTGAGAAAATCTTTCGAAAGCAACGCGACGATGCCTGCAACGGAAGCACCCAAAACCTTACGCACGCCGATCTCTTTCGTTCGTTGTTCCGCGGTGAAAATCGCAAGGCCGAACAGCCCCATACAAGCCACGAAAATGGTCAATCCCGCGAACAGACCTAGTATTTGTCCGGTTTTCTGTTCGGTTTTGTAAGTCTCATTAAATCGCTCGTCCAGGAAGGAATAAGTGAAAGGCAGGTCAGGTTTGAAACTGTCCCATTGATTTTGCATTTTGGCGAGCAGGCCCGAAACCTCCTTATTCTTTGTTTTGATGATCATCCAGCCATATCCCTGATTCAATGTCATCACAAGGGGTGAGATCTTTTCGTGCAAGGATTTGAAATGAAAATCTTTTACAATTCCTATTACCTGGTAGTTCTCACCCTTGCCCTCATTGTTACGTCGGGAAACGATTTTGCCAAGCGCATCATGCTGCCATCCGAGTGCTTTTGCGGCTGTTTCGTTCAGTATAATAGCGGTTGAATCCATTCCAAATTCCTTCGAAAAGTTACGTCCCTGCGCCATTTCCATCCCCAGAGTGGCCAGGTAATTATAATCGACCTCATAGCGAAGCGTTTTCAAAAGCTGCGAAGAATTGTTCTCCGGCGAGATCATATAGTTGTTGCCATCCGACGGCCCAGCAGGCACATAACCGGATAAACTAATGTTGCTGACGCGGGAATCACGCAATAATTCATCCCGAAAAACAGGCAGATTTTTGCCTAGTGCCCAAGCCGGAACAACCAGAACCTGATCCTTATCATAACCCAGCTTTTTGTTTTGAATAAATTTCAATTGCTGGTAAACCACCGTCGCGCCGACCATTAAGGTGATTGAAACAAAGAATTGAAAAACCACCAATCCGCTTCTCAAACTTATGTTTTTGCCTGAGGAATTGAGCTTTACCACTGCACTTCCGCCTTTCAAAACGGAAATCGGCTTGAACGATGAAAGAAAAAAGGCAGGATAACTGCCCGCAAAAACGCCGACAAACAGACCAAAAAGCAGTAATGCAGGCAAAATAGCAGGAAGTGCTTCAAAGCTGAAACCCAGATTTTTACCTGAAAGACTATTAAGCAATGGCAAACCTGCGAGGCAGATGATCGTTCCCAGGACCAGTGAAATGCCCGTCAACAAAATGGATTCCATCAAAAACTGGGCAACCAGCTCAATCTTTTCAGATCCCATCACTTTTCTTACACCCACTTCCCGGGCGCGTTTGGACGAACCTGCGGTGGACAGATTCATAAAATTGATGCATGCGATCAAAAGCATAATGATGGCAATGGCGCTGAAAATGTACACGTATTTCAAATCACCGTTGGTACCCAGGTCAAATTGATAATTTGAATGCAGGTGGATTTCGGTCAATGGTTGCAGGTACAATCCAAGGTGATTGCCTTTCTTGCGAAACTCAGCCATGGTCAGACCCAGTGCCTGTTTTAGCTGCGGGCCCATGTATTTATCCACCGTTTGCGGAAGTTTAGCGTCAAGCTGCTTATAGTCGTATCCTTTTGGCAAGACAAGATAGGTGTAGAACTCCGAAATCATCCAGGAAGTCGATTTAGCATCTTCCAGCGACGACATGGAAGCAAGCATATCGAATTGGATGTGCGAATGTGCCGGCATTTCCTCCATCACACCCGTAATTGTATAAGGTGTTTTCCAATCTTTAAATGTCAGTAATTTGCCGATCGCGTCCTGTTTGCCGTAATATTTTTGGGCAAGTTTTTTAGAAATAACGACTGTATTAGGTTGTAGAAGCGCTGTTTTCGGATTGCCTTCAATCAGCGGGAATGTAAAGACTTGCAGGAAATTGGAGTCAACAAATGCGAGCTGGTCATCCGTATATAATTTTTGGTTGAGCAAAATCAGTGGCGAGCCGCCTAGTCTTAGCCTGGTGGCTTCCAAAACCTCTGGATAGTCCGCTTTCAGCGCGGCTGCGGTAGGTGGCATCACATGCGCTTCATTCATTTCGCCACCTTGCATAACGCCCTTAAACACCACACGCACGATCTGATCGCCTTTCTCGTGGAAGCGATCGAAGCTAAGCTCGTCCAATACATACAAGCTGATCAGCATGCAGGATGCGAGGCCAATGGCCAATCCGGTAATGTTGATGGCGGAAAAGGCGCGGTTGCGGACCAGATTTCGCCAGGCGATTTTTAAATAGTTTTTTAACATAATATCGGGAGAATTAAAGCAGAGTAAATTTTATTTTTATGGCTAACAGATCGGTACATTGTATAACATAGTTCTTTGTATAAAATATATGCCAAATTACAAAAATGCTCGTAATTAGCCGATTACGACACTTGCAATTTTGCAAATCGTCCGCATCCGAACACTTTTGTACGGAATCGGGCAACATATCAGGGAGTTGTTTTAAATTATTGTTACGAACCTTGACGTTTGCGGCCGCATGATTAAATTTGAGAAAGACTGAGAAGTACGCAATGGATTTCTTCAAAGGCTATTTCATAACAGATCTTTTGCCAAGTCATTAATCAACCAGCCACGTATATGTTTATAGGTCATTATGGATTAGCGTTCGGAGTAAAAAAGGTGGCTCCCCAAATCTCGCTTTTAACATTATTCGTAGCCGTTGAATTCGTCGATATTCTTTGGCCGTTTCTGCTGCTGTTCAATGTAGAGCAGGTGAAGGTTACGCCCGGCATTACGGTTGTCACGCCCTTTGATTTTGTGCATTATCCCTACACGCATAGTTTGCTCATGGGCATCGTGTGGGGTTTGCTGGCCGGACTTGTTTATTGGTTTTTCAAAAAGGATGTAAAAAGCGCACTGATTGTAGGCCTGGCCGTTTTGAGTCACTGGTTTCTGGATCTGGTCGTGCACATTGCCGATTTGCCGCTGACGCCATTTACCAACATGAAAGTTGGAATGGGACTCTGGAATTCGCTTGAAGGGACCATAATCCTCGAACTAATTATTTTCACAATCGGAGCTTACCTTTATTATAAGCACACAAAAGCGATCAATAATAAAGGAAAATGGGGCTTCTGGCTGCTGGTAGCATTTTTCCTGCTCACCGACTTCTATAATATGTTCGGTCCGCCGCCAGAAGACTCCATTCCTATGCTGTTTATTTCCTTCGCTGTATTGCAGCTGATCGTGCTGGCTTTGGCCAATCTGGTTGATAAAAACCGCGTTTCAAGTTGATGTCAACCTTGCGTCGGCATGTTGCCACTTGCAATTCTCGGCGCACTATTTCGCTTTGAAAACGTATTCTTTTCCAGCTTCGGTTGGAAAATCAAATGCTAATCTTCCTGCTTTCACGATGGCCGCCCCCGCTGGCAAGGGTTGAATGTTTTTGTAAAACGGATTTGCATTATCTCCCTTTGCTGCTTTTAATGACGCCTTGGAGGTGGATTTAACAGCGCCAGGAACACCGACCCGGCAATTGCCGCCCAGTTGGGACCGGACGATCAGTTGTGTGATTTCACCATTGGACCAGGTTATGTCCAGTTCAAAACCACCTCGTGCTTTCATTCCCTTCACCTCGCCGGTCGCCCAGTTATCGGGGATGGCGGGGAGGACATTGATGAGGCCGTCGTGGCTTTGCAGCAACATTTCGGTGATCCCGGATGTGCCACCGAAATTCCCGTCAATTTGAAATGGTGGATGTGCGTCGAGTAAATTGGGATAGGTTCCGCCGCCGTTTGCGTAATTGGTTCCTTCGACTCCCGTGAGTTTCAATTGCTCGCGGATCAGCTTATAGGCATGATTTCCGTCCAGTAACCGCGCCCAGACATTGATTTTCCAGCCTTTACTCCAACCTGTACCGCCGTCGCCACGCAATTCCATTGTTCTTCTTGACGCTTCTGCAAAATTGGGTGTCGATAGCGGGGAAATCTGCCTGCCCGGAAAAAGGCCAAACAAATGCGAAATGTGCCGGTGCTCGGGTTCTACATCTTCCCAATCCTTATACCATTCCTGCAAATTCCCCTTTTTGCCGATCTGCATAGGAAACAACTTGCTGCGTTTTTCAATCAGCATTTGCCTGAATTCCGCATCCGTTCCAAGCTTTTCCGACGCTTCGATCAGGTTTGTAAAAAGATCCCAGATAATGGCCATGTCCATTGTTGTTGCCACGGAAACAGAACCTTTGAAGCCTTTTTCGGTAAGAAAAATGTTTTCGGGCGTTGTTGCGGGAGCAGTGACCAGCTTGCCGTTTTTATCTTCAATCAGCCAATCCAGACAGAATTCTGCGGCGGATTTCATTAAGGGATAAGCTGTTTTGGACAAATATTCTTTATCGCCGCTGAACTGATAATGTTCCCACAAATGCTGGCATAACCAGGCGCCGCCCATGGGCCAGTTGGCCCACGACGGACTTCCGCTTACGGGATTGGTTGTTGCCCAGATATCCGAATTGTGATGGAGCGTCCAGCCTTTTGCGCCGTAGAAATTTTTGGCAGTTTCCTTACCAGTTGTGGCAATGTGGCCGATCAGGTCTATTAATGGAGTGTGCAGTTCCGATAGGTTGGCCGTTTCCACCATCCAGTAATTCATTTGCGTATTAATATTGGTCGTGAAATTACTGCTCCAAGGCGGGCGCACTTCGCGGTTCCAGATGCCTTGCAAATTGGCCGGGATGCCGCCGGGACGCGAACTGGAAATGAGCAGATAACGTCCAAACTGAAAATACAGGGATTCCAGGCCAGGATCTTTCGCACCTTCCGTGTAAGCTTTCAGTCGCTCGTCCATGGGAAGATCCGTTTTTGGATTACCATTGATTACCAGGCTGACGCGGTTGAAAAACTTCTGATAATCAGCAATATGGTCGCTTTTCAGCGCGTCGAAGCTCTTGGCTTGTGCAGCTGTGATATACTTTTCTGCGATCTGCGACTCGTCTTTTCCTTCTTTGTCGGGACATTTATCAAAACCATTGAAACTCGTAGCAGCCGATAAAACCAGCACCACTTCGGTCGCATCGGTAATGTGCAGGCCTTGCGCGTCTGCGACGGTTTTTCCATCTGATTCCTTCACTTTCATGCGCAGCTCAAAGCGCATTCCCCTGCATTTGGAAGGATCGTTGTAAATCACGGGCTGCTCCATCGTTTGCATGTAGCTCGGGTCCGTGTGCGCAGGTGCTTGTCCTTTCATCGCCACCTGATCCTGAGCAATCACAACATTATTATAGTATAGCGGACTTTGCGTTGCCGCCGTGAAGTTCAGCGCACCTCTTTTACTCGATTTCAACTTCACAATCATCACTTGATCGGACGCTGAAATGAATATTTCCCGGCTGTAATCAACACCTGCAACTGTGAAAGTCGTGGAAGACAATGCATTGGAAATGTCCAGGTCGCGCTTGTAGGCGGTGGGTTGTCCCTCAAATTGCTGCTTAATGATCAGATCGCCAAGCGGTTCGTACGATTCTGTGAAAATCCCTTGCAATTTCTGCGTTAGCTCTTCGGCCAGCTTGTAATCTTCGTTGGCGAGCGCAGTCCTGATTTGCGGGAGATAATTTTTTGCTGTCGGATTCGGGTTTGTGTTCACAGGCCCGCCGGACCAGAGTGTTTCCTCGTTCAGTTGGATAATTTCTTCATTAACCCTTCCAAAAACCATGGCGCCGATGCGGCCGTTCCCAATCGGCAATGCTTCATTCCAGTTTCTGGCAGGTTGTTTATACCAAAATTTCAGATCGGATTGAGCGAAGGCCATATTGCAGGCATGGAGGAACACTATTGTACAAATAGAAAAGCGGAGAGCCCTTCCTGTACGGGAAAGTCGGATTTTGGTCAATCTCATAAGTGGTTTATAAATGTATCTCAATGGGGACAGGTTAACAAGGTTGTATCATTTGCATTCTACTATTCTATTTGAATTTTGTAACTTCGTGTTATGGCAAACTCAGAAACACTCGAAGAATTTTACCAGCACAAGTTTAATTGGCTGCCGGATAACCTGCAAGAGGACATTGGTCATTTCAATGTTTTTCGTTTGGAAGATTGCATGGGCCCGAATTCAGCGCCTATCCAATACAGTCGCAAGGATTTTTACAAAATTACCCTTATCCGCGGAAAGAACATTTACCATTATGCGGATAAAAGCCTCGAAACGGATGGCCCTACACTGATTTTCTTCAATCCGCAGGTTCCTTATACGTGGGAAGGCGGCCCTGACAGCATTTCCGGCTATTTCTGCATTTTCACCGAGGGTTTCTTTTCAGGCAGGATTCGCGACGGACTGGGTGATTTGCCGATGTTTACACCCGGCGGAAAACCGGCTTACCTGCTCAGTGAAGCGCAGGAGGCGCATGTTCAGGGAATTTTTGAAAAAATGCTGGAAGAGATTAATTCCGATTATCAGTATAAATATGACCTGCTGCGCAATTATGTAACGGAAACGGTGCATTATGCGATGAAAATGCAGCCGTCCGAGTCGCTATATCAGCATCCAAATGCCAATTCCAGGATCACAGCAGTTTTTACGGAGCTGCTGGAAAGGCAATTTCCCATCGAATCGCCTTCGCAGCGTTTTACATTTCGATCTGCCAATGATTTTGCGCAGCAATTGTCCGTTCACGTCAATCATCTGAACCGCGCCATTCGCGAAACGACGGGCAAAACAACCACAACGCACATTGCCGAACGCATTGCCAGTGAAGCGATTGCGCTTTTGAAGCATACCAACTGGAACATTTCGGAGATCAGTTACAGTCTGGGATTTGAAGAACCGGCCCATTTCAACAACTTTTTCAAAAAGCAAACCAGTCAGACACCCACTTCTTATCGGATTGTTTGAATTTTGCAATCATCTGTTTGAACGGCGCAATGTTGGATTTTTGCCGGTAACCTAATTTTGTTTCATCAAATTAAAACAAACAAAAAGATGGAAACTGATAAAATTTGGTTCGTAACTGGTGCTTCAAAAGGATTGGGACTCACATTGGTTCAAAAACTGCTTGCGAGCGGCAACAAAGTAGCCGCCACTTCCAGGAGTCTGGAAGATCTGCAAAAGGCGGTGGGTAATGATAGCACGCAATTTTTACCACTGGCAACAAACCTCAAAAGCGAGGCAAGCGTGCAGGAAGCAATAGAAAAAACCGTCGCGCATTTTGGCCGTATAGACGTGGTTGTGAATAATGCAGGTTATGGGCTGCTGGGCAGCGTCGAAGAGCTTTCGGACAGCGAGGTGCGGGACAACTTTGAAGTGAATGTGTTCGGCATTTTCACTGTGATCCGCAAGGCGATGCCATATCTCCGCGCCCAACGTTCCGGTCATATTTTGAACATTTCTTCTATTGGCGGATTCATGGGCGGTTTTCCCGGATTTGGCGCATATTGTGCTACCAAGTTTGCGGTTAATGGCCTTTCTGAATCGCTGGCTGAGGAAGTAAGGGCGTTCGGGGTGCATGTAACGATTGTGGAACCGGGCTATTTCAGGACAAATTTCCTGACAGATTCGTCCATAGGCCTTCCAAAAATCCAAATTGAAGATTATAAGGAAGTACGCGATTCGCAAAACGCGCATCAGAATGAGATCAACGGAAAACAGCCGGGTGATCCGGAAAAAGCCGCAGACGCAATGATCCGCATTGTTTCCGAAGCGAACCCACCCATGAACTTGTTCCTCGGGAGCGACGCCTTCGCAATTGCTAACGGCAAAATCGCAGCCGTGCAAAAAGAGCTTGCAGACTGGCAAGACCTCACAGTTTCGACTGATTTTGAAGTAGAGGGGGTTTAGGGTAAAAAATGCGCTGGCAGCCAGAGCGGACCGGGCAGCCGGGCACGTTACTTCCGAAGTAGCGTGCCAGCGTCATTTTGCCTTCAAACGAATCAAAAACCCGCCGCCTGGCGCCATTTTGATCTGTAACTTATCGGTCGAGGCCATTGCCTGTGATATCAATTTGTAATCCGCAGCATAGCGATCCGCATTTATACCATCTTCACAAATCGTTGCGTCGTATTTATGTTGTTTCAAAAAGTCCAGTGACACATTTAATGTTCTCGGTGTGAGATCATTCATTGCGCCGATAAACCAGTCATTGCCCTTTTTCCGGGCGGTAACGATGTAATCGCTCAGCTTTGCGTCGAGGACCATTGTGGTGTCCCAGGTTGTGGGAATGCTTCCGAGTAGGCTCATGAAATCGGGCTCCATCATGCCCTGTGAGGGATTTCCGGAGAAAAGCTGGATCGGGCTCTCATACACAACGAACATGGCCAACTGCTGCGTCCGGGTCCCGAAAGACATCACATTTTCTGCTATGGGTCGAAACGAGCTTTTGGTTCCGTTGCTTAGCAGACCGGGTTCGTAGTCCATTGGTCCGGAAGTCATTCTGATAAAGGGAAGCAGCAGATTGTGATCCGGCGTCGCTTTATCACTCCAAATGTTATATTCCGAACCTAAAACTGCCTCGCGGGTAAGCGCATGCGGATAAGTGCGGTTGAAGCCGGCGGGTTTAAAAGCGCCATGAAACATCAGCATAATCTTGTGGTTGGCGCAAGCCTGTGCCGTTTTATGATAAAAATCAACCGCTTTCTGATCGTCCCGGTCAATGAAATCGGTCATAATAAAGTCTACGCCCCATTTATTAAACTGGTCCAGTGCAGGCTCCATTTGTTTATCGAGCGTCATGGCCAGTGTCCACATGCCCAGCTTGATTTGCTTGGATTTCGCGTAAGCAACAATTTCCTCCATATTGATCGACGGCGTGATCTTGAAGAGATCATTGTTATCGCTCCATCCCGCGTCCATCAGAACCTGCTCGAAACCAAACTGTTTCGCGAAATCAATGTAATACTTATAGGTTTCGGTATTAATGCCGCTCTTGAAAGGAACATTGAACAAATTTTCGGTAATAATCCATTCTTCAGTTGATTTTCGCGGCGTTATCCATGACGGATCGGGAACCCTGGAAGGCGAGGCAAGCCGATAAACCAGATCGTTTTCGGGAAGCATTCTGTCTTCCGGTGCAATGAGGATTACGCGCCAGGGAAATGCACGCGTTCCTTTTGTTTTGGCAATAAAATCTTCACGTTCGGAAACATAAACCTGCGAGTATTCACCTGCCAGCACTTTTTCCGCTTTCGGATATGGGGCGAACGCTCCCAGCAGCGTGCTCTTTCCGGTCCCGGTTAAAAACATTCCCGGATACGATTCCAGGTCCGATTCGGTGATGATTATCTTGGGTGAATTCCCTGCCGCGAGCAAAACAGGCGTAAAGCAAAGGTTTTTAGCCAAGACGCTATCCAATGTTTTGATTTGGTAAGGCTCCTCGAAACTCGTGTGAAACTGGTCCTGATTCCCTCGCCGGACCACTTCCGGGAAATATAAATGCGGGTTGTCGGGAAAATTGAATGCTGCCAATTCATTCTTCACAATGATCGAATCTTTGAAAAATGTCTCGATCCGATAGGCTGCACCATCATTGTAAACCCGGAAAGTGAGCCGGAACGGCGCGGAAAAGCGAAACGATATTTCATTGTAAACGTCAGGAATATGCTTGCGTTTTTCAGGGACCGGCGAAACAATGACCTCATTCACCGACCTCGTGGTCACTTTCGGTTTGTTCAGCCGATCGGACAATTTGCCTTCATTTCCTAGAACAAGGTCAATCTGTGAAGGCGCGAGCAGCGGGGCGCCGTCGTAGGAAATGGCGTAGCTTACTGTCTTGTCAATATTAACGGAAAGCTTTGTTTTTCCATCGGGCGAAGATATTTCCCGGATCGTTGCTCCGTGTGCGACGAAAGAAAGCGCCAGCAAGCCAAATAGCAAGACTCTCTGACTTAGCAAGATGGTGAACTGATGGGTGTGCGACATCCCTGATCTGATAAATTCCTATTTCACCTTAATGTAAGAAAATCCGTGAAAATAATTACTTTGCTGTTAAATTGACATTCTTAAAAACGGAAAAAACAGCACCGTAGAACCTGCATGGATTACTTTCTCGTTTCGTTCTTCCTGATCCAGTATGTTCGGTCATCATTGCATACAAGTACCAGCCTTCCGGATTGGGACCGCACATTGCTGATAGGCCGATATGTGAGCATTGCATTAATTGCGACTTACTATGTGTCGGACACCCCGGATTGGTTCAGTTGGATCTGGCATGTTTTCATGATCCTGATCATCTACATTCTTTACACCAAAGAAGATTTTAGTCCGATCAGGTCAGTTACTCAGTCTGTTATTCCATTTGTAGCCATATCCATCATCAGTGATATACTGGAAGTTGCAGCTCCGAAATTTTATGAGGATTACGACGACTGGTTCAACATTGCCACTTCTTTTGCATTTGTACTATGCTTCGTCATCTGGTTTTATGCTCAGAAGCAACGAAAAATCCTTTTAAAAGAACGGGAAGACCGGCTGCGTGAAGAAATGGCAAGCAAGGCGCAAAAGGAATCACTGGAATATCTTGTTGCTGAGCGCACAATGGAACTCACGGCACAAAAAGAAGAACTGCAAAAAGCGATCGAAGACCTGAAATCGACTCAGAACCAGTTGATCCAGAGTGAAAAGATGGCCTCGCTCGGTGAGCTTACTGCAGGCATTGCGCACGAGATCCAAAACCCGCTGAATTTTGTCAACAACTTTTCTGAGGTGTCTGTTGAGCTTTGCCAGGAGTTGGAAGAAGAAGTGGACAAAACAGCGATTTCCGATGAGGATAAAGATTATATCAAAGGCATTATCGCCGATCTGAGCCAAAACCAGCAAAAGATAACGCACCACGGTAAACGCGCAGATTCGATTGTGAAAGGAATGCTTCAGCATTCCCGCGCTTCCTCGGGCGAGAAGGAAGCGGTGGAGATCAATGCATTGGCAGACGAATATATGCGGCTTGCTTATCACGGCTTGCGCGCCAAGGACAAGGAATTTAATGCAGCATTGGTTACCGACTTTGATCCGAACATTGGCAAAGTCATGGTGATGCCGCAGGATCTCGGAAGGGTTTTTCTGAATCTTTTTACCAATGCATTTTACGCCGTAGCCGAGAAAAAACGAATGTTGACCGAGGCCGGCAAGCTGAATGATTATAAGCCGGAAGTGAAAATTTCCACCAAAATGTTCGCCGGCAAGCTCTATATAAGGGTTACCGACAATGGCACGGGCATGCCGGATCAGGTAAAAGCCAAGATATTTCAGCCGTTCTTCACGACGAAGCCAACAGGGCAGGGCACAGGGCTGGGCCTTTCAATGAGTTATGATATCATTACCAATGCCCACAACGGAATGCTGGACGTGGAGACCATTCCGGGAGAAAAAACCGAGTTCAAAATTACAATTCCAATCGCCTGATTAGGTCAGCGCTTTACTGATTTAAATATGAAAATACTTGTAGTGGATGACGAGGAAGACGTTAAGTCGCTTTTTGAACAAAAATTCAGGAAGGAGATCCGTAGCGCACAGTTTGAATTTTCATTTGCTTTTTCAGGTGAGGAAGCGCTGCATTTTATGGCTGAGCATCCTTCCGAAGTGGTCATGATCCTGTCGGATATTAATATGCCGGGCATGAGCGGTATAGAGTTGTTGAAGACGATCCGTAAAGACTTCCCTGCCGCACCGCCGCAAGTGATGATGATAACGGCTTATGGCGATAGCAACAACCATGATCAGGCAATGCAGCTTGGAGCGGATGATTTTTTGACGAAGCCTGTCAATTTTGTTGAATTAAAAGAGAAATTGCTGAAAACCCTATGAAAGCCAAAATACTGGTTGTGGATGATGAAGCAGATCTGCAATTGCTGATCAAGCAGAAATTCAGACGACAGATCCGCGAGCAGGAATACGAATTTATCTTCGCCGAAAACGGCTATAAGGCCCTCGAAGCACTCGTAGAGCACCCTGATACGGACATGGTGCTGAGTGACATCAATATGCCCGAGATGGATGGACTGACGCTGCTCATCCGCCTGGGTGAGCTGAGCCCGATCCTCAAATCGGTGATCGTGTCTGCTTACGGCGACATGGACAACATTCGCACGGCCATGAACCGGGGCGCATTTGACTTTCTTACCAAACCCATTGATTTTAAGGATCTTGAAGTCACAATGGAGAAGACGCTTACCTATGTGGCGCAGCTGCGGGAAACGCTGAAAGCCGTTCGTGAAAATGATATTTTGCGCATGTATGTGGATTCTTCCGTCCTCCAATTTATGACGCAGGATACTTTTGAAAGATCGCTGATGACGAGCGAGAACATTGAAGCAACGGTCGTTTTTATGGACATGTGCGGGTTCACTTCCATTTCCGAAAACGAACCGGCAGATCTGGTGGTGAAACTCATCAACAAGTATTTTGATGTAATGGTCAAAGAAATCATTGCGCAAGGCGGCCTGGTCGATAAATTCATGGGAGACGCGGTTATGGCCGTTTTTCGCGGTGAATATCATTTGGACCGTGCTATTGAAACATCGCTGGCCGTCAGAAACCAGATCAATAATTTTAAGGAAGAGCGTGAAGGGCATTCGGGTTATTTTCCAAAGGTGTCCATTGGCATTAATTCCGGCGAAATGGTCTCGGGGAACATTGGTTCTGCGGCACTGAAAAGGCTGGATTATACGGTCATCGGCGACGCTGTTAATGTTGCCCAACGTCTGCAAAATGCGGCAAAACCAGGTCAGGTTTTACTGCCCGAATCTGCTTACCTTGCTGTTAAGGAAGCATTTAATTGTAATCTGGTGGGAGAGGTTGTGCTTAAAAATAAGGCAAATCCCGTCAAGATCTACGAAGTTCTGGAATAGCCATGAATGTTGAAAAAGCAGAAGTTTTTATCGTCGATCAGTTTCGGCGGAGGTTGTCGGACACACTTTATTATCACGGTTTGCACCACACGCTGGACGTTGCCAATGCCGCATTGCACCTGGCCAATCTGGAAGGCGTTACGGACAGGGAGGAGCGGGATCTGCTGAAAACAGCGGCCTTGTATCACGATGCCGGCTTCATGTACACATACAAGGAGCATGAGCAGGAAGGGTGCAGGATCGCCCGCGAAGCATTGCCCCGTTTCGGTTACAGTCCCGAACAGATCGAAACCATTTGCGGAATGATCATGGCGACACAAATTCCCCAAAGTCCGAAAACACATTTGGAACAAATCGTTTGTGACGCTGACCTGGATTATCTGGGCCGCGCAGACTTTGAACCCATTGCCGAAACATTATACAGGGAGCTTAAAGCCAGAGATATGGTAACCGATATCGACGCCTGGAATGCCATACAGGTAAAATTCATTGGCGCGCACAAATACTGGACCGCATCGGCGCAGCGCCTGCGGGAGCTTCCTAAGCAGACGAACCTGAAAACATTATTATAACAAGCGCATTTTCTCGTTCTGCGCACGGATCCGCTGGCAGAGGATGCGCAGCACATTCCTCAGGATCTCGTCGCGTTCTTCCATTAGTTCGAAGAAATCCTCCTGATCAATGCGGAAAACCAGCGTATCTGTTTCTGCAACAGTTGTTGCCGATCTTGGCTCAGTATCGAGTAAGGCCAGTTCCCCAAAAATCTCGCCCTTATCAAATAATGCGAGCTGTTTTTTCCCATCGTAAATGCCAATTTGCCCCGTATAAATAATATACATGGAATCACCCGGATCTCCTTTCGCAAAAATTTCCTGGCTGTCGCTATACGTGATTTCTTTCATGATCGGCGCAATCGAGCTGAGCACGTTTTCGGGAGTTTGGGCAAAAAGTTGTGTGTTTTTCAAAACAATCACTCGTTCCATTTCTGAAATTTGCTGGGAAGTTTCTGCGTGTTTCATAGGATTTGTTGTGAGATTAAGGATCGAAGCATCCGCGTTTGTTGCCAATTTAATGCGAACTGCGTCCCGGATAAGACGCGAAGAATGGGTGTGAAGATTTGCTATCAGCGCAAGATCGTTCTGATCATTGCTTTTGGCGATGGCCAATGCAATGGTCCATTCCGTAAATAATTTTTCTTTTTGTGTCAAAATGTAAGGGATCAGCGATACGCCGGATTCCTGGTTTCCCATGTACTGGCGCAATGCCTCACGCTTTTTTTGAATGGGGATATTTTCAAACAATGCATGTAAGGAAGGATACAGCACGCGGGGCAAAAGGCTCTCGATCATTTCCAGAGAATTGGCCCTTTTTTCGCGTGACGCATGTCTGATTCCCTTCCAGGCATTCTGCACGGCGTCCTTATCATACTGCATCATAAACAGATAAAAAAGTCGCTGGCTTGTCAGTTCGAGTTCATAATCCAATGTGTTGTTCCAGGCTTCATCCGCTTCGTTTTCGTCCATGCCGCTCAAAAGCATAGACGCATGAAACAATTCCTTTTCAACGAACTCAGAAATAATTTGCTTATAGTCAGCCATTAACGAGTAATTGGTCAATGCTTTCAGCGCTGCCCGATGGATATAAGTATCAATGTTTTTAAAATGTACGTTACTTTCTGAACTTATCAAATTTATATTATGGTAAATATTTTTAATAAGTTTAAAAAGTATTTGAAGTATATATTCGTGCTTTGTTTTTTCTGCAACTCTTATGAGCGTATGAATGCGCTCCTGGGACAGATCATTGTGCAGCCACTCTTCCACAATGCTGATACCCGAGTCGCCGGATTTGATCAGCGAAGCCACGGTTTGCCTGGACAATGAGCCGGTGAGTAACGGTTTCAATTCACGTAAAAGCTGGGGTGAGCCCACGGTTGCGGCCACTTCCAAAGCATAGTTCCGAACTTTTTCCGAGCCGTTGCGGAGGCAGGTTTTTACAAATTCTTCCTGCGCTTTCAGTCCCGTGGTTTTCACACAATCCAATGCAATCAACTGCGCATCTTCCTGCTCCGACAGGAATAGCCGGCGTAATGTGCCGTGAATAAGCGGCAATGCTTTGCCAGCTTCCCAACTTCCCAAAATCGATCCTTTTACGATGTCCAGATCTTCATGCGCCAGAAATCGGGCCAGTTGCTCGTCTGTCAACTGGGATTTTGAAGCGGCAATTCTGACGGCCAGCGTTTGGCAAGCCGTGTCCGGCTCGGTCTCAATGTATTTAAGAAATGTATCTGAAAGCTCCGGTTTTTCAAGTCCCGCAAGGGTTTGCAATGTTTTCAGGCGAACGGCCGTGATTGGATTTTTGAGCAGCAAATCAACGTTTTTGCGGAAAACGGATTCCTTATTGCGAGCCAGCCAATCGATCGCGTTGAGGACTTCTTCCTTTCGTTCGCTCTTCAAATTCTCCGTGATGATAGGCAATGCTTCGGATGGAGATGCCATTTCACCGCTCCTTATGAACCTTTTGCTGATCGCATTTTTCAATTCCTGAATGTAATGCCCGTATGCTTTCCGGAAAATAAGCAGCGCCGCCACAGCAAACAGGAGGGAGAGATCGAATGTAAGGCTGATGTTGCTGAGTTTTTGCGTGTAAATGATCCATAGCAAACCGCCCGCTATCAGCATACCCAATGGTTCAAACAGGCCTTTGGCCAATGTATGGCCTTTTAACCGCGTTTTGGTTGAAAGCGGTTGGAATAACACAAGAAAAACAGGATCGAAAATGGTTCGCCTGACCAGTTCAAAAAGCAGGTAAGCTGCACAGTAGTAGACCAGTAAAGAAGGTTCGTCTTTTCTGAAATAGGATGAAATGAGCAAACCAAGCGATATCACAATGGTGGTCAGCGGCAATAGGAACAGTGTAAGCTTCACGCCAAACCGTTCAACCGTTTTACCCGAAAAAATCAGTTTTACAAATGTAGCAATCACATAAGTGACTGATAATAATGTTCCTACAAAGCCAATTACATCGTGCTGACTATGGAATTTGTATTTGACATTGACAAAAAAGTGATATTCGATCCAGGTTGCAGCGGCGGCAACGAGCACCATGCCCAGGCAAAGCGAGGTGAGGAGCTTATTTCCACCGAAATATTTCTGAATGATCTTTGAATCCGAGGCCGAAATCTGTCTCGGCCGGGCGTGATGCGGATTGGGAATTTCGGTGAACCTGAATGTCAGGATCTGGGTGTAAAAGGCCAGCGCAAAAAACACCAGGGAAATGACCAGCAAGATCATTAGAACCGAGGGAGAATGGATCAAAACGGCCAAAACAGCACCCAGCGCTTTGGCAGGCATATCACCAGAACCAATGACGCTGAACAGCCTTTTGCTTTGACGCACATCAAAAACCAATGCAGATAAGCCCCAGAATTCCAGATTAATGAGCAGGTAAATGATCCGGTAACCCACCATAATGGCGATCGCCGTCGCAATGCCATGACCAGCCCAAAGCAGGCCCATCACCACCACCACCATTAAAAGTGAAGACAACATTGTGCCCAGACTCAGCCGTTTCAGGACCAGGTGATGCTCGAAATGTTCATAGACCTTTCCAGCGGCCATTACAGCAATCGCCGCCGCCACATAAGCAATGGGCAGGGAATATTCGGGATGATTTTCGAGCAAAAGAACGTTGGCCGAGACATAGACCAGCGTTGTACCCACATTGATAAAGAAATTATGAAAGAAGAAAAGGATCGTCTGGGGATTAATGGAACTGAAAATTTTGCTATTCTTAATCTGGGATATCATATGTTCGGAATGCTGTCGTCGCTTACGTAAAATAAACACTTATCCCCGCACGATCAAAACTGAGGGTGAATGCGACAACCAAAGGCTGTGAGACTCAACGGCCTTTTTCCAGCTGTCGAGGCTGATGATCATGAGATCTTTCTCCTGCAGGAAATCTTTTTCGAGAACATTCTCATCCAGCACCCTGATCCGTCCATTGTCAAAGTTACCAATCGCTTCCAGTTCGGACTGAATTTCAGGGGATTGGCTTGCGGCATTGGTGGGGTCCATAAGGGCCAGTTTGATGTTCGGGTGTAATGCTAGCTTCCTTACAAATTGAAACACTACTATATCCTCCGGAGAGAAAATGGGGATAAATATATTTTCGACTTTGGTCAGATTTTTTTCGATCAGAATACCCAGCGGGATCTTTACTGTCTTGATAATGTTGGTGGTACGCTCGTCAAAGACATCTGCATGAAAGAGTTTCTCTTTTCCTGTTATGGTGTCAAAAAGCCTTTCGCGACTGATGATCTTTGAAGTGAATCCCAAAATCTTGCCCAGGAATGTTCCTTCGAAGACCGTACGGCCGATTCCAATCATTAACATGTCGTACTCTCCGGCATTCGCAGTTTCAATTATATCGTGCTCAATGTTCTGGGAAGGTTTAAAAAGAGAGACAAACTGCGTATCCAGTGTGGCAGCCTCTTCGGTTATCGGCCTGAATGTTTCCAACTGGTATTCTTCGGTGTTGACCTGATTAAGATAACTGCTTGGAGAAAGATGCAAAGCGGTAATGTGGTGCGAAGCGAGTTGTTTTTGTAGAAAATGATAAGCCAAACGAAGCATTTTCCTTCCGCCCTGCGGGCTGGCAAATGCAATGAGTATGGAAAATCTGGAATCGGGCCCCGTTTCTCCTGATGCTTCCCATTTTTTCTCCGGAAAGAAGCGGTCGATCAGATCCAGTGCCGGGCCGGTCATACAAGTTGTAGCGAGTGCCATGATCACCATCATCGCAAAGATTTCGGGGGACAGGACGCCAATGTCGTAGCCAATGTTCAGCACAACCAGCTCCATCAGCCCGCGGGTGTTCATTAATGACCCGATAATGAGGCTGTCGCGCCAGGATTGGTTTACAAAACGTGCCGCAACGGCGCTTCCGATGAACTTTCCCGTGACTGCGGCAGCAATGATCAGGCCCGTAATTTCCCACAGATAAGGATCATTCAGCAACCCGATTTGTGTTCTCAGACCCGTAAAAACAAAGAACAGCGGCAAGAGCAGCACCATGGAAACGTCTTCCACTTTTTCAATGAAAATATTGCGGAAGCTCTGGTTTGCCGGCATGATCACACCCGCCATAAATGCGCCGAATAACGCATGAATGCCGATTACTTCCGTGCAATAGGCAGAAAACATCAGCACCAGGAAAAACAGACCCACCACCGGCTTGGTCAATCCTTCGCGGTAGGAATAATGGTCACCAATGCGTTTCAGCACCGGTTTGAGCACTTTCAGCATGAATACCACATATGCGGCGGCCAGGATGATCGTATAAACAGAGCTTATAAAATCGCCCGCTTTTACGATCGCGATTACGGCGGCCAGGATACACCAGGCAGTAATGTCATCGGTGGCGGCGCAGGTAATCACCATCATGCCGAGCTTCGTGCGCGACAGCCCGCGTTCCTGAACAATCCGCGCCAATACCGGAAATGCTGTGATACTCAGGGCTATACCAATGAAAAGTGAGAATGATAAAAAGCTGATGCCGTCGGGCGCAAATTGCTGATATATGTAAAGTGCAAGTCCTACGCCCAATGCAAATGGCAGAATAATGCTCGCATGACTGATCACGATGGCTTCCTGTGCTTTGGTCTTTAAAACATTCAGGTCCAGCTCCATACCAATGATAAACATGAAGAGAATTAACCCGACCTGGCTTAAAAACTGCAAATTACCCAGCGACTGCACGGGAAAAAGGAAGGTTGAAAATTCAGGAAAATACATGCCAAGCAGCGAAGGCCCAAGGAAAATACCGGCTGCAATTTCACCGATTACGGTAGGCTGACCGATAGATTTACAAAGCCAACCGAAAACCCTTGCTACTAAAATGATGGTAATGATCTGCAAGAGCAGCGTGGCAAGCGGATGAGTGAGGTTATGGTTGAAAGTGTCTAAGAACTGGTCCCAGGAAGATGTTGTTGGAACAGGGTTATTGGCCAGTTGATCAGCGTTTTCGAGTGTTTGGCCTTGCCGGATAAAGAAATAAAGTAAAGCAGAAAAGACACCAATTGTAATCGTGTAGAAAAGTACATTGCGGAGATTCTTCATCGTCAGTAATGAGTGTGAAGAACGCAAAATAGCGAATAAAAGCTAAAAAAGGGTTTCCAAACCGTTAAGATTGGAAACCCCTTTTGCGATCGTTTAGCTCCACAACCGGTCGTGAGAGCGTTTCTCGTTCCAATCCGGGGTTGGTGCGAAGAAACTTTTATCCTTTGGATTCAAGTGTTTCTTAACTTCCTCTTCGTTCAATTCAATGCCGAGTCCCGGCGCTTCCAGCGGTACAGGCGCGTAACCTTTGTCAATGAGTTTGCGGCCGTCGGTTGTTTTTACCAGGCTTTCCCACCAGGTCACATCCACGGAATGGTGTTCCAAAGCCAGGAAGTTTTGTGTAGCGGCTGCGCAATGCACATTAGCCATGAAGCTGACTGGCGTTCCGGCGAAGTGCATCGCCATCGCAATCCCGTTATCCTCGGCATAGTCACCGATGCGTTTGGTTTCCAGCAAGCCACCCGAAGATGCCAGATCGGGGTGTACAATGTCCACGGCACGTTTATCGATCAGTGCTTTGAAGCCTTCTTTCAGATAAATGTCTTCGCCCGTTAATGTGGGCGTTTCCAATGCGTCTGAAATGGTTTTCCACTGGTCTGTATATTCCCAGGGCACCATGTCTTCCAGCCAGGCGAGGCGATATTTATCCAAAGCTTTACCCAGGCGAATGCCGTTATTTAAGTCAAAATGGCCATAATGGTCAGTGGAAAGCGGAATTTCGTAGCCCACAACGCTGCGTACGTCTTCCACGACCTTTGCCATTTCATCCAAGCCTTTCGGTGTGATCTGGATCGCTGTGAATGGGTGTTTGGTGTTTGCATAGGAATGGTAATCGCCCGCCCATTGCGAAAAGCCGCCGCCCCAGAACTTGTTGTTCACAACGCTATTCTCCTTATTGCGCAGCATCCCGATCGAAACGTCCATTTTCAACCACGTATAACCCTGATCCTGCGTCCGGAACTTGATTTTTTCCTTGAACTCATTAATATCATTGGATTCCGGCGTATCCGCGTAAAGCCGCACCTTGTCCCGGTAACGACCGCCCAAAAGCTGCCAGCAAGGCACATTATAAGCCTTTCCGCAAAGATCCCAAAGCGCCATTTCAACTCCGCAAACGCCACCTGCCTGACGGCCATGGTAACCGAACTGTTTGATCGATTTGAAAAGCTGTTCCACATTACAGGGGTTTTGTCCCAATAAATGGGCCTTCAAAAACAATGCATAACGCTCGTCAGCACCATCGCGCACTTCGCCCAAACCGTAAATTCCCTGGTTGGTATCGATGCGGATGATCGGCGTGCGTCCCACATTTTGTACAATGCAATAGCGCAAGTCGGTGATTTTCAATTCAGAGGGCTTGGAAGCACGGTTCACCTTGGAAGTTGCCTGCGCAATGGTGTCCTCGGTTGACATGGACATGAACCCGCCCAATGCCATCCCGCCCACGGCCGTTTTCCGCAAAAAGTTACGGCGGCTGTCCTTCGTCGCAGGGTTGTTCATCTCAGCAGCGGTTGCCACTTTCTCGGCTTGTTCAACTTGTTTGTTAGAAGCAATGATGTCTGTTAAAATGCTTTTCATTAGTGTTAGTTTTGACGTTAGCAAATTGGCATTTGGCCTTAGTAATTTCTTTGTTTCAGATAATCGTCCAGTTCTTTCTTTGTCATCGGAAGCTTTCCCGGATAATTGTTCACCCAATTCAAAAAGTCCTTCTGGATCACGTCAGACCATTTTGTATCAATCTCACCGGGTGTATATTTTCCTTCTTTTAATCTTAAATGACCAAACTCATCACGCAAGGCAGTTACTTCTGACGTTAGCACAAGCTCTTCCACTAAATGTGCGGGAATGAAGATCGTGCCATATTTTTTAGCTAAAACCACGTCACCCGGAAGCACGATCGCACGACCGATGCGGATAGGCGTGTTTATGTTAGTAAGCATCATTTGCTGAATGTAAGAAGGGTCCTGGCCTTTCATCCATGCATTAAAACCTTTGATCTCACTCAATCCTTCCACGTCGCGCACCGAGCCGTAGAAAATTACACCGCGCTTTGATTTGGCATAAATGGAATTTCCCAAATTATCCCCGATCAATGTTCCGTCGGCAATTTTTCCATAACCGTCTGCCACGTAGACGTCGCCGTCTTTAAGCACGTCGATGGGCCATGAATTGGTGCCGCCCGTTTGTACACGGCCCTCTTTTTTGCCGGTCTCTTTTACCAAAGCCTCCAAATCCGGGCGGGAGGGAACATATTGCGCTGTTACTACGCGCCCTGTCATGGCGCTGTCGGGGTAAATCAGCTGCCATTCACCCTCAAATTGGTTATGATAGCCTTTGTTTCTCAAAACACCCCAGGCTTCTTCCATGGAAATGTTCTTCAATCTCGCCAGGATCGCATCTGACACTTTGGGGCGGCCGTCCGCAGAGCGTTCACCTTTCCACGCCGACGTGTAAGCTTTGATCTGATCTGGCGTGGGTGAGATGGACTGCGCTTGCGTGGCCAGGGCCAGGAGAAGGAGCGATCCTGTAAACAGATTTTTTTTAAGCATAAGTATAAGGGTTGGTTGTAACTAAAAATATTATCATTGGTTTTATTTATCCCAAAAAACAGGCGTTCCCAGTTCATCAGGGCCCATTCGGGCAACAGCAGCATTATAATTGACCTCATTAACCGACCTTTCGCGAACCGGATACACTAGTCTGCGGATGAATGTTTTAACGGAAGGATCTTTACCCGGATAGTTATTGACCGGCAATGTTGGAAAGCCGCTTCTCCGGAAATTGGCCCATGCTTCGGACCCATTGAGGAATGACGAGATCCAGTATTGGGTGTTGATCTGTTCCAAAGCTTTTGCCGCCATAAATGGTTGCGCAGCAATGTAAGCATCCTGGTTCGCTGCGCTTATGCTGGCCGCAACGTCATAACTCGCCAGTTGTGCCATGTGCGCTTTTACGCCCGCCTCGTAAAGCTCTTTCACATTGCCTGTTGCCCATCCGCGCTGAACGGCTTCGGCTTGCAAAAGCAATGTTTGTGAGTAAGTAATAAAGAACTCGGGTGCATCAATTTTGCCCAGGGTTTTGCGGTTAATTTGTGAATACTTAAACGCAGAGCCTATTTTGCCAGGGAAGCCAGGTGCATTGGCAATGGTGGATTCATTGTAACCATAAGGCATTCCGTCCTGGTTGGCAGGCGCTGTATCTTCTGCTCCGGCTGTTGCAATCGGATTGCCCGGTGTTTCGTATTTGACAGAAATCACGCGCAACCGGGGATCGTTTGTTGCTTTAAGCGCATCCACAAATGCTTTGCCCAGATAAACGTTTCCGCGTTCAGTTCCCTGGAAGTAATTCGCCAGCGGATGATTGAATGTGCTGTTAAAGGCAATGAAAGCATTATCCGCATTGGAGCCGATCAAACCGCCATTGGCCGGATCCACAGCTTTGGCAACGATACTTTTTGCCCGGGCCACATCCAGTTTAGAAAAACGCATTCCTGCACGCAGCAGCAGTGAATTACCAAGCTTTTTCCACTGCGCAATGTTTCCTTTATAAAAAAGATCCCCGGATTCCAGCGCTTTTGTTGCGTCCAGACCTTTTGTTCCTTCTTCGAGCTCTTTTAAAATGTCATCGTAAATCAGCTTCTGGTCGTCATATTTAGGCAGATTGATGCCTTCCAGAAAGCCTTTGCCTGCCTCAAAATAGGGCACATCACCATATGTGTCTACCAATACCATGAACACGTAAGCCTTCCAGATCCGCGACATGTTATACAAATTGCTTCGTCCCGGATTATCCTTTGTTTGTGCAATAACCGTCGTCAGCAAGTTCACAGGGCCATTTTGCAAGTATAGTGAGTTGAAATTGGCGTTGGAATTAGGATCGGAAACCGCATTGTGATTGCCGCCTTCGAGCACTCCCGTGTAAGGCGTGTTGATTTGCTGCACGATCTGCAACTGATAATTCTGCGTCGCAATGGCCGAGCCGAATTGCGCATTGGAAAACAAATAAGCCGGATCCACGCTCGTGGCCTGGACGGGATTTTTGTTGACATCTTCAAAGCCCTTGTCGCAGGAGCTGGCGAGGAGGGCGATGACGGTTAGGTATGTTAGTATTTTTTTCATTTAATGAATGACTGAATGACCGGCTCGCCGGTGCGATGATTGATTGAATGAGTGAATGAGTGAATGACCGGTTGCTGTCGCGGTGAATTATTCACTTACAACTTGATATTCAGGTTTAAACCGTAGCTTCTTGTGGTTGGAAGTGTGTGCGTTTCGATGCCTTGTAAATTGTCGGAAGCGGATACTTGTGCTTCGGGATCGAGGTTATCAATGTATTTTTTGAGTAAAAACACATTGTTGCACATGGCCGAAATGCTTAAACCCTTGATAAAGGTCTTTTCTTTCAAAAAGCGTGAGAGGTCGTAGCCCAGCGAAATTGTTCTCCATCTTACAAATGCGCCGTTGTAAACAAATGGTGTGGCAATGTTGGTGCTGCGGTAAGCCGTATAAAACTGCTGTGCTTCAACGCGTTGCGTATTTGGAGCGCCTTCCGGCGTTACGCCTTCCAATAAAACACCACCGTCACGTCCTACAAGCGAAGGTTTGGATATTCCCTCGCGGAGGAAGTTCAGGTTGGAATTGGAAAGGATCTTGTTACCCGCTTTGAAATCGATTTGCGTTCCGATCCGGATCCCTTTCACATTGATTGTGTTCACCCAGGCGCCCACCCAGGTCGGAATGGCGCTGCCGAATGTGGTGAGGCTCCCTTGCTGCGGCAATCCGCCCGAAGTTACAATGTTGCCCTGCGCGTCGCGTTTGTAGTCGAATCCGCGTAAAGAGGCGAGGGGCTTGTCCACTTCGTGGGATACGATCCCAAAGAATTCGCCCGTTCCCACGTCAAATCTTTGTTGCCCTGCTGCCAGTTCAAGCACTTTACTAATGTTATAGCTTCCGTTGAAGCTCGTTTCCCAGGTTACGCCTTCTGTTCTCACAGGCACAAAAGTCAGCAGGAATTCTACGCCCTGGTTTCTCAATTTACCCACATTGACCTTGGTCTGACTGAAACCCGATGTATTGGAAATATCCACGTTCAGGATTTCGTCGACTGTATTTTTGCGATAGAAGGAGACGTCCAGATTCAGACGGCTGTCGAATGTTTTCATTTCGAGACCTACTTCTGTTTCCTTCACTTTCAATGGTCTGAGATTTGCGTTAGGTGCAACGGTCGAAGGCAGGTTCCCCAGTGCCGTCCCGTTAAAAGGGTTTGCATTGATCCCATAATATAAATTGTTGGAATATGGATCTGTATCGCCTCCAACTTCCGCATAAGCAGCTCTTAACTTGCCATAATTCAGCCAGTTAGGTGCGTTCGCGAATGCCTGGCTAAACACAAAGCTCGCGCTCACAGACGGATACAAATAACTGTTTGAAGCGGGGTTTAATGTTGAGAACCAGTCGTTACGCCCTGTAACATTCACGAATAAGAAGCCTTTGTACGAAAACTCGGCCGCTCCGTACACAGAGTTTACTTTCTTTTTACTATAACCATAATTGGGGTTTTTAACCTGGCCGTTCGCAATGGTGTAAAGGTCACGCACGTAAAAATTGGTTACCGCAGTAGATACATTGTCGCTGATCTGCTGCATCTGGTTTCCTCCCAAAGTGATATCTATGCCAAAATCTCCAAAGGTGCGGTTGGCGCCTACCAGGACGTCGAGGTTGCGCTCCCGAAAAGTCGCCACATCCTGATAGTAATAACCATTAAAACCTGTTGCAACGGCGCCGATTGACCTTGTTCCGGTGGGACGGTTGTAGTTATATGGCCTCGTGTAGTAATCCTGCCCAATGCGGCCCTGCACAAAAAGCCAGTCCGTGAAATCATAGCGCACAGACGTATTTCCGAAAATCCGGTCGCGGCGAACATTCTCAAAGCGGTCATAAGCCACCCAGTAAGGATTGTTCCGGTTGGTAAATCGAGCCAGCGGCATTTCGTTGCCGTTCGCGTCTTTGCGATTTTTCAGCCATTCCGTATCAATGCTCGTTGCCAGCGTGTAAATGGTCGTATTGGCATTCATATCCTGGATCCCGATCTGGGGTGGATTCTTATTATACTCGTTAGAATAATTCGCATTAACCTGCGCAGAAAGCTTGTCCGAAAATTTGTAGTTCAAACCCAGATTAAAGATCTTTTTATGGTAATCAGAATTCGGCATGATCGCATTCGCGTCCGTATTAGCGAACGATAATCTGAAATTTCCTTTCTCGTTTCCACCTGAAAGCGCAACTGAATTGGTAAAACTTGTTCCGGTCCGGTAGAAGTTTTTGATACGGTCTTTATTTGCTGAATAAGGCTTCGTGGTCCCGTCAAACTGAGGGGTAGGCGCGCCATCCATGCGCTCGCCAAAAGCAAAAACACCTGAACTTTGTGCTTCTCCGGTGGTGGTAGGGCGTTTTCCGAATTCACCCTGACCATATTCGTATTGGAAATCTGTATAGTCCAGTGCCTGCTGCGCCTGAAAATTGGAGTTGATCTCCACGCCGATGCCGGTTGTTTTGCTTCCGCTCTTGGTAGTAATAATGATCGCTCCGTCTTTCGCGCGGAAGCCGTAAAGTGCAGCTGCTGCGGCGCCTTTCAAGACGGTCATGGACTCAATGTCGTCCTGGTTAATGCTTTGCAAACCGTCCCCGGCATCGGATGAGCCGCCCGTTGGGTTCCCTGTTCCATTTCCGTTTGATCCGCCCGCAGAAACGCTGCTGTTATTAATGGGAATGCCGTTCACGATGATCAGCGGCGAGTTGTTTCCGCCGAAGGACGACTGGCCGCGGATACGGATTTTGGTTGATCCGCCCGGTCCGCTGGCTGGCGGCGTTACATTTAATCCGGCCACTTTTCCTTGCAGGCTGTTTCCCAGGTTCGTGGTGCGGTTTGTTGTAATTTCATCCGTATCAATTGTTGCTGTAGAATAACCCAGCTTTTTTGCATCCCGCTTGATTCCCAGTGCAGTGACCACAACCATTTCCAGATTGCGCTCGTCGGGTTTCATCGACAAATCGTATGTGCTTTGGCTTCCCAGGGTCACTTCCTCAGGTTTATAGCCCACGTAGGAAAATATCAGAACGCCGCCGGCGTCCGGAACGCTCAGCTGATACGTTCCTTCGGTATTTGTGGCGGTGCCCGCTTTCGTGCCTTTCACCACAATGCTCACGCCGGGAAGCGGCTGGCCCTTTTCATCAGAGACTTTCCCCGAGATTGTCCGGTCAATGGTCGAAGGATTATTGATGACGGCTGGGATCGCGCTGCCTGGTTCTGCATTGGCCTTGACCAGCACAACTTGCTTTCCCTCAATCTTATAAGCAATGTTAATAGGCTTGAAAAGCTGGTCCAGCACATCGGCCAGCGGCTTTTCAACCACATTGATCGAAACTTTTTGTTGCGAACGGATTAATGACGAATTGTACGTGAAACGGATCTGCGTCAGCTTATTGAGCTTGTTCAGAACCGATTTAATTTCCTGGTTATACACCTGGATCGTAACTTTCTGATTCAACATATCCTGGGCGTCGACAATGGCCGCAGCGGATAAACTCGAAAAGATAAAGGCAATTAATAATTGATAAAGTGATATTTTAAATGCATCATAGAGTAACCTGGACGGGAGTCGGTGTTGTTTCATATAATTAGTTGTTAGGTCAGTACTTCAAAGATTAGGACAAAAAATTCACAGATTTTGCATCATCCCATAGGCGGAAGTGGAGTTAAATTCAAGCATTTACACTAGCTGCAACCTTTGCTGGTAATCACAATCTTCCCGTCCACCATCTCATAGCTGGCACCGATCGCCTGGCAAATGGCACTCAGTCGCTGTTTGAGATTTTCGTCGCTGTATTGTGCGGTAATGATGCAATTGACAAGTATTTCCTGGTTGTAATCAATCACGATCCCGTACATTTCCTGCAAGGTTTTGAAAACCTGTGAAACCGGCTTTTCGTCGAAGATCATTTCTTTTTGAGCCGTCAGCTCCGAAAGCAGCTGGCGGTTCACAACCATTCCCTTTTCAAGCTTATTTTCTTTTCGGTTAAAGACAGCCTGCTGATTGGGATTCAACACAATGACCGACACCTTTTTATCCGGCTTGTTCTGGAGCGTTTCGTATTCTGTTTTGGGGTAAACAGAAACCCTGCCGGTCTTCACCAGCACCATCACTGTATTTTCCGCGTCCAGCGCTTTCACCCGGAAGCTCGTTCCAAGCACCTTGGTCACTGTTTCATTCGTGTATACCAAAAAAGGCCGCTTGGGATTTTTGGCCACATCAAAAAATGCTTCCCCTGTTAAAATGACCTTCCGTTCGCCTGAGGCAAAAGTTTTTGGATAGGTGATCGTACTGCCCGGCGAAAGTGTTGCAACGCTGTTGTCGCTCAAAAGCACCGTCATTTCGTGTAAACCGGCATTCTTACGCACAAGCATAGGTTCGACGGCGGCATTTTTCACATGTGCATAGGGAGAGGCCGTATTGCTTTCGCGACTGTAAAGCCATAGCCCAATGGCAGAAACAAACAAAAAGATAGCTGCAACGCGCCATATTGGTTGGCCTACGAACTGGTAAATGTTCGTATCACGGTTTTGTTTCTGAATCTCTGCCAGCCTGGTAATTTCCTCAATTTCATGTTGAATGGTTTCCTCGGTAAGGTCGTCGTTGTGCATGTCGTACACTGCCAACACCAGTTCCCGCGCCATGCCCACTTCGCCGGATTTTTCGGGATTTTCCGCAATCCATTTGAGCCAGAATGTTGTGATTTCGGGGGTGGGCGCTGTGACCCACATGCGAAACAAGTCATCCATGGCTAATTCTTCGGCTGTGTGGTAGCGGTAATCCATAAATAAAGCTTGGAGTCTTTAGTATGTATGTCCGCTTTTTGGATAACTATAACCAAAATAATTAAAATATTTTTTGAAATAGTTATAAAACAATGATAATACCGCGAGAGAACGGTTTTATAGAAGGGAGGTGATAACAAGCAAAGCCCAGAGAAACTCAGCGGGTGCCCATATCTGACGGATCTCCTTTAATGTGCGGTGCAACAGGTTGGAAACGCTCTGGCGTCCCAAACCCATAATGTGAGCAATGTCTTCGTTGTCAAGATTCTGGTAAAAGCGCAGGTAAATGACCTCTTGTTGCCTCTTGGAGAGTAGTGTAATGATTCGTTTAAGGTGGCTGGACTGCGATTGCGCGTTTTCATCGGCAATGATCTGCGACTCCACGGGCGCATCTTCATAATCCAGATCAAAGAGCTCCTTAGGCTCCTGAAAGCGCTTCAAACGAATGCTTTCCTTAATAAGCTTGTGTCTCAGCGCTTTAAATAAATATGATTTGACAAAAGCAGTTTCGGAGAGTTGTTCCCTCCGTTCCCATAATTCGAGGTAAAGCTCTTGGATAGAGTCCCGGATAAAGTTGGGGTCGGACGAAAATTTGGTGGAATAGTTGTAAAGAGCGCGGTAATGGACTTGTGCAAGCTGGCCTAATGCAGCCGAATCGCCCGCTTTAAAACGCAGCCAGAGCTGGATATTGATGTCAGAAAGGTTTGATATGTGCGCTTCGTTACTCAAATCTTTTGGTTATTGACATTGTTTTATAATTTCAACGAATTATGCTAATCAAAGCGGCATGTGGTTTTATTCTCCTTGCCATATTTAAGGTAATGCGGAAATTTATGAGACGAGTGGAAAGAATTGGAAAATAAACTGCTGTGCTGTCATGTTAGTATTTGCAGCACAGCAGTTTACCGAAGATTTGTATACTATTTGGTAACCTTCAATTTGCCCTGCATTAATGTATAATGTCCCGGGAATGTGCAAACGTATTGATAGGTTCCGGCTTGTTTTGGCGCTACGAAATAGATGCTTTCTGACTTTTCGGGCTCTACAATGTTGCTATGGAACAAAACGTCATTCGTTTTGGGAACATAATTCAGCTCTGAACCTTTCAAACCCAGATTAAGGCCCGCTTCACCCACCGCGTTGGCTGTTCCCGGCTTGGTAATCACCAGGTTATGAAGCATATCGTCATTGTTGTTGAAGACAATTTTAATGCGGCTTCCTGCTTTTACCTGAATTTCGGAAATATCAAATTTCAATCCCGGAACGGTTCCGATTGTGATCGTCTGATCCGGGCCGTTGGTCCAGCTGGCGGGCATTTCCACAACACGCTTTGCAGAAGGGGCCGAATTAGCAGTTTCAGCGACCGGCATTGTATGCGCGCTGTGATCCACCGCAACCGCTTTAACCGTCGTTGTGAAGGCAGAAGCATTTACCGGATTGCCAGAAGCAATTTCGTTCAATGTATAGTAACCGGTCGCATGCAGCAATGGGTTACCATCCGCACCTTTTACGCCATCCGCCTTGATTTCGTGAATATAACCCTTGCGGAGCAACGCAGGATCAAGAACCAGGCGCACTTTCAGGCCATCTTCTGAAACTACTATTCCTTTCAAAGGCACTTCCTGCGTGTTAACGATCGGGCTGCCGTAAGTCTGGTGATATTTGTAAGTAAAGCTGTTCAATTTGTACGCTTCCTGGTCCGCTGCGGCTTTTTTGTCAACCGGGCTTGTGAACGTGATTTCGAAACCGTCCGGCATAGAACGCACATTTTTCATTTCAAAAGGCATCTTACCCGTCCAAACCAATCGCTGAATGCCAAATTCCTGCTTACCCGTTGCAGACCAGCCGCGACTTGTTTGTCCTACAAACATAGAACCATCCAGGCCCCATTCCATCCGCAAGATCCCCGACATGAAACCTTCGCGGAAAGGGAAAACAGTTCCCTGCCACACGCCATTCACTTTTTCCAGATCCACGCGGGTGATAATGCTGTGTCCCTGATCACCCACGAACATTTGTCCCGAAAACGGACCGAAGGCGCCATTGGTAACATCTTCTTTAAAGTCCGAAGTGGAAATGCCCACGAGCGTGTGCGGAAACCAAACCGCCGGCGCTTTCAGACCCGGCAACTTTTTGGCAACATCGTACAGCGGTTCGCCTGTGTTAGGCACATCAGATGGGGTAAGCTTAACCGGCGAACCTTCTTCTTTGCTCCATCTCAAACCAGCCGGGTTTCCGGCAAAATCTCCTTTTTCCAAATGCGTCATACGGCCGGAACCCACCCAGTCGCCCTGGTTTTCGGTATAAAAAATATCTCCCTTGTAAGAGCCGAAGCCGGAAGGGGAGCGAAGGCCGGTTGCGAATGGCGTCAACTTACCGTCTTCACCCAATTTCAGCATCCAGCCTCTCCATTTTGACTGGCTTGCACCGCGTCCTACCCAGTCGAGGTTCAACGTTACGAGCAGCTCGCCATTCGGCATCGGCACGGGACCGTAAGAATATTGGTGATAATTGCCTGATAATGGCCATTTTGCAAACGAATCATAAACGTCGGCAATGCCATCATTGTCCGTATCCACAAGGCGGGTTACTTCCCCGCGTTGTGAGATCAGAAAATCCTTTCCACGATACAAAAGCCCCAGCGGCTCGTGCAAGCCGGAAGCAAAACGGTGGAAAGAAGGCTGCCCATCGCCTTTCAGATAGGGGTTACCAATCATCCAAACCTCGCCGCGGCGGGTAGAAGTTGCCAGACGGCCGTCCGGAAGCACCTGCATGCCGCCGACTTCCATTTTAATGTTCTCGGGAATGGGGATGGTAACGATCCGGTAGAAATCATCCTCTTTATTTTGCTTCGATTGCGCATACGCTGAGACACATCCAAGTGATATCAGCGTCGTTAATAGTATATTTTTCATTGAGTGGAATCTAAGAATATGGTTACCAGAACATCATATATGTAGCCGAATCGGACACAGGCAACACCAGTTCCTGATTGTCTCCGGCAGGCCTCACAATGGCCTGAGCTTTCTGATTGACCTGAATATAATAGCGGTTATCGATCTGGAAAAGGCCGTTTTTGAGATCAGTGATCTGTTTTCCAGATCCCAGCAACGAATAAATCGCGCCGGTAGGCTTGCCTTCTACGGTAAATGTCCGGGACATTCCTTTGTCATTGGAAATGATCTGATCGCTTACTGTCGCCGAGCCGATTGCATAGCGGAACACAGGAAATCCTTCCGGGTTGATTTTGTAGCCCAGGAAATTGATGTTCGAAGAATCCGGCCAGGTTGTTGCTTTGTCGGCTAAAACGGCAAGGCTGCTTCTGCCCGAAACGTGGACGCTCAGTCCCGCAGGGGTTAACAGTTGCGGTTCGCCGCGTTCGTACCACATTTCGGTAACGTTGGCAAACTGTCCACGCCAGGCTTGCAGCATTGCGCCGCGGTTCAAGTCGATCGTGTAGCTCCATCCTTGCGGGCTTCCAACTGAAATGCAATGTGTGCGCTTATATTTCTCGCCTTCGATCTGGATGAATGAACGCACCATTTCGGGCTGCTTGTCGGGCGTCACGCTAATGTATGGCTTCGGCTCCGGCTCGGGCAATGATGAAAGCACGTGCAGGTCGTAGGGACGAATGCCCGCTTTTTCAACGCGAAGCCCCAATGCGGGTTGTCTCCATGGAAAGCGGGAGTAATGTATCTTGAATTTGTGAGCGCCTTGCGTCAGGTTCGCTGTGCCCGTGTGCGTTTCCTGTGAAGTGCTTTCGCCCGTGCTCATCACGCTCTTTCCATCTACTTCAAAATCGAACATCGGGCCGGAGTAAATGCTTGTAAAAATGTATTCGCCTGCTTCCTGCACATCGATATCGCCTTCGTAAACCAAATGGAACTCGCGCATTCCGTTCGTCACTTCCTGGGTTAATGTTGGAGATTTTCCTTCATGAGAAAGCTTGCTATATTCCTTTGCATCCCATTTGTCCGAATAAACCTTGTATGCCAGGTTATTCAATGTCAATGTCTTACGACTCGCAAGCAATTGATAACCTACATTTCTGAACGCGATAGTTCCCTTGTTTACCTCAAATGAGAGCGGTTTTCCTTCTGCGGTAGCCTGGGAATTAGGCAGATAAACAGTTTCCAGCACTGTGACACCATTTAACGACAACAAATTGAGCCGGGCAGAGTTGGCTACGCCAGGAACGGCCGCGTCGTAAACGAGTTCAAGCGTTTGCCAGAGCCCCGGTGCTTTGGAAGCGTTTTGCGTTGGAAATTGTCCGATATAACCGGATGTGGAAGCATTGGCATCACGTTGATGGCTGCTGTCGGAAATTCTTACTTTCTGTCCGCCCGGCAGCACAATGTAGCCTTCTGCGCCTGGGGAAACCATAAATTCGGTGGCCAACCGGAGGTCGCCTGCTTTTAATTTCGTTGTCAGGGCTTTACCTGGGCTGCCGATCAGGATGCCTTCTCCCGCTTTGGTTTTAGGTTTTGCTGTTCCCGTCGGGTGGATGGCCACATCGCCTTGTACGGACCAGTTCGGGCTTGTGCTTTCAAATGAGCTGAGGTCTTTTAAGGGGAGCAGGGAATAATTTCCTTTCGCTGTCTGTCCCATAACCATTATGGGACAAGTCAGAAAAAGCAATGAAACTTTCTGAATCAAATGACGCATTGGATATATTAAGTGTATTGTTCACAATTAAAAAGCGAAGTTCGCATTTTTTTCTACTAATATATCCTGTTAAATTGTAATTAATATTTAATTAAATAGTGTTTTCTTCATAGGGCGACGACTGCCCGTCAACTCCTCCTGGGTTCGCCGAATGCTAGGTATAAAAACACTTCCCAATACAATCTAATTTTTATACGGCGGGTTTGAATTATCCTGTGGTTCCATATATTTAATATTAGTTCACTTTTGGAAAGTGGGCCCGTTCTGCATTTGCCTGAAATTTTGCGTTTGAGGATGCCGTCTACAAACTAGTTTGTAGTCCTTACCGGGTGGCCGGAGTGAGGCTTGGAAGAAAATCTTATCCGATTTCCAATATAAAATTGCAATCTGGATGTAAAGTGGGGGTAAATGTCACCTTCCAGTGAAATAAGGTTGTTGTTCCTTGTATTTTATCTAAACTTATTTTTATAATTTTAAAGGGAATCGCAGACATTTTCACACCAAACAGACCCGCGTAACGCTCCATTTAGTCAGGATTGCGCCGGGGAAGCCACCGCGCGTATTTCTCATTATTTACCTTTGCCGAATTTCGTTTCCCCGCCGGATTATGGGTTGATTTGTTTATAGTATGTTAATAAATACTTAACACGTTTAAAGGATTTATAGCGCAATTTTGCAATTTGATTGAATACCCTACTTCAATTTTCAATTCCTGTAACAATTAAACTATTTGCTCCATGATTAAACAAATTTACTTACAACGAAGGCTTGGCCTATTGAGACGGGGCTGTCAGCTGTTTTTTGCAGTGGGATGCATGCTCATGTCGCAACTGGCTGCTGCCCAGGGCTCAGTGACCGGACAAGTAACGGGCCAGGAAGACAAAGCGCCGATTCCCGGAGCGAGCGTAATCGTGAAAGGAAGCACCAGCGGTACGATCACCGACGCGGATGGAAAGTTCAAACTGGACGTAGCGAACAATGATGCGGTCCTGATGGTTTCTTTCCTCGGTTTTCAAACGCAGGAAGTGCCGGTTAACGGAAAAAGCCGCCTGGATGTAGTGCTTGTAACAGACCTTCGCCAGCTTACGGAGGTGGTTGTGACGGCTTTGGGTATCAAAAAAGACGTTCGCCGCATCGGGGTTGCGATTCAGACGGTTGACGGTGCTTCAACAGTGAAAGCGCGTGACCCGAATGCGATCAATGCACTGGCGGGTAAAGTGGCTGGTCTGACGATCGGTGCCCAGCCTGAACTTTTGAGAAGACCTAACATTAATTTGCGTGGTAACACGGACGTGCTGTTTGTAGTGGACGGTGTTCCGGTGAACTCGGATACGTGGAATGTGAGCCCGGACGACATTGAGACTTATTCGGTTCTGAAAGGCGCAAGTGCCTCAGCACTATATGGTTTTCGTGGAAAAAACGGTGCTATCCTGATCACTACAAAGCGCGGAACCAAGGATAAAAGGGGCTTCTCGGTGGATTTCAACTCGTCCACAATGATGGATAGAAGCTTTTATGCTATCCCAAAAGTGCAGGATGAATATGGTCCCGGCGATCACGGACGCTATGCCTTTGGAGATGGTAAGGGTGGGGGATTGAATGACGGCGACTACGATGGAGGCTGGGGACCGAAGTTTGAAGGTCAGCTGATCCCGCAGTATGACAGCCCGGTTGATCCGATCACGAAAGTAAGGTCAGCGACGCCATGGATCAATCGCGGAAAGGACAACCTGAAACGCTTCTTGGAAACAGGGATCTTGTCAACGAATAATGTAGCTGTTTCGGCCTCCGGTGAAAAACACAACATTCGTTTCTCTGTCTCGAATATTTACCAGAAAGGCATTGTGCCCAACACAAAGCTGAACATTACCAACTTCAACATAACGGCCGACTACAAGTTTTCCGACAAATGGAAGTTTGAGTCAAGCCTGCAATATAATCGCCAGTATTCGCCTAATATTCCGGACATTAACTACGGCCCGAACTCGATCATCTATAATATGGTCTTCTGGGCGGGGGCGGACTGGAATGTGGCCGATATGCGTAATTACTGGCAGCCTGGAAAAGAGGGAGTTCAACAAATATATGCTGAATATCAGCGCTATAACAACCCTTATTTCATGAGTTATGAGTGGCTGCGCGGACATCAGAAAACGGATATCATTGGCCAGGCTGCCATGACTTACAAGATCAACAGCTTTCTGGAAGCCACATTCAGGACGCAGGTTACGACCTGGGATCTTTTCAGGAGCGAAAAAATGCCTTACTCTGCCACTTCATACGGAAGAGAAGAAGCGAAAGGCGATTATCGCGAAGACCGCCGCAATCTGTTCGAAAACAACACGGACATTCTCGTGAAGTTTGACAAAGATCTTTTCGAAGGGTTCAATGCAAAAATCTGGGCGGGTGGTAACCTTCGGAATTTTGCATACAGCTCGCAATATGGCTCTACGGATTACTTGAACGTTCCGGGGTTGTACAATTTCAACAACTCGTTAAGGCCGGTTCGCACGTCGAATTTCAACTCAAATATGCGTGTGAACTCAGCTTATTACTCAGCTGACTTTTCTTTCAAAGATTTCTTCACGATTTCTACAACGGGTCGCGTAGATAAGCTGTCGACTTTGCCAGCTGGAAACAACACATTCTTCTATCCTTCGGTAGCGGCGTCCACAGTTCTTTCGGATTACCTGCCGATCCCGCAGGTGATTTCCTTCCTGAAACTGAGGGCTTCTTATGCGAATGTAAAAGACGGGTTGACGAGTGCAACAATCGGAACGACGCCTGCTTTGGGTGATGCCAATCCGCTGGGTTACGGTGACCAGTATTTCTCTCCTTATGGTGGTCCTACTTATCAGAATGCGGCAGTTTATTCAACACCATTCTCCTATAATAACACGCCTGCGGCCTATTTTACCAATACATTGAATAATCCGAACATTGTGCCCAGCACAACTTCCCAGACCGAGCTTGGCCTGGATGTAAGGATCCTGCAAAACCGAATCGGATTGGATGCAACCTATTTTATTTCTGATGAAGGACCGAGAATTTACGCCTTACCGGTTTCAACTACAACGGGTTACAATTCTTATCTGGTGAACGGGATCAACACGCGGAAAACGGGCTGGGAGATTGCCTTGACAGGTTCCCCGTTGAAAAGCGCGAATGGCCTGAACTGGGACGTGGTTGCCAATTATTCCACATATAAAGAAGTCTTGAAGGAGATCTATCCGGGTGTGGATGCATTGAACACCTTCCTGAAAGTAGGGGACAGAATGGATAAGTTCTATGGACGTTCATTTGCCAAAACGGCTGACGGACAGATCATTAATGATGATTCCGGTCGTCCTATCTATTTGCCTGTGAACCAGTTCCTGGGCTATATGAACCCGAAATTTGTGTTTGGTGTAAACAACAAATTTGCCTACAAAAATGTGAGCATGAGCTTCCAGTTTGATGGCCGTATCGGCGGTGTGATCTCCAATTATGTGCAAAAACAAACATTCCGTGGCGGAAGAAATGCATTGCTTGCTGAGGGCGCGTTGGGCGAGGCAAGAGAACTGGATTGGCAGGGTTTCAAAGCCGGTGTTGCGGATAGCAAAAATTATCTTGGCGAAGGTGTTCAGGTCAGCAATGGCAAGGCGCTTAATTACGATGTGGATGGTAAGATCACCAACCTTGCGGAGCTGCAATTTGCCCCTAATGCAACCAAACAATATGTTCAGGACTGGGTAAGCCGCTATTACAACACCGAGCAAGGCAACTTAATGAGCCGCTCTTTTGCAATGCTTAGAGAGGTGGTGATCGGCTATGCGATCCCGAACAGCTGGCTGGAAAGATCGAAAATATTCCGTTCTGCGTCGGTTTCACTGGTAGGTCGCAACCTGCTTTACTTCGCTGAAAAGAAAGATATTGATTTGAACCAATATATTTCAGGCGGCGAATCCAGCCCACAAACACCTTCCATGCGCCGTTACGGGGTTAATATCAACCTTACTTTTTAACGAAACAGAAATACAATTTTCTTGCATTTTAAATATAGAAAATGATGCGTCATCATAAAATATTACTCGGAACACTCACTTTTCTAGCCCTGACATTTACGGGCTGTGAAAAGAGTTTTGAAGAACTGGAACAAGATCCCAACCGCGCAACCACCGCGCCCGCTTCCCTGATTTTACAGGGAGTTGAATGGGATATGTTCAACGAAACCGGTCTGCCTTTCAGCTCAGAAATGCGCTGGAACCAGTTTTATGCCATTAACTACAATTATTATGGCAATAACGAATACCAATGGTCATCATTCAACGACCATTACACAACGCTGAAAAACGTTACCCAAATGGAATTGGAGCACAAGAAAACAGGTGCTGCTGATGTGAACGGTTACAGCGCGCTGGGCAAGTTTTTCCGTGCCTTCTTTATGGATCAAATGAGCGTTCGTGCGGGCGACCTGCCTATGAAAGGCGCTGTCCTGGGACGCGAGAACCTTACGCCTGAATACGATTCCCAAAAGGAGATCTACATTCAGATTCTTAAATGGCTGGATGAATCCAATTCGGATATGACCGCACTGATCGCGAAGGGCGAGACAACGGTTGGCGGCGACTTTTACTTTGCCGGCAAACTGGCCAAATGGCAAAAGATCGTGAATGCATTCCGTCTGCGCGTACTGATCCGTTTGAGCAAAAAAGAGGCCGACACAGATTTGAACATCAAAAGTCAGTTCGCTGCCATTCTGGCCAATCCGGCCAAATATCCATTGCCGGAAGGAATGGTTGACAACCTGGAATTTGTTTCAAATAACTTCAACAAATATCCTTCGAATCCCGATAATTTTGGTTTTGATGCGACACGCCAGAATATGGCCGCAACATATGTTGGCCTGCTGACTGCACGTAAAGACCCGCGTGTGATGGTCACAACGGAACCGGCTGGTGCTCAGTTGAAAGCAGGGAAACTGCCCTCTGATTTTACAGCATTCGTTGGTGCAAGTTCAGGCGAAGATTTGGCTGATATGTCGTCCAAAGCGGGTATCAACAATGGACCGGGGTTTGCGCCGGGTGCTTATTCTTTCCAAAGCCGTTCGAGATATTATTCCAATTACACCGGTGAGAATATTTTCATCGTAGGCTATCCCGAAATGTGTTTCAACATTGCCGAGGCCATCAACAGAGGTTGGGCGCCGGGAAGTGCAGAGCAATGGTATCAAAAAGGGATAAGGGCTTCTCAGGAGTTTTATGGTGTGAAAGACGGAACATTGTCTATGCTTTATTCTAAAACCGGCGGACGCGATGCAAGTGATTTTGTGAGCTATAATGTCAATTTCAGCTTCAATACTTATTATGCGCAGCCTTTGGTTAAATACGGCGGAAACAATGCAGCGGGTCTGGAACAGATCATTACGCAGAAATATCTTGCATTTTTTATGAATTCAGGAATGGAAGCTTATTTTGATTACCGCAGAACCGGTTTTCCGAAGTTTATGACAGGAGTAGGAACCGGAAATTCGGGCCGTATCGCATTGCGCTGGCAATATCCGTCTTCCGAAAGAACCACAAACGCAGCTAATTACAAAGCGGCTATTGACAGGCAATTTGCAGGAAAAGACGACATTAATGATGTGATCTGGTTGTTGAAATAACACAGGTCGGGTTTAAAAAAAGGAAGGCTTTCGGATTCAGTCCAAAAGCCTTCCTTTTTTTGTTGTTTAATGTGCTTCGAGCCAGTTGGCGCCAATGCCGATCCCGGTTTCCATCTTTACGGGTAAGGGAATAGCAACCCGCATCAGCTCATCCACTTTTTCTTTTAGCAGGCTGATTTCGTCGCGGTGCGCGTCGAACACGAGTTCATCATGCACTTGCAGGATCATACGTGATTTCAACTTTTCGTTGGCGATAAAATCATGAATATTGATCATCGCTACTTTGATCATATCCGCCGCTGAACCCTGGATGGGCGCATTAATGGCGTTTCGCTCCGCATAACCACGGTTTGTCTGGTTCCTTGAATTGATGTCCGGCACGTAACGACGGCGACCCAAAATGGTTTCCACAAATTCCTTTTCCCTGGCATCGTTTACCACCTTGTCCATATAACCTTTCACGGCAGGGAATTCTTCAAAATAGGCACGGATAATTTCGCCGGCTTCGCTTCTCGGAATCGCCAGTCGCTGCGCCAGTCCGAATGCTGAAATGCCGTAAATGATCCCAAAATTCACCATTTTCGATTTCCGGCGCATGTCTGAAGTCACCTCATCCAAAGGCACTTTAAACACCTTGCTCGCTGTGGTTGCGTGAATGTCGCGCCCCTGGTTGAATGCTTCGATCATACTTTCATCCCCGCTGAAAGCCGCCATGATCCGGAGCTCGATTTGCGAATAATCCGCAGAAAGGATCTGAAATTCCTCATTATCAGGCACAAATGCTTTCCTTATTTCCCGTCCGCGCGGCGTTCTGATGGGAATGTTTTGCAGGTTAGGATTGGTGGAGCTCAACCTTCCGGTTGCGGCAACAGCCTGGTTATAGGATGTATGGATGCGCCCTGTGCGGCTGCTTACCAGCAATGGCAATGCGTCCACATAAGTTGATTTTAATTTTTGTAATTCTCTGTAATCGAGAATTTTACGGGCTATTTCATGGCTGTTTTCAAGCTCCGAGAGAATGTCTTCACCCGTTGCATACTGCCCGGTTTTGGTTTTTTTCGGCTTTTCAATCAGTTTCATTTTATCAAAAAGCACTTCGCCCAGTTGCTTCGGTGAGCTGATGTTGAATGACTGACCTGCCGACGCGTAAATTTCACTTTCCGTTTGTCTCAGATCCAGTTCCAGCACATTAGACATCTCTTTCAATGCGCCGATATCGAGCCGCACGCCTTTGCTTTCCATAGCAGCGAGCACTTTCAGGAGCGGCATTTCCACTTTTTCGAAAAGCTTAAATGCATTCACTTTGGGGAGTTCACGCGAAAATATGGTGTTCAGCTGTAATGTAATGTCCGCATCTTCGCCCGCGTATTGCGTGATCTCAGGAATGGATACATCCCGCATGGTGCCTTGTTTCACACCCTTTTTGCCGATAAGCGAAGTGATCGAAACCGGTTCGTAATTCAGGTAAGAAGCAGCCAGAATGTCCATGCCATGGCGCTTATCGGGTTCCAGCAGATAATGTGCGAGCATGGTGTCGCTTAGCTTACCGTGGATCTCAATCCCATAACTCCGCAGCACAAGCAAATCGTATTTGATATTTTGTCCAATTTTTTCAATGGATTCATTTTCAAACACTTCCCTGAAATTCTCCAAGATCTCAATCGCCTTTTCACGGTCCGCCGGAACAGGAATGTAGAATGCTTCCCCTGGCAAATACGCGAAGGAAAGTCCCACAAGCTCCGCGTCAATGGTGTCCAGTGATGTAGTTTCCGTATCAAAGCAAAACGATTCCTGTAAAGACAGATAATAGGCCAGACTTTTCAGCAATTCCGGCGTATCCACGGTGTGATAGCGGTGAAAAGTGTTGTCGATGGTCTGCTTGGTGGTTGGGATGTGCAGGTCCTCATATGCTTGCTCGGGCGCATCATCATCGGCTATTCCTTCACTGATGATTGCAGGCTGCTTGCCCAGTTCCTCTGTCGGATTCCCGAAAAGATCCAGCTGGCCGGCTTTTGTTTTTGGGGCAGGTTTGGAAACAGCCGTGGTCGCAACGATGCCCGGGCCAAGTATTCTTGCTTTTAATGTCTTAAATTCCAATTCGTCAAACAGCTCGATGATCTTATCTGCATTCGCCGCGCACACAGTCAGATCTTCGGGATCGAACGGAACGGGCACCTTAATGTCGATCGTAGCGAGTTGTTTACTCAAAACTGCCTTATCAATGTTCTCACGAAGCTTTTCGCCCAGCTTGCCTTTTATCTCGTCGGCATGCGTAATGAGGTTTTCAATGGTGTCGTATTCCGCGATCAGTTTTTGAGCCGTTTTTTCGCCCACACCCGGCACGCCCGGAATGTTATCCACCGCGTCGCCCATCAATCCCAGGATATCAATCACCTGGTCGATGCGCTGGATTTGCCAGCGGTTCAGGATCTGCTGCACACCCAGGACTTCGGCGCCTTTGCCCAGGAACGCGGGCTTATATATGTAGACATGCTCTTCTACGAGCTGACCGTAATCTTTATCCGGCGTCATCATGAAAACCTCAAAGCCGGCAACCGAAGCTTCCTTGGCGATGGTCCCGATAATGTCATCCGCCTCATAGCCGTCCAAAACTAAGACCGGAATACACATCGCTTCCAAGAGACGCTTCACCAGCGGGATAGCCACTGTGATATCCTCCGGTTGCGCCTCGCGCTGTGCCTTGTATGCCTCATACTGCACATGCCTGAATGTGGGCGCGGAGGTGTCGAAAGCAACACCAATGTGTGTGGGTTTTTCCTTCTGCAAAACTTCAAGCAATGTGTTTGTAAAGCCAAAAACAGCGCTTGTATTCAATCCCTTTGACGTGATCCTCGGCGCTTTGATAAAAGCAAAATGTGCACGATAGATCAATGCCATTGCGTCCAGCAGGAAAAGTTTATGAACGGGTTTATCCATGAGGTCTTTTATTTATGAAACTCAAATATAACGTATGTGTGCAGATGAAAAGGATTACAACCGCTTTTTTGTAGATTTAAGGCCTGTGATATTCAAAAGATAAGCACTTTTCATACATTGATTTAATATTTTACATTTAATACTTTTAATAAATATAATAAATACTAAAAGTGGTGAATGTATTTATCTTTTAGTATTTTTATAAAGTTTAATATTTATAGAATTCACCCTAAAACTGATGCACAATGCGAATCATTTTACCTTTTTTAGCTGTTATCATTTTTTCCTGTAATCAAAATAAAGACGTGAACGAAGCATATCAATGGCCGGGAGCGACGCCTCCCGTAGCAGCAATGAAAGACCATGAGACCGGCATGCATGGCGACAAACGAAATGATGAGTATTACTGGATGGCTGATTTTTTCAGCAAAGGCCCGGACAGTAACAAAGTTGTGGATTATCTGAAAGCAGAGAATGCTTACACAGATACAATGATGGCTGCAACGAAGAAATTCCAGGAAGATCTTTTCGCGGAAATGAAAGGCCGGATCAAGGAAAAAGATGAGTCTGTGCCGGTGTTCAGCAATGGATACTGGTATTATACAAGAAGCGAAGAGGGACAGCAATATTTCAAGTATTGCCGGAAAAAAGGTTCGCTGGAAGCGAAAGAAGAAATGCTTCTAGATGTGGACAAGATGGCGGAAGGACATCCATATTACTCTGCCGTCGGTTTCAATGTGAGTCCTGATAACAAATTACTGGCGTACGGCGTCGACACAGTTTCCCGGCGACAGTATACCATTTATGTGAAAAACTTAGAAACCGGTGAGCTGTTCAAAGACGCGATTTTCCCTGCCAGCGGCGGATCGGAGTGGGGGAACGATAACAAGACATTGTTCTACACGGCCACAAACCCAAAAACGCTTTTAAGCGAGAAAATCAAACGCCATACACTGGGAACCGATCCCAAGAAGGATGTGGTCGTGTATGCCGAAAAAGACAAGGCGAATTACATTGGTGTAGGCAAGACCAAATCGGAAAAATATATCATTATAGCGTCTTCCGCGACGATGTCTTCGGAATACAGGATCCTGGACGCGGACAAGCCGGAAGGCGACTTCAAGGTTTTTCAGCCGAGGATTAAGAACGTGCTTTACGACATTGACCACCAGAACGACAAGTTCCTGATCGTTACCAATAAGGATGCGCTCAATTTTAAACTCATGGAAACGCCGCTTAATCAGACGGGCGTAGAGCATTGGAAAGAGGTTATTCCAACCAGAACAGATGTCCTGCTTGAAGGAATCGACGTTTTTAAAGACTATCTGGTGATTACCGAGCGGAAAAACGGACTGCTGCAATTGCGGATCCGAAATGTGAATAACAATGCAGAGCATTACGTGGATTTTGGCGAGCCTGCTTACACGGCGTACGCAAGCTCCAATCCTGAGTTTGACAGCAAGAATCTGCGCTATGTTTACACCTCGCTGACCACGCCTAATTCTGTGTATGATTACAACATGGAAACCAAAGGCAAGGAACTCAAAAAGCGTCAGGAAGTGATTGGCGGCTATGACCCTGAAAAATATGTGACGGAACGTTTGTATGCCACATCGCGCGACGGCGTGAAAGTCCCGATTTCGCTGGTTTACAAAAAAGGCACAGAGAAAAGTGAGAAAACACCATTGCTATTATACGCATACGGCTCCTACGGAAACAGCATGGACGCCGCATTCAGCAGCACCAGGTTGAGCCTGCTTGACAGAGGCTTCATTTACGCGATCGCGCACGTACGAGGCGGACAGGAAATGGGGCGGCAATGGTATGAGGACGGGAAATTGTTTAAAAAGAAAAACACATTTTTCGACTTCATCGACTGCGCCGAATATCTTATTAAGGGCAAATTCACCTCGCCGGCACACTTATACGCGGAAGGCGGAAGCGCAGGAGGCTTGCTAATGGGCGCCATTTCCAACCTCCGGCCAGACCTCTGGCGCGGGATTATCGCCGATGTTCCCTTTGTGGACGTTGTCACAACCATGCTGGATGAAAGCATTCCATTGACAACCAATGAGTTTGACGAGTGGGGTAATCCCAAGAATAAGGAATATTATACATTCATGAAAACGTATTCTCCTTATGACAATGTAGAAAAAAAGGATTATCCCAACATGCTGGTGACCACAGGCCTGCATGATAGCCAGGTACAATATTTCGAGCCTGCGAAATGGGTCGCCAGACTAAGAACGCATAAAACAGACAAAAATGTGCTGCTACTAAAAACCAATATGGAAGCCGGCCACGGCGGTGCCTCCGGACGGTTTGAGTATTTAAAGGAGGTCGCGTTGCAATTTGCGTTTATGTTTGCTTTGGAGGGGATTAGGGAGTAGGGAAGTTGCTTACCTGTCAGCCTGAGCGCTCACATACCTGTCAGCCTGAGCGTAGTCGAAGGCGCGTTACCAAGGAGTAGCGCGCCTTCGACTACGCTCAGGCTGACAAGATTCTTAACTTTTCACTTTACAACGCCCCGAACGCCTCTTGGATATCGGCAATGATATCATCAATATGCTCGATCCCTACTGAAATCCGCAGCTGCGTTGGGTGTACACCGGCAGAGACTTGCTCGATTTCGTTGAGCTGGGAGTGCGTGGTGGAGGCCGGGTGGATGATCAGTGTTTTGGCGTCGCCTACATTGGCGAGGTTACTGATGAGTTTGAGATTATCCACGAACTTCTCGGCCTGCGTTTTATCCCCTTTGATCGTAAATGAAAGCACGCCGCCGAAACCACGGGTTAAATACTTTTTCGCGAGCGTGTGATATTTGCTGCTTTCCAGGCCAATGTAGTTTACGCTTTCCACTTGTGGCTGACTTTCAAGCCATTGTGCCAGTTTAAGCGCGTTTTCGCCAATTCTTTCCACGCGTAATGAGAGCGTTTCGAGCCCTTGCAGGAACAAAAAGCCGTTGAATGGAGATAGGGACGGGCCCCAGTCTCTCAAACCTTCTACGCGTGCACGGATAATGAACTGAATGTTTCCGAACGGACCGCCGATGCCGAATACATCATTTAAAACCAATCCGTGATAACTTGGTGAAGGCTCGGTAAACTGTTTGAATTTACCATTGCCCCAGTTGTAAGTTCCTGCGTCCACAATCACGCCTCCGATGGACGTTCCATGGCCACCGATCCATTTGGTAGCGGATTGCACCACCACGTGTGCCCCGTATTTGATGGGCTGAAATATGGCCCCGGCTGCTCCGAATGTGTTATCCACGATCAATGGCAGGTCGTATTTGTTGGCCAGGGCCGCAAAGGCTTCAAAATCGGGAACACTGTAACTTGGGTTTCCAATGGTTTCGAGATAAATAAATTTGGTGTTATCGTCGATCAGTTTTTCGAAGCTGCTGACATCGTCTCCGTCAGCGAAACGTGCTTCGACGCCTATATTTTTGAATGAATTTTTAAACTGATTGTGCGAGCCACCATATAAGAAGGACGTGGTCACAAAATTATCTCCAACCGTCGTAATGTTATTGATCGCGATGAATTGCGCCGAGTGACCGGACGCAGTTGCCAATGCAGCAACACCGCCTTCCAAAGCAGCGACTCTTTTCTCGAACACATCGTTCGTAGGGTTCATGATCCGGGAATAAATGTTCCCGAACTCCTTTAAAGCGAACAGGTTAGCGGCATGCTCGGCATTGTTGAATACATATGATGTGGTTTGATAGATGGGAACGGCACGTGCGTTCGTTGCAGGGTCTGGCTGTTGTCCGGCGTGGAGTTGTAAGGTCTCAAATTTCATTTTCTGAACGTTTTTTAAGGTGGATAGATCTCAAATGTATTAAATATAATATTTAGTATATAGAAATTGTAGTCTTTTATTCGACTCATAATTTCTATCATTTTACCAATATACCACTTGATTTTGGTTTAAGCGGCGGTCAGCCGATAATTTTCAAAAGGTTGGTGCATTGCGCTTTTAAGGCAGCAATTGTGGGCTCGTCACTGATCTTTTGCAAGCTGTTGATTTTAAGCTTGATGTTGGGAATGGCAAGCGAACTTTCATCATTACGCTTCGTCCCGAGCGCTGTCAGGGTCAGCAGGAGGGAAGCGAGGGCTTTGTCGCCACCGGTGTTGAGGGGCGAAGCACTGATGGCGGCCACGGGCTTATCATTCAGATCACCCGTTGCAACCGTCCAATCCAGTGCATTTTTTAATGTTCCGGGAACGCCGAACGCGTATTCGGGTGTGCAAATAATAACGCCGTCGGCCATTTGAATGGCCTGCTTGAACCTGATAACACCACCATGATCAGGAATACCAGGACTGAAATGAGGGATTTCGTCCAGACTTTCGAATAGCTGGAAACGAACATGCCCGGGCAGGAAATCTGCCAGTGTTTTCAGGAGGAGTGTATTCATGGAATCAGCGCGCAAACTGCCCGAAATGCCTAGTATGCTGATATTTTTCATTTATTTAATGGCTAAATTTTTGCAGAAATCTGCACCAGTAAAGCCCTCACCTTTTCTTTCAGGCTTTCGGGCTCGAGAATGCAGGCACTCGAGGCGAGCATTAAATACCAAAGTGCGAATGCTTCAAGGGATGCGGACAGGAAACTCATTTCAATGCCTTCATCCGTTACGATTTCGGACACAAAGCCATAATAATACTTTTGATTGCGAATGTAATGGGATTTTTCCCTGTCTATTCTGATCCGGATCAAACGCAGGTTTTGGGTGTCCCAGGATTGGGCGAGAAAGTCTTTTAAAGGCGCGTGCTTGTGCTGGAAATCTTTGTCGGTAAGCTCAATTTTCAGGATGCGGTCAGAGCGGAAATTGCGATAATTGTTGCGTAAATGGCAGTAGGCGATGGTATACCAGTAATCATTTTCGTGGTAGATGCCAACCGGCTCAATAACGCGTTCCGTCAGATCCTGAAAGCCGAGGGAATTGTAATTGATTTTAGAGATCTTTTTTTCCGTGATGCTTTTGAGCAAAATATCCAGCGTATTGCTGTCTTCTCCATAAAACGGCTTGGCCGATTGCCTTACTTCAATGTGGTTTTCCAGCGTTTCCACCATTGATTTTTCACTGCTCCGCAACACCGATTTAATCTTGAACATCGCAGACTGATATTGTGATTGCGTGGAAAGATCAGTGAATTTTTCCATCAATTTTTCGGCAGTGATGAATGTGCGTGCCTCCTCCTTTGTAAACATAACAGGAGGCAGGCGATAGCCATCCATGATCGAATAACCCACACCTGCCTCCCCGATAATGGGCACGCCAGCCTCCGCCAACGAGCTGATATCTCTGTACACGGTCCGCAAACTAATTTCGAATCGCTCTGCGAGATCCTGAGCCTTTACAATCTTACGCGATTGTAACTGAATTAATATGGCAGTTATACGGTCAAAACGGTTCATATGTGGCTGGCTAAGGAATTTGCCACAAAAATAACCTTATTGAACCGGTTCTCTCAAATTAAATGCCTCAGAAATTAATTCAAATGATCTTACCCGGTTCTCGTTGCTGTCGGCCATGGTAGAAATAATGATCTCGTCGATATCGAAATCGTTAGCCAGCTTTGTAAGCTGCTCTTGCACGTCTTCCGGAGTGCCTGAAACGATCCTGCCGCTGTTGTAACGGATGCGTTCGAGTTCGCCCTCCGTGAACCTGTACTTTTTTACCGTTTCAACGTCCGGAAATGGCCCGAATTTCCCTTTTTCGAATTCCACGAGAATGTAATCCATCATTTTACGCATTTCCAGCGCTTTTTCTTCCGTTTCGCCGCAAAGGACGAAAACAGAAAGCAAGGCGTGTGGCTGTGCGTATTGATCCGATGGCCGGAAGTTTTTGCGGTAAGTTTCGATCACATCGGGTTTAACAAACCCGTTGATAAACTTCGCAACGACCAATCCCATTCCGAAACGGGCCGCAATGTTGCTGCTGCCGCCACTCGAACTCAGGATCCATTGCATAGGGATCGTGGACGACTGCGGCGCCGCGTAAATAAAGCCACGCTCGGTGCCGGCCGTATCGCGGAAAAAGTGCTGTAAATGCTCTAACTGACGTAAATAACTGCTCTCGCTGAAATCATTGGAAGGGTTTAGCAGGGAAGAGGTGATGCGGTCGGTGCCTGGCGCCCGGCCCATTCCCAGATCGATCCGGCCGGGGAAGAGGGTTTCAAGCATTCTAAAATTCTCGGCAACTTTTAATGCACTATGGTTTGGGAGCATTATCCCTCCTGAGCCGATGCGGATATGGTTGGTGACATCCGCCAGCTTTACCATCAGCACTTCGGGAGTGGATCCTGCAATAAATGTTGAATTATGATGTTCAGAAACCCAAAAGCGACTATAACCCAATTCTTCCGCAAGCTTCGCTGTGGCAATGGTTTCCTGAATGGCTTCCTGAACCGTAGTGCCCTGTCTCACAACGGATTGGTCCAGTATCCCTAATTTTATATTCTTCATAAGCGTGTTTGCTATTTAAAGAAGAACACGCACATTGACTTTTGTATTCCCTTAAATGGGATTAAATATGCTTTCCTTGCGTATAGTGAAGCACGGAAAATGCGTTAAAATCAACTATAAAACACGCTCCCAATAAGTCGTTCTGCCGAGTAGGGGAATGCCAACATAGCCGCGGATTTCAAGCTTTTCGCTTCTAAGTTTCATCAAGCAGTTATACGTTTTTCCACTTTTCGGATCATACATTTTGCCATCGTCCCAAATTCCATCGCTGAATACGAAATCATGTAGCAGATCAATGTTGGACAAGTTCCTGGTCCTAAGTTTTTCATCAGTGTTGTTGACGTCTTTTCGTGGTGTTTGGCCATCCGCTTCCAATATATTCAGCGCCCAGATCAGCTTCCCGGCGTAATGTGTTCCGCTCTTGTAAATTTCAATACGCGTATCTTTTTCTTCATTGATCCACTCTCCCAAAATTTGATCGCCAGGGCTTGACTGCCCAATTGCATTGAAGAAGATACTGACAAAAAATATTGTGAAAGTAATTTTATGCATCTGATTTTAAGTATGGCTAGGCCTGCTTTTTTGAAATTGGTGTCTTAAAAATGTGCTAAAACGAAAAAACAGAAAAAATTGTAACTAAATCTGCTATAACGGTTAAAATGGCTAACAGCCGCTTAATTCAGTATTTTCTATTAATGTTAATTAATCTATCAATGTTTAATTCGATTGTTAACAGTGGTAGATATTTATTTTAATTTTGAAAGCTGCATTTAGTTATATTCCAAATATCTCAACCCGGCACAATATACAATAACTAGTTGAGATGTAAAACTGAATTATTCCAAGACCAGTACATGCAGGAATCACACCTCGACGCGTCACTCATATTATGTCATAATGGTCAATATCCGACGTTTGGGAATTGCTCATACAAAAGTCATGCTTGATAAAAAATGTCTCATTTTGCTCCGAATTAATTCGATACAATTTTGCTTTTTAAGTATATTCGAGCCGATAAACCAGCTTCATTATTTTACAATTGAAAAATTTGCCCCCAATCCCGGAAAATGAAATGGAAAGGTTACTAAGCCTTTCAGAGTTCGATCTGGATTATCTGGATCATCAGGAAACATTCAAAGATTTAACCAAACTGGCTGCTAAGGTTGCCGGTACTTCCATCTCGTTGGTCAATCTCATTGACTCCCTAACCCAATGGAGCATTTCCAATTATGGATTGGATCTGGATCAAATGCTGCGTGAAGACTCGGTTTGCCAATATACGATCATGGAAGCGGAGCATTTTGAGGTTCTGGATCTGTCGGAGGATAACAGATTCAAAGATAAATTTTACGTAACGGGAGATCCCAATGTGCGCTATTATTATGGAGTGCCGTTGAAAACTGGAAACGGCGTTCAAATAGGAGCATTATGTGTGCTTGATAAGGAACGCAAACTGCTGGATCCGGAAAAAGTAGAGCTGATCAAGATCATCGCAGACGAGATTGTGGGACGGTTGAAAACCCACAAAGTACTGGAAAACCTGCGATCCAGGCTGAATGAATCAAAGCAGACCCAGAAAAAGGTAGCGCACGACATTCGCGGGCCACTGGGCGGGATTGTGGGATTAGCGCAGATCATTAAGGACCAGGGTGACGATAATCAAATGGATGAAGTGCTGGAATTTGTGAATCTGATCCATAAAAGCGGAAATTCTATCCTCGATCTTGCAGAGGAAATCCTGGAATCTCACAAGGAAAAGAAATCCGTCAGCGACAGTAAGGCTGCAATAGACAGCAACCGCTTCAATTTGACCCTGTTCAAAGAGAAGCTTTTAAAATTATATGAGCCGCAAGCCAAGCACAAAAATGTTGTTTTTGTAGTAAACACGAGCATTCTGACGGAGAATGTGGCTTTTTCAAAAAATAAACTGCTTCAAATCACCGGTAACCTGATCTCGAATGCGATCAAGTTTACACCCTCTGGCGGCACAGTAACAGTGGATTTGAAACTAGCCATCACATTAGAAACGCCCACACTGCAAATAGCCGTTTCCGATACGGGAGTGGGCATGAATGCAGAAAGTATTCAGGCGATTGAGACCGGAAGCGCTTCGTCGACCGGCGGAACCAGCGGCGAACAGGGGTTTGGCTTCGGATTGGCGCTTGTGCGGCACCTCGTGGACAGCCTGGAAGGTGAAATGTCTGTTTACTCCGTTATTGGTAAGGGAACAACATTTGAGGTTAATCTTCCTCAAAACATATATTAATCAGCACGTCTGGATATGATTTGAATGAATGTCAAACAGATTTAGAAAACTTCTTTTCGAGGTTGGTCATAACGCGTGTTGCAGTAAGTCCGTGTATGGCGACGGATAGTAACACAATGAATGAAACGGTGGACCAGAGTTCGTTACCCATCAAAAAAGTCTCTTTACTCAATGCAAAAGCCAGATAATAGAAAGAACCTACGCCGCGGATCCCGTAAAAACCAATGCCCATCCGTTCCTTAAAATGCAGTTTCGTGCCGATAAGCGCTATTAATGACGAAACAGGCCGGATTATCAGCAGAAAAAACAAGGATAACAGCGCATATGGCCAAGTCAAATGATCCAAAATGCCATGCACAATGCTTCCGCCAAAAATAAGCAGCACAATGGCGACGAGAATACGCTCGGTCTGGTCAGAAAAACTATGCAGATCCTTATGAAACTGGTGGTTGAACTCGTAATTGCGCATGGTGACAGCAGCCACGAACACGGCCACAAATCCATATCCTCCGATCAATTCCACAAGACCAAATATCGCCAGTGCGGCAGCCACGGCAATGAAGCCATCATTCAGACTGATTGATTTTCGCTTTTCAGAAAAGTTGAAAATGACATATGCCAGGACCCGGCCCAGCAGAATGCCCAATGCTATTCCCACGACGATTTTATAAGCCAGATCAATCTGGAACCAGTCTCCCAGAATCTCACCAAATTCGCCGGTTGCGGAGCCGGCCAGCAAGATAGCCAGCCAGGTGAAGGGGAACGCCATACCGTCGTTCATTCCGGCTTCTGCGGTGAGCGAGAATCGCACTTCGTCCGTAACTTGTTCCATTGGAGGCCCTACCTGCACATCAGCAGCCAAAACGGGGTCCGTAGGCGCCAGCACAGCACCCAGCAAAAGGGCGGAAGCCAGGTCAAAACGCAGGAAGTAATATGCGATCATGCTCACTGCCGCAATGCATAGCACCATTGTGATCGTAAGCATGCGAAATGGCACTGACCAGGCTTTGAATGAAAACGGTTTATCAATTTTCAAACCTGTCCCCATCAGGGAAACAACGACGACCAATTCGGTTAAATGAATGGTCTGAACATTGAATGTGAGTGGATTAGGATTGGGGAGAATGTCCAGAAGCCCATAGACGATTACACCAAGGACAACATACACGACCGAATCAGAAATGCCAGTTGTCTTCGTGAACGAAGGCATCCATGCCATTCCGAGCGTCGCAATTCCGATAATTGTGAGGGTAACCATGTAGCCGTCCATATATTACCAGACTTAAAAACCATGCCTTCGTTTTTGAAATATTGTTTTGTACGTCAGACATCGCCATTTTTACCGCATCATTTGTTTAAATAAGATATTTTGAAACTCTATAAAGGACTTGTTGCGGCAACGGTTGAAGCATTGCAGCATATTTTTGTCAAAAATCGTCAAGCCGACCGGGTTGTTGAGCAGCTTTTGAAAACCAATAAAAAGTGGGGTGCACGTGATCGCGCATTTATTGCGGGCAACACATATGAGATCGTGCGCTGGTGGCGCCTGATCAAATTCGCGGCAGATATTGAAAGAGTATCTGAGCCGGAGGAATTTTGGAAAATTGTGGGCACATGGCAGATCATCAAGCCGGTTCATTTAATAACAGAGGAGGACGGAAACTTACCGGAATGGCCCGAATTTGAAGATATTGATGCAGTAAATGTTGTATCCCGATATCATGAGGGCCTTAGTGTGCGCAAAATTGCCCAGTCTATCCCGGATTGGATTGATGCAATAGGAGCAGAGGAACTGGGCGAAGCCTGGGACGTGGAAATTGAAGCATTGAATGAGCAGGCGCCGGTGGTTATTCGCGTAAATACATTAAAAAGTAATGTTCAAACGGTTAGGGAAGGATTTGGAGAAGACGGCGCAGCGGAAATCGTTGGCATTCCCAATGCACTGGTTTTAAGAAAACGCCAGAATGTGCTGAATCAGGAAGCGTTCAAGCAGGGCTTTTTTGAAGTGCAGGATGCTGGTTCTCAATTAATTGCTCCTTATCTGGATATTCAGCCGGGCCATAGCGTAATAGACGCTTGTGCGGGTGCAGGTGGCAAGACGTTGCATATTGCAGCGCTGCTTCAAAATGAAGGCTCCATCCTCGCCATGGACATTGAACATCATAAATTGGTTGAACTGGAAAAGCGGGCGGCGCGGAATGGAGTGAAAAACCTGGAAACCATGCTCATTTCCTCTGACAAGATCATTGAATCACTTGCCGGAACGGCTGACAGGCTGCTACTCGATGTGCCATGCTCAGGTCTGGGCGTGTTAAGAAGAAATCCGGACTCTAAGTGGAAGCTAAAACCACAGTTTCTGGATGAAATACGAAAGGTGCAATGGCAGATCCTGACCCATTACAGCCGAATGGTCAAAACCGGCGGCAAGATGGTATATGCGACTTGCAGCGTGCTTCCCTCTGAATCGGAGGATCAGGTGAAGCGGTTTATGAAGGCCAACAAGAAGGATTGGAAATTTATCTCCGCACATCGCGCGTCAGTTGCCAAAGACGGGACGGATGGATTTTATATGGCATTAATGCAAAGGAAATAAGCACCATTTTCAAGGGCACGGTTTTTTGCAAATCTTCGCAAACAAAACGGATCCTTATGAAATCTCAGACAGAAAAAAGGGAAGAAACGCTTGACGACGAAACCCGCGACAGGCAGCCAAGGCAGCAACCGGTGCCCAGTTATGGGGAACCCGGTCAAATGGGCCCCATGAATACAACTCCGGAAGTGCCAGGCGCCGATGCTCCCGAGGTGAGTACAGGTAACAGATTTGCTACGGATGAGCCAGCTGACGAAACAGACGAGCCCGCTGAGGAAACAGACGAACCCGAAGTTGGAGAAATTGAATCTGAAAATCCCTGATATCAACTATTTTCAACGAGTTTTTTAATTTCTACAAGAATGGGGTTCCAGCCATCCCCATTGTTGTAGGAATCTTTATAACGGCTTTCTCCATCAGCAACCGTGCTGAAATCGCCCTGTGAAATATTCAGAACAGTTTTACCTTCCTGAGGCACAAGTTCATAGGTCACATCAACGTAATTTTCGGGCACATCCTCAATGCTGGAATTGGGATCAATAGTGGTGTAAATCAGTAATTTTTCTGGCTGGATTTCGACAATTTTGCCCTTTACATACACGATGTCGTTGCCTTCATACTGACCTCGCCACAACAGCTCGCTATCCACTTTCCAGTCGGAAACTGTTTCACAGCCAAACATGTATTGTTTTGTTTTTTCAGGATTGATGAGCGCGTCCCATACTGCGGAAGCGGGAGCATTGATGGTAATGCTGTTTTTGACGATGAGTTGTTCGGCCATTTGTGATTTTCTTTTCATGTTGGTGATTAACAAAAGCATTAAGCTTCTGCAATTTTAGCGGCTTTCGGCCTCATCACTATTGCGCTTCACGGATTATTTCTAACCAAATAAGGTGTGATCCCGAATTTCTTCTTGAATGCATTATTAAAATGTTGCGGCGTCGCATATCCAAGCTGAGAAGCGATTTCAGCGGCGGTTTTCTGCGTGTCCAGTAAATATTGCCGCGCCAGGTTCAAGCGCTGGTCGGTGAGGTAGCCAAAGACGGTGCTATTAAATGTTTCCTTGAAGCCACGTTTGAGCTTATATTCGTTTAGGCCCACATACTGGGCGATTTCGGAGAGGTTAGGCGGGCAATGTACGCGATCATTGATCAGATCCCTTACGGCGATGATTTTTTCCTTATCTGTGGCATTTTTTATAAAAATCTCTTTTTTGGTTTTAGAAGTACTCGCCGCATCGGCGCACAGGACAAGCAACTCAATGCTTTTGGATAACAAAAACAGCTTTTTGAGATCATCGGCATATCTGCAATGAATGATTTGCTGAATGACCTGTTGGATCGGGGAATCAATGGTGCCCCATTTATCTGAAAGAATGGCGCTTCTTCCTGCGATAATGTTCTCACAGAATGCCCTGAGTGACTCACTTGAATGCTCCGTAAAGCGGATAAAGAGGTCTTTGGGAAACTGAATGCCAAATGTTTCCAGTTCCAGCGTTTTGTTGTTGACCACCATATCAAAATCATGGGAATACACGATGTTATGATGTCCGCCAATGAGGTCAAAAGTTTTATTAAGCTGCTTATAATCAAAGCTGTAATTGCCCCGCATTCCAAAATGCATGCGAACAACATCCGTTTTACTGCTGGATGAGAAGCTGCTAAGTTCAGTAAACTTAGAAATGGCGTGCCCGATCCGAATCCCATCACATTGCCAAACGACACCAGTCATGCTGCCTTTTTCAAATTCCCTGCTCTGTTTTTCTTCCATTTGATGAAGTTTTGAACGCTTACCGTTTATTTTTTTCCTTTACCCAGCCAAAGCAATGTGTTCAAGATCAATTCATTCTGGGCGGGGTTGTCGAATGTGAAAGAGAGTTCCTTATTTGTTTTATTCTCATAATCAATGTCGTTGTGACCCATATTCATATAAACCATTCTGTATTTTTTATTGGTCCAAACCACTGGATAATAGCCGCTATGCCAGATTTCGTGCTGTTTTGGCCCCGTTCCAAGCGGAAAGCTTGCCGGATCGATTGACAACAGAATTTGAATATCCGGGTTCGCTTTCAGGTCTTTCTCCCATCGATACCATTCATTTGGCGACGCTTTAATTGTCCCGGATAGTCCTTTTGTAATCGGACTGTTGGGGTCTTCAACTTTCAAAATTGCCGACGTGGGCCGCCACGTGTTGCTTTCATACTGGCCCGAACCCAGAAACTCATTGTGATACCAATCCCAATTTTGTGGATAAGCCGATGGCGTCAATGCAAATGCTGCGAAATGGAAACCCAGCCAGCCACCGCCGTTCTTCATGTATTTCTGAAATGCTTCACGCTGCCCGGGTGTTTCCGGTCTGGTGTCGAGAAACAAAACAACTTGATAGTCAGCTAAAAAACCTGCGTTTAGATTGTTCCAGTTACTGGTTGTGTCGTAAGTGAAGTTATTCTTCTTTGCCATTTCGGGAAAGCGCTTATTGGCTTCTCCAACAAAACTGACATGCGCCAGATCATTCTTCCCGGTGAAGAATGCGATGACTTTGAAGTGAGGCTGGGCATGGCCTGCAAGAGGCATTAATGTTGTGATCAGCAGGAGCAAGCCAATTGTCTTATGGCTCAGGATTTTCATAAAGCCGGGCATAGGGTAGGAAAGTTAAAGGCATTAAATCTACGAATATCTGCTTTATTTGCGGAATGAATTTTAGTCAGTTAATTCAACGACTACCCAATTTTATACAAATGAATTTCCCTTACATTGCCCGGCAGACTTCTATTTCTGAGAAACAGGTCAGAAATACCATCCAACTATTTGAAGAAGGGGCTACGCTGCCGTTTATATCGCGTTACCGGAAGGAAGCCACGGGCGGATTGGATGAAGTGCAGATCGGGGCGATAAAAGATGCCTGGCAGAAGCAGCTGGAAGTTGAAAAGCGCCGTGAAGCCATCTTGAAAAACATTGAAGAGCAAGGTAAATTGACGCCTGAGCTCCGTAAGCAGTTGGAAAATGCATTTACGACAGTTGAACTGGAAGACATTTATCTGCCTTACAAGCAAAAAAGAAAGACGCGGGCGGGCATTGCGATGGAGCGCGGCTTGGAACCGCTTGCGCAGCTGATTTTCACGGGAAGAGAGTCAGATCCTGAGCGTAAAGCATCGTCATTTCTGAATGATCAGGTTACTTCGGTAGACGATGCATTGCAGGGAGCGAGGGACATTATCGCCGAATGGATCAACGAAAATCAGGATTCGCGAACACGTATTCGCAATCTCTTCCAGCGCGGTGCGGTCATTACTTCCAAGGTGAAGAAGAAAAAAGAGGAAGAAGGCGTGAAATACCGCGACTATTTCGATTTTTCAGAACCGTTGTCCCGCATTCCTTCGCACAGGTTGCTAGCCATCCGTCGTGGGGAAGAGGAAGGGATTTTGAATGTAACGATTTCGCCGGATGAAGACCAAGCCATTGAAGCATTAGACCGGCTTTTCCGCAAAGGACCGCCTGCTGTTTTACAGCAAATGGAGCTCGCCATTTCAGATAGTTACAAGCGACTTTTGAAACCATCCATTGAAACAGAATTTGCTAACCTTTCGAAAGAAAAGGCAGATATAGCTGCTATCCAGGTTTTTACGGAAAATCTTCGGCAACTATTACTTGCTTCGCCCCTTGGACAAAAGAGCGTTTTGGCCATTGACCCTGGTTACCGGACTGGATGTAAAGTCGTTGTGCTGGATAGCCAGGGCAATCTGGTGGCCGATCAGGTGATATATCCGTTCGATAAACCTGCCGAAGCTAGTGCCAAACTTTCGGACCTGATCCAGAAATGGAAAATCGAGGCGATTGCGGTTGGTAACGGAACGGCGGGAAGGGAAACGGAGGATTTTGTGAGGAAGCTTTTAGCGAACGCAGGGAAGTCGGAAGAGGTGGGCCTGTTCATGGTGAGCGAACAGGGCGCGTCGATCTACTCGGCATCGGATGTGGCGCGAGAAGAATTTCCGGATAAAGATGTAACCGTTCGTGGCTCTGTTTCGATCGGTCGCCGCTTAATGGACCCATTAGCCGAGTTGGTAAAAATTGATCCAAAATCCATTGGGGTAGGTCAGTATCAGCATGATGTAGACCAGAATTCATTGCGAAATGCTTTGGATACAGTCGTGGAAAGCTGCGTAAATTCCGTAGGCGTAAATCTCAACACGGCCAGCAAGCATCTTTTGCGCTATGTTTCGGGCCTTGGAACGGCCCTGGCGCAGAATATCGTAGATTTTCGAGCTAAAAACGGAGACTTCAAATCTCGTCAGCAATTATTGAAAGTGCCGCGCCTCGGATCAAAGGCCTTTGAGCAGGCAGCCGGGTTTCTACGCATTGAAAATGGTGCTAATCCTCTGGATAACAGCGCAGTACATCCGGAGCGTTACGATGTTGTAGGACAAATGGCCAAAGACGTCGGCGCAAATATTAAAGATCTCATGCAAAAGCCTGAGTTAAGGAAGCAGATCAAGCCAGAGAAGTACATTTCAGAATTGGTAGGGCTTCCGACGTTGAAAGACATTCTCCTTGAACTCGAAAAACCGTCGCGTGACCCGCGGGAAGGAATGAAGAAATTTGAGTTTGACAGCTCGGTCAGAAAGCCGGAAGATTTAAAGGTGGGAATGGTGCTGCCTGGCATTGTCACCAACATTACTGCTTTTGGCGCATTCGTAGATGTCGGCGTGAAGCAGGATGGGTTGGTTCACGTTTCGCAAATGGCCGACAAATTTATCAAGGATCCTAACGAAGTTGTGAAGCTCCAGCAAATCGTAAGCGTGAAAGTGACTGAGGTGGATTTAGCAAGAAAACGCATCGCGCTCAGCATGAAGTTATAGAAATGCTAAGCCAATCCGGGCTTGTCCATACCGGATTGGCTTTTTGCTAACAGATTAAAGTACGTGTTTTCTGTCGCCTTCGAGAATACGTTTGATATTTCCTACCACTTTCATCCAGTTTTCTTCCGCCGCAACCACCGCTTCATCCGTTTCCAGATTGTCCTGCGTAATGGTAAGCGTCGTCTCGTCGTCGTATTCTGAAATGTGATAGGTAACGTGTGCGTAATTATCTTCAAAATCGTCGGTGCCGGAAAGTGGGCTCCAATAAGTATAACTGAGGACGCGCTCAGGGATTATCTCCAGGATCGTTCCTTTATCCTCATACGGTCTGCCATCCCAAACACCTTTGTACGTGATCGGACTGCCTACCTGCCAGTCAGAGTATACTTCTGCGCCGTACATATATTGTTTAACAATTTCCGGATCTATCAGCGCTTTCCATACGGACGAAGGGCTGGAATAGATGGATGTGGATGTAGTTGCAATCAGTTTTCTGTTCATGTTTTCGGAATTAGGTCATGCCAAAACATAGAGAAAATCATGCCAAGAATCATCATTTGGTCTGGTACGCGTATTTTAGCGTATGTAGATCGAACATAAATCATTTCAGGTGCAAGAATTATATTTCAAGCAAAATCTGCCCATCTCGCTGGACGAAGCATGGTCGTTTTTTTCAAATCCGGGCAACTTAAAAGAGATTACGCCTGCAAAAATGGGCTTTGTAGTGACGTCTGCACATCACGGCGAAAAAATGTATGCGGGGCAGATCATCCGTTACGTTGTAAAACCAGTTTTGGGAATTCCATTAAAATGGTGCACAGAAATAACGCATGTCGTTGATAAACAATACTTTGTAGATGAGCAACGCTTCGGGCCGTATGCATTCTGGCATCATCAGCATCGCTTTACCGAAATTCCGGGCGGTGTAATGATGGAAGATATCCTGAATTATAAGGTCCCGTTTGGTTTCCTGGGCGACTGGGTAAATGCGCTATTTGTAAGGAATGAGGTTAATCAAATTTTCGAATATCGTCGAAAAATCCTTACCGATCGATTTGGCACTAGAAGTTATACTGGACACGGCATGTGAAAAGGTCGTCCGCAGCATCCGTTTCAAATCCGCTCAGGGCCGATTTCTCATTTCTCACGAAGTTATAGTGAAACATGAATTTGAGGGATTCGTTTGGGACATACACGTAACCCATTCCAATGGTATCGTAGCGTAAATCGGCTTTATTAAAGCCTCTTGTTTCCGAAATCTCCGTTCCTGAAACGCGCTTATTGGGGTCATACCAGTCATATTTGAGCACAAATTGGTGTTCCAGGCTGCCCAAATGCTGTAAAAAATAAAAATAAGCACCGTCAAAGCTTCGGACGTAGAGCGGATCTTTTGCGCCGTTCGATACCGGGTAAACGCCGGGCGTCTCACTGCTTGCAAATGTTGCCGTCTGATCGCCGCGAACGTATTCCAACCTGAATTCCGTTTCACCCTTGTTGTTTGGGAAAGAGATTTGAAAATCGCCTCCCGCGTAGTTTCTGTGGGAAACTTTGAGATAATTTCCTGCCGATGAGTCACGAACCATCGCATATTCGCCCGCATTAACCTTCGTGCGATACAGAACCGGCGACTGACTAGTAATCCCGCCCGCATAACCCGAAACGGCCGCTGAGATCGTCGCGCCGCCCAGCGCGATTATTTTGGAAGGTTTCAAACTGAAACGTCCGATCACATCCTTGTGGCTATCATAATCCATCGGCCCCGACATTCCCTGACCATTAAATACGCCAACGTCCAGTTTAAGCTTTTGTGACCATTTAATCGATTTACGGCTGGTGACTGTGAGCATTACGCCTATGTCCCGCTCGGTCCGCATTAAGATTTGCGACATTCTTCCCCGTTCCGGCGTCTCGCGGTTGGCAGATGAAAGATTCACTTCATAGCCAAATGGCCGGGCAAACATCCCCGTCGTCAGCGCGAAGATCTTAAACTTGTTTTCGTAAAAGCGGCCCCAAAAATCGCGGATCGCCACGCCTCGTTCCGTCCCGTCAAACTGGAATACAAAGTAGGATGTGGGATCATTATTTGCATTCAAATGCGCATAATCTACCCGCAAACGACCGCGGCGAAGCATAAAACGGTTATTGGCCAGCGCGGAGAAGTTTCCGCCGCCATAAGTTTCGGCGCCTTTTTTCGTAATGAATTGAAATTGAGGCTGTATATAGCCGCTGATCCGCACCCGGTTGTATCGCTCGTAAATGGAAAGCATCCCTTTTCCCATTTGGTTGGTTGTATCCACCAGGTCCATGAGGAAGCGTTGAGAAAATGCTTCCGAGTTACTGAATAGGACAAACAGGAATAACAGACCGGTAATGCGGTATTTCATTGGAAGGAAGTTGGTGTCAGCAAATGGGCTACAAAGAACTTTATTTTCCGCCAATAATGTTGCCCGCCGGTGATAACTTTCTTCCTGACACATGTACGCGTAAGCTGCGATCCATGGTTTAATTCATTGTGTCATGTGAATAGCGGAGGGTATTTTTATTTGAATATTTCCAATAAAAGGAAAATAGAAGGGATTTGTAAATGTGGAATACTTATCGAAGAAAAGTGAAAGTATAAAATGTATCTATTTAAATATTCATTTAAAAATGTCTTTATGTATAATACTTTTAAAATGTATTATATGTGAAATATGTTTTATTATTATGAATATTTTTATTTGTATAAATAGGCTTGAATGAATGTTATTTATATTGAATATCAAACATTCAATACTATTTATACAAACGAATAACGTAATCAGCTTTAAATCAATTAGTACGCAACTGTGAACCGTTTCTTTGCGAACTGCGGATTTTCAACTTCATCAACCACAGCCACCGAAAGATCTTCTACTGCAATAATGCTTCTGCCTTGTTCATTGTACACAGGCGTGTCCAGTGATGTGCGGTAAGTTCCCGTGCGTTTGCCCGAAGTGCCTGGGTGCATCTCAATAGCAGGGCTGAGATAGGTCCAATGCAAGGCATCTTCTTCTTTGATCATGCCTTGGTATTTACGGGCAGCGCCGGCTCCCGCTTTGTATTCTTCCGGGAAATCAGGAGTGTCGATCAATTGTAATCCAGGGGCTACTTCCAGGCTCCCTGCACCGCCTATGACGATGAATCTTTTTACTCCGGCTTGCTTCACCCCGGTTTGAATGGATTGCGCGCCTTCAAGATATTCGGCGTAAATATTAGGGTTGGTCCAGCCGGGATTATAAGCGCTGACAACAATATCCGAGCCGGCAACAGCTTCTTCTACTTGGGAAGTGTTGAGCACATCCGCCTGCATGGGCGTTACCAGGTCACTGTCTGTTGGGATCTTTCCAATGTTTCTGGCGATTGCGGTAACCTGGTGGCCGCGTGATATCAACTCCTGCAAGAGGGGAGCGCCGACAAATCCTGTTGCGCCAATTAATGCTACTTTCATTCTTGGGTTTTGGTTTAAAATGGAACTGATTGAGATAGATAAAAGGGTTAATTTTTTGTGTGCTCAGACTCGAAGTTTTGACAAAAATCGGCCAAAGATTTTTTGCCTAAAACGGACCTTAATGCGAGCTCTGCTTCGGTGTAAAGATCGCCAAGATAATCATTAATTTGACGGCCCACATTACACTCCGGATTGGGAGAATTAATGCTCTTTCCAAGAAGGTCATTCTGCCGAACTGCATCGTATATTTCAGACATAAAAATGGACTCCGCCGACCTGGCCAGTTTGCTTCCTCCAGTCTTTCCTTCCTTACTGATAACAAGTCCATGTGCACGAAGATTGCCGAGCTCCTTCCGAACCAGCACCGGATTAATGTTAATGCTTCCCGCTAAAAACTCCGACGACAACCATCCTTCCGGCTCGAATGCAAGCAAGGAAAGAATATGCACCGATATAGCAAAGCGACCATTATTCATTACTGTAATGTTTATTATTACAGTATAAATCTGATTATTTAAAATCGAAAAACCAAGAAATCTGAATAAAATATTAGTTAATGCGATTGAGGCTGCAAATGAGAGTCTAGTGCGATTGGAAATAATATATTGATTACCAGTATTTTAATAAATTGCCTTTTTATAATCTCAGATGTATTAAACTTTAATTTAATACATTGCATATAATACTTTTAATATGTAAATACTTTTTTTAATGTATTTTATGGACATTACTTTTGGTATAAATCAATGTATCTTACTGTGAATACTAATAATACATTTGAAAAGTATATGTAGTATCATATGCTGCAATAGTATAGTACTAGAAGAAAATATAGGCTGTTGAATACATTGTGTCAAATTCCAATGTATTCAACAGCTTATAAGTAACAACCAAACTAAAGTTTAGCAAGTTATTTGAGGATGGTTAACCCGCCTTTGTATGACTTTTTGGTGTACTGCACGACGTAATAATAGTAGCCCTGAGAAATGCTGGTAGGGCACCAGTTTTTCCTGATTTTAGAGTAATAAACCTGCTTGCCCCAGCGGTTGAAAATGGTCACATCTTTGAACTGGTTTACACAGTTATCGGCGGGCAAATGTTCTAAAACAAAGCAGTCATTTTTGCCATCATTGTTTGGCGTTATCACGTTTGGAAATTCGGGAATCACGTCCGAAGTATCGTCCTTCACAATCACTTTCACAGTGGTTGTGTCGGTGGCGGCAGCGCAGCTTTTATCCTGGGTGATGAAGTCGATCGTGAATGTTCTTTCGGACTCTCCTTCGAGCATTGAACATTCTGGTGACCAGGCGTAAGGCGACGTTACCTGCTTCACGCCGGTCTTGTTCGCAAACTTCATCCCGGCATCGCTAATGCTGAACCCGCGGCCGGCTGCGGCGAGGCTGATCGTGTTGGTGTCAGGGTCGGTGGCCAGGACGTCAAAGATGATTTCAGAGCTGCTGCCAATCGTATAGGTGATCTCTGGTGTGGCCAGGGATGTTTCGACCGCAGGAGGGTTGTTAGGCGACTGGTCAATGATAAAGTAAACCGGCTTGGAAACAGCGAGCGGGTTTCCGACGCAGCGCATATCTTCTACTTTGAAATCCACGGCCAGCGTGTCGCCCTTTTTGGCATTACAAGGCGGCGTCCATTTGAATGTCTGCTGGATCTGCGCTTTTCCACTGGTAGCTTTGAAATCCATGGCCATATCCACCATATTGAAATCCTGCCCGCGGCCAGAAAGCGCAATGCTGTCTTTGTCAATGTCCTTTCCATACACGGTGAAAGTGATTGGCACGCCCGCCGTCACATGCACATACTGGCCGGGTAGGGAAGTGGTGACCTCGGGCGATTTGTTGCCGCTGCTTTCCCGGCGTATCAGAATGCTCAGCGTGTCCATCAGCGGGACCGGGCAGCTTTCGTCTTCTGCGATCAGCTCAATCTTGATGGGGCGCTCGTCATACGTCACAAAACATTCATCCAGGCAGACCTCGAATTTCAGCGTGTCGTTAGCAATTTTAGTTTTGAATTCGGCCGGCAGAATTGTAAAGTAGTCCTTGGAATTGTTGACGGCACGGCCATTGATGCGGATGATCTGATTGATGGTCGGATCGGTGACCATTACTTCAATACAGTTTGGGTCACCCTCTTTGACGGTTATGATCTCGTTTTCAGTATAATAAGTATTTTTACCTTTTGGTTTAAACAACAATTTCGGCGCGTCCATCTTCGGGCAATCGACCACTTTCAGCTGGAAATCGCGGGTTAGGCTGCCAATTTTCACACCATTCCGGAACTCGTCCACCTGCACCGCAAACACATACAACCCCACATTTCCCGGCGTGACGGAAAGCATTCCCGTTTTAGCATTGACCGTTAATGGCTTGGGGCCGGGAATAATATTGGCTTCCGAAATCCCTGGCAGCCAGGTAAGGCGCGGATAATTGGACGACCCTCGAGCCTCCACACTCGGGTTGGCCTTGTCCGAAAATCCCTGCATCGGCGTGATCAGCTTATAGGTAAGACTGTCGCCATCCGCATCGGTTCCTCCGAAATCAAAGAAGAACGGAGAATTTACACAGGCATAATCGCCTTTTATTGCAGGAAAAACAGGGGAGGAGTTCTTGAAATTTGCATTGTTTTTAAAAAGCGGGGGGAATTCGAGATAAAAAAGGCTTCCTGCGTCGCCGGGCGCCTGAATGTTGGTGATCGTGCCGTTTCGGCAGCAACGGTCCCAAACCATATAATAGCCTTGCGGATCGCTGAAATCGGTAGGTTCCAGCCGCAGAGACGAGCTGTAAGTGATCATATATGTTTCCAGCGACGATATTCCGCACTGCGGATTAGCATACGTGACCGATTTTCGTTCTATTTTTGGGGCCTGAAGATACCCGATCGGCTGATTGTCGCGTTTTCGGAAGACGTAAATGTTAACAAACGGGTCTTCTGCGCCTGGGTTACCATTGAGGGCATCGAAATACATCGTTAAGCCGATGTTGTAATTATAATAGTTGTTTGGATTTTCAGTGATAAAGAGCTGACCGCCAACGATATGAGTTGCATAAGTTTTGGAAAAGGCAAACAGCATCAGCATGAATAAGATATACCGTTTTTTCATGGCTTGACAAGGGAGTAGAATTTATCCGATAGGATTTGGAATTAGAAATTTAAAAAAGAAATATGGTTAAGAATATCAAGTATGAATACGTTGAAATTACCGATTTTGCGGCAGAAGGCAAATGTATATTTAAATCAGAAGACGGCGTAATTTTTGTAGAAGGAAATGTGGCTCCCGGTGACATAGTTGATTTACAAGTTGTAAAAACCAAGAAAAAATTAAAGGAGGCGATCGTTACCAAGATCCATTCGCACTCGCCTCTTAGGACAGACCCATATTGCCTGCATAACGTTGTATGCGGTGGCTGCAAATGGCAACATATCGCCTATGAGCATCAGTTGAAATTCAAAAGACAACAGGTTGTTGACCATTTCCAGCGGATAGGACACATTAAAAATGTCAGCATCAATGAGATTATTGCTGCTCCGAAAACGGAGTATTACCGCAACAAACTCGAATTTACTTTTTCAAACTGGCGCTGGCTGACAAAAGATCAATTGGATTCCGGTGCGAAATTCACAAAACACGCGCTCGGCTTTCACGTCCCGAAGCGTTTTGACAAAATATTTACCGTAGACCATTGCCACCTGCAACCGGACCCTTCCAATACGATCCGAAATTCGTTGCATCATTTCGGTGAGCTGCATAACATTCCTTACTATGATGTAAAGTTCAACGTGGGAACGCTGCGCAACCTGGTGGTAAGGACGGCCAATTCGGGCGATGTGATGGTTATCGTGCAGTTTGGCGAGCAGAATGATGAAGCCATCGAGCAGGTGATGCAGTATTTGCATAAAACCCACAGCGAAATCACCTCATTGAATTACATTGTTAATTTAAAAGGAAATGATTCCTACCAGGATCAGGAAGTGATCCATTATGCAGGTGAAACGACAATCCGGGAGACGATGGAAGACTTGACTTTCCTCGTCGGTCCCAAGTCTTTCTATCAAACCAATTCGGAGCAGGCTTACCAGCTTTTCAGCGTAGCGCGTGAATTTGCGGGTTTGACCGGCAATGAGTCCGTGTATGATCTTTATACTGGGACGGGCACGATAGCCAATTTTGTAGCGCGCAGGGCCGGGAAAGTTGTAGGCGTTGAATATGTTGAAGCTGCGGTGCAGGACGCCAGAAAGAACTCAGAACTGAACGGAATTACAAACACATCCTTTTTCGCAGGTGACATGCGGGGCATCATGAACGAAAGCTTCCTGAAAGAACACGGAAGGCCCGATGTCATCATTACCGATCCGCCGCGTGCAGGAATGGATCAGCCCGTTGTAGAAACGATCCTGAAAGCAGCGCCCGACCGCATTGTGTACGTAAGTTGCAATACAGCCACACAAGCGCGGGACCTCGCGTTAATGACGGGTGATTATGAGGTAACAAAGGTGCAGCCGGTTGATATGTTCCCGAATACGCACCACGTAGAGAATGTAGCGTTGCTGGTAAGGCGTTAGAATGGTGGTTCGCTATCCGGGCCTTTATAATCGAAATTACTCAAATCATTTGCCCTGCTCCGGAGCGTGCCGCCTGCCGGAGCGGGCTTACTTTGGCTTTCGAACGATGCGATCGGGTTTGTGGTTTGAATAGGGCGGTCTACAGAGAATGGTGCCGGGGTGAATTGTGAGTCCAGGTCCGTGAATTTGGTATACTTTCCAATAAACCTTAACTGAACCGTATCCAGCGATCCCGCACGGTTTTTGGCAACGATCACTTCACCAATCCCAGCAACAGAATTTCCGGATTCATCTTCTGTAATCCCATAATATTCAGGACGATACAAGAAAAGGACCATATCTGCATCCTGTTCGATCGATCCCGATTCCCTTAAATCCGAAAGCTGCGGCCTTTTTTCACCACCACGCGTTTCAACCGCGCGGCTCAGCTGTGACAATGCAATAACGGGCACATCCAGCTCTTTTGCAAGGTTTTTGAGCGAACGCGAGATCATCGCAATTTCCTGCTCGCGGTTACCGGCTCCTTTTCCACCTGTGTCCCCGGTCATTAACTGGAGATAGTCAATCACGATCATTTGGATGTCGTGCTGGGCTTTGAGGCGTCGGCATTTGGCCCGCAGTTCGAGAATGGATAGGGCAGGGGTGTCGTCAATGTAAATGGGTGCATTGGTGAGCCGGTGAATGCGATGGTGCAATTGCTCCCATTCGTGCGGCGCCAGACTTCCCTTCCTGATTTTTTCACTATCAATCTCAGCCTCAGCGGAAATCAGACGATTAACCAGCTGAACGGAGGACATTTCGAGGGAGAAAATGGCAACAGGCATATTAAAATCCACAGCCGCATTGCGCAGCGATGAAACGACAAATGCTGTTTTCCCCATACCCGGACGGGCTGCGAGAATCATTAATTCCGTTTTCTGCCAGCCCGAAGTCAGTCTGTCCAGGGCACTGAATCCGGATGGAACTCCGGTAAGACCGTCCTTATTATTCTTTTTCTGATCGAGTTCTGCCAGTGCCTGACGCATCAGCGCACCCATATCAGCATAATTCTTCTTGATATTGGATTCGGAAATCTGGAACAGATTCTGTTCTGTTTTATCCAAAAGCCTGAAAACGTCGGTTGTGTCTTCAAATGCTTCTCGCTGGATCTCCGACGCGACCTTAATAAGCTCACGTTTGATGAAAGCCTGCGAAATGATCCGCGCATGGAATTCAATGTTGGCCGCAGAGTTGACCTTGGAAGTCAGCTCCATAATGTATTGCGCCCCGCCGATGAGTTCAAGTTCCCCAGTGCTACGGAGTTTAGCGGTGACAGTAAGCATGTCAATCGGCTCCGAATCGGCAAAAAGGGTGATAATTGCGGTATAGATCCGGACGTGCGCTTCCTTGTAGAAACTGTCTGGCCGAAGGATATCTGCGACAGCCGTCAGTGCATCTTTCTCAATCATTAAAGCACCCAAAACAGCCTCTTCCAGGTCCACCGCCTGAGGAGGTAACTTGCTGAAAGTCTGCTCGATACCAGGTGTTCTGGCGCCCATTGGCTTGCGCCCCTGATTGCTTTGCTTAGATCCTGATTTGTTGAAATTGCCGGGTGCCTTGTCGTTTTCCATGTTAAGACAAAGTTAAGGAAAGCGGGACGCGTAAGAAAGAAAGGAAGGTTAAGTTCAATCATTTATTTTTTTTCGAAAAACGAATGATTTTGTCCGGCTCTGATAATGAAAGAGTTGATCAGAATATGCTAAATTTTCGTCTCTAAATCTGTCATGATAATTGTAATTCTCAGCTTTTGTTTTACAATTGTTGGTTATTATTACTAAATTTTAGAACAAATAGAGAAACACTAAACTTTAATTCATTTGCTGGAAAAAATCATCACGCTCGAGGACGTTTCAATGGTTGATTTTTTGGGTATTCATAATTCGAATATCAAGGAAGTTGCAGCCGCTTTCCCTGGAAGCAAAATTATTTCACGCGGAAACGAGATCCGCATTCAGGGCACGGCCCCGGAAATTATCCGTATCACAGATGTAATGGACTCATTGATAGCCCATTATCAAAAATACGGAAAGGTGACGAATGACAATGTAAAGGGTTATTTAAATGGTGTTGTGAAATCGCCGGTTACCAGTGCAGAGGATGATGCGGATGTGATCATTTATGGCAACAAAGGGCTGGTAGTCAAAGCCAAAACACCGAACCAGAAGTTGCTGGTAGAGCAGGCCGAGAAATTTGACCTCGTGTTTGCAGTAGGGCCGGCCGGAACCGGAAAAACATACACGGCGGTGGCTATCGCCGTGCGGGCTTTGAAAAACAAGGAAGTTAGGAAGATCATTATAACGCGTCCTGCTGTTGAAGCTGGGGAAAACCTGGGCTTTTTGCCGGGGGACCTGAAAGAGAAAATCGATCCGTATCTACGCCCGATCTACGACGCACTGGACGATATGATCGCGCCGGAAAAACTGAAACTTTATCTGGAAAGCCGCGTGATCGAAATTGCGCCCCTGGCCTATATGCGCGGACGAACATTGAATAATGCATTCATTTTGCTGGATGAGGCCCAAAATACGACGCCTATGCAAATGAAGATGTTCCTGACCAGGATGGGACCGAGTTCAAAAGCCATCATTACAGGAGATAAATCCCAGATCGATTTGCCCAAAAATCTTAAATCGGGGTTAATTGATTCGTTAGCAGTGCTCAAAGGCATTAAAGGGATAAGTTTTGTGGAATTGGATGGATCCGATGTGGTCAGACACCGTTTGGTTAAAGATATTCTTGCAGCTTATGACAAATCTGAGCAGTAAGCTTCTGCTGGTCTTTTTATTGATTATCATTTCAAAAACGTTCGTGCTGGCGCAGGAAAGCGACGCGCTGCTTAACCGCTGCGCCAGCACCGAACGGGATGCGCTGATGATCTCCAAATTTCCTGCGTTGCAAAACCTGCGGATAAAGTCAGAGGAAGCCATTCAAAAGCGTATCAAAGCAAACAAGACATCATTACGTGCCAATGCGGATGAGATCATAACAATTCCGGTTGTCGTGCATGTTGTGCATAGCGAGGAAGGCAAAACGATCGGCGGGCAAGGCAATGCGAACATTACAGATGCACAGGTTCAAAGTCAGATCGACGTTTTGAACGAAGATTATGGCAATGCATCGGGTTACAAGGGTTTTTACACAGATTCATTGGGTATCGACACAGGAATTCGGTTCAGGTTGGTGACCGTTGTGCGGACGTTTAACGAGAAAGAACAATTCAGTCCCATCACAGATGCCGACCAGCTGGCCGAAATTTCTCCCGCGTGGCTGACTAACCGTTATCTCAACATCTGGGTTTGCCGGTTATCTGACCGTTATTTGGGGACGTCCCAGTTCCCGGTCGTGACGGAGCTTAATGATCTTACTGCGGGCCTGTCCACGGCCGAGGACGGAGCTGTACGATCATTAACCGATGGTGTTATCATTGACTTTCGTTATTTCGGCAGGAATTCGCCTGCGATTACAAGCTCAGTTTACAATCTCGGCCGCACTACCACGCATGAAGTAGGGCATTGGCTCGGGCTGATCCACATTTGGGGCGACAGGAATTGCGGGACCGATCATTGCGAGGATACGCCAACGGCATTTACCAAAAATGAAACAACCGACATTTCGTGTACACCCGTCTTTTCCGAATGCCGCGGAGTAACAACGCGGAACATGATTGAAAACTACATGGATTATTCTCCTGATGTTTGTATGAGTGTTTTTACCAATGATCAGAAGGAGCGGATGCACGCGGTGCTCGAATTAAGTCCGAGGCGGGCGAAACTGGTGGAATATTCAAAGATCACCGGCGAAGATCTGCTCGTTGAATTGTATCCCAATCCGGTTAGTGAAACATTGACAGCGAATGTTTTTACACCCAACTTTCAGCTTTTTACAGTTGAGGTTATCAATCAGCGCGGCCAGCGCATGGTTTCCGGCGCGACGAATTTGAATTATCTGGACGTTGAAAAGTTTCCCAGCGGATTGTATTATTACAAAGTTTCTTCCGGCGGACAAACGGTCACCAAACGGTTCGTAGTTCGTTAGTATGCTGCCACGTTCACCATTTGTCGGCATTGTTTTGTTCTATATGACCGGCATTTTGCTCAGCGAAATTGTTCCTGCATCGGACCTGTCGGCAACATTGCTCATTACGCTGTCTGGTTTGCTCCTTATCACTTGTTTTATTTTGTATTTCAAAAGCCTTAAAACTGCATTTGGAATAACCTTTTCGCTTTTCCTGGTCTCGCTGGGCGCATTTACCATGCTTACTTTTGAGCGGGCCAATGACGCAAATATTGCCGCATTAACCAGTGTCAATTATTCGGCCTATGAAGCGGAAATCAAGAGCTTACCGGAAAAACGCACCAAATCGGTTCGCTATGAGGCGCATATAACCCGTATTAAAACGCAGGAAGGCTGGGTTAATGTTGATCTGAGAGCATTGGTGAACGTTAGTCTGCAATCTTCGGTCATGCCCGAACCAGGCAACAAACTGATCGTTCGCGGCACATTGGATCGCCCGATGGCTGCCCAAAATCCCATGCAGTTTGACTATCGTCAATATCTTAGAAATAAAGGCATTGTGGGGACGGACTATCTGGATGAGCATTCTTTCCAGTTGGTCTCTGTTACCGATCAATCCTTTTATCTGACACAATGGAGCACCGGCATTTCCAAATGGGCGGCCGGAGTGCTGAGGGAAAATGTGGATGACGATGCGGCTTATGGATTGATCAAAGCCATGCTACTCGGCAGGAGAGACGATCTGCAATCGGATCAGGTAAGCGATTATACGACTTCCGGCACAGTGCACATTCTGTCGGTTTCGGGCATGCACGTTGCGATTATCTTCCTGGTTATCAGTTATTTATTTGGATGGATGAAGCGGTGGCCGGCTGGAAACTTTGCCTATCTGGCGCTGATAATCGGCTTACTAGGCTTTTATGCACTGGTTACGGGCTTGCCTCCGTCGGTGCAGCGCGCAACGCTCATGTGCATTGTTTTTGTCATGGCCGAAGTGTTCAGCCGTAAGCAGAACGCAATGAATACGCTTGCCTTCTCTGCTCTGCTAATTTTGCTTGTGGATCCTGCGGCAATTTACGATGTGGGTTTTCAACTTTCTTACCTGGCGATGAGTGGGATTTTTCTATTGTATGAGCCTTTGAAAGCCATTTTCAATCCCGCGAACAGGATCTTGAAATTTGTCTGGCAGATTTCAGCATTGTCCTTCGCTGCACAGCTTGCTACATTTCCGCTGAGTCTGTTTTATTTTCATCAATTTCCCAGTTATTTCTGGTTGGTTAACCCGTTTGTCATTGCATTCACCAATGTGCTGTTACCGGCTGCGTTAGTCTTGTTGTTAGTATCGCCTCTGCACGTGTTCTGGCTGCAATGGATTGTAAATAAAGCAGTTTGGTTATCCGCATACCTGACCAACATTGCTGTTGCTGTTCCCAAATCATTGCCTGGTTATTTGGTCGAAAACCTTAATCTGGATAAAGTTGAAGTTGTTTTGTTATATGCCGTACTCTTCACAATCTGGTATGGTTATCACTCAGGAGTTTATCAATATCTCAAATTTTCGTATTTGCTGGTGATCGTTTTCGCAACGTATTCAGTTTCCAGGAGCATTCAAATCCGGCTTTCAGATCAAAGGGTGGTGCATTCGGTTCCCAAGCATCGGGTCGTTAGTTTCAAGAAGGGGAGTTCGCTTTATGTAGTGAGCGATAAGGCATTTGAGCGAGACGTTGATGCTTATAATTTTTACATCAAAAACTACGCAACCAGCCAGGAAATAAGCAAAACGGTGTTTGTCACAGAAAAGTGACCAACTTTGACGATATCTGGCATCATTCACACCATTACTGCACTGCGTAAACGGCTGAGATTTCACCTGCAATTTTCCGGTCCCACGCAGCTTGTGCGCCCGCGTTGAGGCCGTGACCCGTTTCGCCGTCATAGCGTTCCTGATCGGTATTCATTTCCCTGAAAGCTTCCAGAAACTGATATTGAATTTCGCTGTCATAATCTTCAATGGTCAGATCGGCTTTGAGGAGCCGGGCTTTGAATTTTTCAACAACCAGCCTGGTAATGTCGAAATGGATCTGCTCATGTCGTAATGTGCTTGCATTTCTGGACTCCGGCCGACCCCAGGACATGCTTTTTACCATAAATGTCTTCAAGCCTATTTCAACGACGAGATCCTCGTCTTTCGGGTAAGACCTGCCTTCATAACCAAAACTGGTAAACACCGCCGCCGCGTATCTGCTGCCGGGTTTGGGGCTCCGCACCTTAAAATCTTCCCATATCAGTGGTCTTTTGGGTGAATAGAAAACCGTATCCGGATCATTGTTCACGATTTCCTTAAAAACCAGTTGAATATCCCTGGCCAGCGCCGGGTTCTTTCCCGCATTCAGCGTCATCCATTTCTGAAAATGTGCCAATGATTGATCCAGAAGCTGTTTTACAAGCTTTTCATAATCATATTCCCTCTCGGGGCGGGTGTAATTGGCGGCGGTTTGATAATTCGTTAATTCCACCGGCTGCATATTCCTGTACCAGCGGAATTTTACAGAGAGCTTCACCTCACCCGTGACTTTATTTGGGGCAACGCGCTTTTCGTTTAAAGACAGTTCTTTAATACTAATGTATAATGGCAGGTAAGTCTGTTCTTTTTTAGGCGCGGCAAAAGACCAATAGGTAAAAAGTTCTTTCTCTGCTTTCCCCGGCAACATAGCTGGAACATCTTTTCCAAACAAAACCACCTTTCCCAAACCCGCACCGGGAATAATGCGCTGATCCTCAACTTCCTGAATGAAGAATTTATAGGTTTTAAGCAATGACGCCGGATCTTGCGCAAGCTTCAACACAACCTTTTCCTGCTGTGAAAAAGCAGGTAGGAATGTTGAAACCATTAAAAGAGCTAGCAAAAAACTTCTGATCATACTTCAAAATCTTGTGTTGAATCCCGTTTTCAATTCGATAAGTTTGTATAAAAATTATTGAAAAGACGAATGACATTACCTACAACGAATTTGCGCCCGAAATTTGATGATATCTACATGGAATTAGCAAAAAATCTGGCGCTGCGTTCACATTGTATCAAAGCACAGGTCGGTGCGGTATTAACGAAGGATACGCGAATTATTTCAATCGGTTATAACGGCCCGCCGGCAGGAACCCATAATTGTGACGAGGAGTTTCCGGAAGTGGGTTGCCCGAGAGACGCAAAAGGCAGCTGCTCACTCGCTTTGCACGCAGAACAAAATGCTATTCTATTTGCCGTAAAAAATGGCTCAAATATCGAAGGGTCGACGCTTTTTGTAACGTTAGCGCCATGCATTGCCTGCGCCAGGGTTATTTATACAATGAAAATCAAAAAAGTAATTTTCCTGCATTCCTACGCCGCGTACAAGGGAATCGCGATTGAGGAGGGAGTAGAGTTTTTGAGGCGGTTCGGAGTTGAAGTGGAGCAGTATGTAGTCAATGAGTGAATGACTGAATGAATGTTTTCTTTTCCTATTCACTCATTCACTCATTCAATCATCGCCCGGCGACCCGGTCAAAATTATCAATGATGATGCACCCCACCAGCACCATGCACATGACCATGGCTGATCTCTTCTGCTGTGGCTGGGCGGATTGAGATGATTTGTCCTTTGAAATGCATTTCTTTTCCAGCCAATGGGTGGTTGAAATTCATAACAACCAAATCGTCTTTGATTTCGACAACCTGTCCGTGCATGCGCTCGCCGTCCTCATTGGTCATTGGAATGATGTTCCCGATCTGCAATAGTTCCTCCTGGTTCACATCTTCCATCTGGAAAACTGCCTTTGGTAATTCAACGATCGCTTCTTCATCAAACTCACCGTAACCTTCTTCCGGCGCCACGGTAAATTCGAAAATGTCTCCCGCAACAAGTCCTTCGATCTGATTTTCAAAACCCTCGGGAAGGCCGCTGATGCCTTGAATGAAGTACATTGGATCTTCTTCTGTCACCACTTCGACGACATCCGTTTCACCATCTGTATCAGGAATTCTCAGGCTGTATGTTAACGCTATCACGTTATTTTTTTCGACTTTCATTTGCTAGTTTGATTAAAATAATTGTTGTTGTAAAAAATTGTTCCAAGAGGAGTAGCGAAAACAAACGTACGGCAAATTTGCCAAAATGCCATTTAGATGAATTTTTTAGCACACATTTTGCTGTCAGGAACGAAGGAGGGCGTGATTATGGGCAATTATGTGGGCGATTTCATTAAGGGCCGCCTGACCGATGAAAAAACGGAAACATGGGACCCCGACTTCGTCACCGGATTGAAGCTTCACCGGTTCATCGATTTCTTCACAGATAAGCATGAGATTGTTCGGGAAGCGACGCACAGAGCGGCCTTGTCGCAGGGGAAATTGGCTGGCATTGTGATGGACATTTATTTTGATTATTTCCTGGCCAAACATTTTGATCAGTTTTCCCACGAGCCGCTTTTTACTTACACACGAAACATTTACGCGCTTGTCAAAGCCAATGAACAACACATTCCTGCGGACATGACGCGGATGGTGCAGGCAATGATCCGCGAAGACTGGCTTACGAGTTACGCAACATTCGAGGGCGTGGACCTGACTTTTCACCGGATGTCGCGCCGTGCCACCTACCTTGTACCGCTACGCAATGCTATACTCGAGCTGCGCGAGCATGAAGATTTCTATCGCGACAAATTTTTCAGCTTCTTCCCGGAACTTCAAAAAGCGTCGGAAGAGTTTATATTAACACATTAACATTATCATCGCTTACCGGCATCCCCAATGGCCCAAACACCGGATATTGTCCTTAAAGAGATCAGAAGTAAGAAATTCAGGCCCATCTATTTCCTGCACGGCGACGAGCCGTATTACATTGATTCCATTGCCGAAGAGCTGGAAAAACGCGTCGTGCCTGAGTCTGAGAAGGGCTTTAACCAGTTTGTTTTATATGGAAAAGACACGGATATGGCTGGCGTGCTGAGTTATGCAAGGCGTTTCCCGTTTATGGCCGAGAGGCAGTTGATTTTGGTAAAAGATGCCAATAAGCTGGGTGGGATTGAGCAGAAAGAGCAGCAGGCCAGGCTTGAAGATTATGCTGCTAATCCGCTGAACAGCACGGTGCTCGTTTTTTGTTTTCATGCCAATGCCGATGAGCGCAAGACTTTTATCAAATCCATTAATACGAATGGTGTGGTTGTGCAATCCAAAAAGATGTACGACAATAAATTGCCGGAATGGGTCACTTCTTTTTGTCAGCACGAAGGCGTGAAAATCAGTCCGAAGGCCGTGCAAATGCTGGTTGATAACATTGGCAATGATTTGAAGCGACTATCCAACGAGATCAGGAAAATAATGGTCAACCTGCGCGTGGATGAAGGAATTGATGCTTCGGCCATTGAACGGTTTGTGGGGATCAGTAAGGAATACAATGTATTTGAATTTCAAAAGGCATTGATGACGCGTGATGTCATGAAGGCCAATCAGATCGCCACTTATTTCTCAGCAAATTCAAAGGACAATCCGCTGGCGCCGATACTCATTATCCTTTTTGGATTTTACACAAAAGTGCTTCTTGCGCACGCCAGCAAAGACAAGACAGAAAAAGGGCTTGCTACCGAACTTGGCGTAAACCCGTATTTTGTAAAGGATTATCTGCTTGCGATCCGCAATTATCCGCTACCCAAAGTGGCCAATATCATTCACTATTTGCGGGAATGTGATGCCAGGCTCAAAGGGCTGGACGGCGTGAGCATTCCGGAAGGTGAGCTGCTCAAAGAATTGGTTTTCAAAATCGTACATTAAGATCTATAATGCAGCAAGAAACGGGTTTTGGCTTGTTTTTGGCTGTCCTACATTTGGTAAATGAATAGTGAAAATAAGATCCTGATCCCTATCCCGGCGCTTTTTAGTTTTGAAGAATGTCTGTGGTTTCTCAATCGGAACTATGATGATTGTCTGCACATTATAAAGGGCGACACGATTTTTAAAGCACTGGAAATAGGGGAGGATATCCTGCTGATCTCGATCAAAGAACACGCAGGTTTTCTCGAACTAAACATTATAAAAGGGGAACCCACGCAGGAAAATAAAGCGTATCTGATTGATTATGTGCGGGAATGGTTTGATATGGACACCAACATTCAACCTTTTTACGACCTGCTCAAAACAGACGGACGCATTGCTTACATGACCGAAACTTATAAAGGTTTGCGGTTGATTGGCATTTCAAATCTCTTCGAGGCCATTTGCTGGTGCATTATCGGCCAGCAGATTAATTTGTCGTTCGCCTACAAAGTGAAACGCAGGCTGGTGGAACATTACGGGAAGCGTATTGACCACGAAAATGATTCCTACTATGTTTTTCCCGAGCCCGAGGTGCTCGCTGCCGCTGATCCTGATCTGTTGAAAGAGATGCAGTTTTCGAAACAAAAATCGGATTACGTGATTGGCATTGCCAAAGCATTTGCCAATGGCAGCATCGATAAAGAAGCTTTACGCGCGTTACCCAGTTTCGCCGCCCGGAAAAAAGCACTCACGGATCACAAAGGAATCGGCGTTTGGACGGCCAATTATGCATTAATGAAATCCCTGAAAGAACCGGGTGGCATTCCGCATGGGGATATTGGCTTACTAAATGCGCTTTCCAATCACAACATTATCCAGGATCGGAGCGAAACTGCGAAAATCGAAGGGCTTTTTCAGCAGTTTGCAGGCTGGGAAAGTTATTTGGTTTTTTATCTCTGGCGAAGTCTTACCGTCAAGGTTTTGGAATAATCTCCTGATTCGCTTTCCATCTCAAATAAGCCTCGCGGAGGCAATGTCCGCATGGGCGAAATCCTTGCGCAACAGCTTCTTGTTCAGAACTAAAAAATACGCGGTTCGACACTTTCATGCGCTTTCCGGAAGCACATTGCAATGTTCCGTAAATTTTGAGCCTGGCATTGCCGCCGTATCTTACCAATTGATCGTCAATCAGTCGTTTCAACTCTCGGCTTGTTCCCATCGACGCGGGACCGAGCTCTGCATGTTTGATCATATGTTAGCTTAACGCATCGTGAAAAATGATCCCTAATGTGTAGCGGCTCCCGGATTGAACCTCGCTCACCCCATGCTTCATATTGACCCGGTAATAGCCTTTCGTTCCTTTTACCGGTTTGAAATTGGTTGTGAAAAGCAGGATATCGCCTTTTTTTGGTTTTAAGACAATGGCTTTTGATTGCGCACGGGGCGTTTGCTGGGTAAGGACAAATTCGCCTCCTTCATAATCTGTACCGGGTTCGCTCAGGAAAATGACGAGTTGGATTGGGAAGAAAATGTCGCCATACAAATCCTTATGCAATGTATTATGGCCGCCTTCACCATATTTAAGGATCAGAACCGTGGTTTTGGTTTGATGCTTCTCATGACATTGTGTTTGGAAATCTCGAAAAACGGCAGGATAATGTTGGTTGATATTCAGGACTTGCATCCATTTGTTGGCTACCGGCGCGAGTTTCGAATAAATGCTTTCACGCAAATGTTGGATAACGGCTGGCAACGGATATTGGAAATACTTATATTCCCCCAACCCAAACCGGTAACGTTCCATCACAATGGTTTTACGGTAATGTACTGGCTCATTGTAAGATATAATCAGTTGATCACATTCATCCTTTGACAGGACCTGATCGATCAAGCCATATCCTTTATTGTGCAGATCTTCGGTAATGTGTTGCCAGTCTAACGTGTCAATTTCTTTCATCGGTCTGATTTTCTGTTTGTTGCCTCATTTTGATAAGACAAAAATATGGATCATCAGACTGATGAAAAACCTGATTCTTGCTAGCTTTTGACCACTAGTAAGCTATGAAAGCACCGTCTCATCTTTACGCTCGCCGATTTGCTGGCGCCACATGGCGTAGTACAAACCTTTTTCATCAAGCAAAGCATGATGGCTGCCGGTTTCGACAATGTTGCCTTTTTCCAAAACGTAAATCCTGTCTGCATGCATAATGGTCGACAACCGGTGTGCGATCATCACCGTAATGTGCTGACGCTGATCGGTAATGTTGCGGATGGTGTTTGAAATTTCTTCTTCCGTTAATGAATCCAGTGCAGAAGTAGCTTCATCAAATATGATCAGATGCGGCACGCGCAGCAGCGCACGGGCAATGGATAAACGCTGACGTTCACCACCCGAAAGTTTCAATCCGCCTTCGCCAATGACTGTGTCGATCCCATTTTCTGCCCGGGACAGCAAATTGTAACAAGCCGCTTTCAGCAGGACATCGTTAATCATTTCATCCGTCGCATCGGGATTGACAAAAAGCAGATTTTCTTTGATTGTTCCGGAGAAAAGCTGCGTATCCTGCGTTACAAAGCCTATTTTATTTCTTATTTCATCAAAATCAATGCTGTTACCATTGATGCCATTGTAATAAACAGCGCCGGTGATCGGATGATAAAGGCCTACAAGCAATTTTACCAATGTGGTTTTCCCGGAACCGGATGGCCCCACAAATGCGATCGTTTCACCTCTCTTAACATCAAAAGAAATGTCTTCCAGCGCTGGCCTGTTCGCAGATTGATGCTGAAAAAGGACATGGTCAAATCGCAGCTCTTCAATTTCCGTAATCACTTCCGGATTTGCCGGTTTGTGTTCCACAGGCCTTGCCAGTAACGTTTGCAGGTTGTTCAGCGACGCTTCGGCTTCGCGGTAGGAGAGGATCACATTACCCAGTTCCTGCAACGGCCCGAAAATGAAGAAGGAATAAAACTGCATCATCATCATCTGACCCACTGTAATCCGGTCTTTGAACACAAAAAACAGCAGTGCGAACATGATACATTGTTGAAGGAAATTCACGAACGTGCCTTGTATAAAGCTGATAGATCGAATGCTTTTGACCTTTCTGAGTTCCAGTTTGAGGATTTTGAATGTTGTTGTGTTCAGGCGGCTGATTTCCTGCTGGGTTAACCCGAGACTTTTTACGAGCTCAATGTTCCGCAGGGATTCGGTGGTTGAACCCGCCAGCGCGGTGGTTTCTTTAACGATGTTCTTTTGAATAACCTTAATTTTCCGGCTCAGAACACTCGTCAGAATAGCCAAAACCACAGACCCAACCAGATAAATAAGCGGCAGTGAGGGGCTGAGCTTAAATGCGACAATGACGACGAAAACGATCCCTACCAATGTAGCAAAGAGCACATTAACGAAACTGGTAATGAACTTTTCACAATCGGCCCTGACCTTTTGCAGCACCGAAAGCGTTTCCCCGCTGCGCTGATCTTCAAAATCCTGAAAAGGCAGCCGCAATGCATGGCGTAACCCATCCGTGTAAAGGCTCGCACCGAATTTCTGGATCACGACATTGACCACATAATCCTGAAATGCCTTGGCAATGCGTGAGACCATGGCCACGCCGATGATCATGAGCAATCCCATCAGGACGCCTTTGTAAAATGCATCGTCCAGGCCATTATCGCGGTAATATTGGGCTTTGTTGGCGTAAGGGTCGATCAGGTAATTGCCGAGAATGTAAGGGTTCAGGAGAGAAAATACCTGATTGATTGCGGCCAGTACAAGCGCCAGAAAAATAAGGGCTTTGTACCGGCTAAGGTATTGTATTAATAATTTCATGGTGAATAAGAGGCGAATCAGCGTTTGACTATAAATGCAAACCGAAAATTTGAGAATTTAATTCTCGTTAGACGCCAAAGGTTGCAGCATGAGCAACAAAAAAGACATCCGCAGGGATGTCTGAACTTTGGTAGCGGGGAGCAGGATCGAACTGCCGACCTTAGGGTTATGAATCCTACGCTCTAACCATCTGAGCTACCCCGCCGTGTTATTGTGGTGCAAAAGTATGTTAAATAAAATTAAACTCCAACCAGTTTTTCCAATTTTAAGGCTAAATTTCCGTTACGGTAAAAGAGCAAAAATTAACTTTGATGACATTTATTGTCGAATTATGCTATATTACAACTTTTAAAATCAGCATATAAGGCGGTACTGTTGTGGTTAACCCTTTTTAATTTTAGTTCGTATGGAAAAATATAAATTTGTTACTGAATTTGAATTGCGCTCCTCACCAAAAGTACTCTTTCCATATATATCGACGCCTTCGGGACTGGAACAATGGTTTGCCGAAAAAGTCACTGTACTGCCAGATCACCGCTTCGATTTCCAGTGGGACGGTGACAGCCACATTGCCAGACAAACGGGTTTAAGGATAAATAAGGCGGTGCGATTTGATTTTGAAAACACGAGTGATGACAACCTTGACAATAACCATGTGGAACTTAAACTTGAAGTAAGCGAGTTAACCCAGACGACATTCCTGCGCGTGACAGATTACTCTGCAAACCGCGATGAACGTGAGCTTGCTTCCTTATGGGATGGTTTCATTGATAATTTAAAAGATATAGTAGGAAGTTGATGAAAAAGCTTGATAAGCTTATTTTAATGTCCTTTTGGGGGCCATTTGTGATAACAATGTCCGTCGTGGTCTTCGTTTTTCTGATGCGGATCATGATTTTTTATATCGATGATTTCGTCTCGAAAGATCTCGGAATCACGGACTATGCGCAATTATTCTTCTTTTTTAGCCTCATAACGGTTCCTACTGCACTTCCGCTGGCGATGTTGCTTTCGTCGCTGATGGCATTTGGAAACCTCGGGGAATTTTTTGAGCTCACGGCTATTAAAAGCGCTGGGATATCGGTCGTGCGGGCTATGGCGCCGCTTTTTATCGTTGCCGTAGCAGTCAGTGTGTTTTCCTTTTATTTCAATGACCGGGTTTCTCCCTGGGCTAACTTAAAGGGTTACAGCCTTTTATATGACATTAAAACAACGAAGGCCACATTAAAGATTAAAGAAGGGATTTTCTATAACGATTTGCCGGGATTCAGCATTAAGGTGGATAAGAAGGAAGAGAATGGCAAGCTGAAAGGAATGGTGATCTACAAGCATAGCAACCGTTCCTATGAAGTGGGCAACACCGAGATCATCCTGGCTGATTCTGGCCGGATGTATTCAATTAATGATAATCGTTACCTGGTCATCGAGCTTTACAATGGCACGCGTTACACGGATGAGGTGAGTTCAGGCGGCGCAAGGCCTGCGTATATCTCTTCACCGATAGGCGGAAGCAGTGCTCCTAATTATTCCAATTTCAGCCGTAACTCATTCAAGCATTTCCGCTTAACCGAAAGCCTTTCATCCTTTGGTATGAAGAGGACCGATGAAGGACAATTCAAATACCATGAGTTCATGAAGAACATCAGTGACCTGACTTCGACGGCGGATTCACTGCGCAATTCCTACAACGAAACGCGGAAGAATCTGGTGGCCGGAAGTCAGCAATATTATTCTTACAATTATCGGGAAGGGACCGATAAAACATTGAAAAAGGGTCCCTGGATTGATTCTTTGCTGGTTAAGCCGGTTTCGGACAGTTTGAGAAAAGAGATCCTGATGAATACCAAGAGCGCTGCCAACAGCATGCTTAGTTATACCAAATCACAGAAGGATTATTTGCAGACAAAGTTGAAGGATGCAAACAAGTATGAATTGGAAAAACACCATAAATATACCAATGCATTGTCGTGCCTGATCATGTTCCTGATCGGTGCACCGCTGGGTGCGATCATTAAAAAAGGCGGCTTTGGGGTGCCTGTACTGGTGTCGATTATTTTCTTTATCCTGCTATATGTTCTCACAAACCAGGGTGATAAATGGGTGAAGGAAGGCTTACTCATTGTGCCCGTGGGAGCATGGATGGCCAATACAGTTTTGTTTTTGACCGGATTGTATTTCATCGACCGGGCCAGAAGCGACTCACGGTTATTTGAAAAAGACGTCTACATCATGCTGATTAAAAGAATAAAAGAAAAGTGGGCAAGTAGATTTGGAAAAACCCAGCTTATTCAATCATAGTAAAATTACATTTTTTAATTCGGGTCAAAAACCGTAATTTTGCGTCCTTATTTACGGCAGGGTGCTGTAAAAAGTTGAAAATAATTAATCTGTTGTTACAATTATGTATTTAACCGCGGAAAAGAAGGCTGAGATCTTCGAATCAAAAGGTTTTAAGAAAGAAGGCGGAGACACTGGATCTGCTGAATCACAAATTGCTTTATTTACGTATCGTATCAACTATTTGAACGAGCACTTAAAAACGCACAAGAAAGATAACGATACAAGACTTGGTCTACTCAAAATGGTAGGAAAGCGCCGTAGATTGTTGGATTATCTGTTCAAAAAAGATATTAACCGCTACCGTGCGATTATTGCCGAATTGAACATACGTAAGTAATTTGAAAATCAGGGAACTTCATCAAGATGAAAGTTCCCTGATTTTTTGCGGAATTAACAAACATTTGGAACGTCAGGATGGCGTTTCGCAGCTACAAAAAACATCTTTTTATGCTCTTTAATATAGTTACGAAGACTATACCCTTACCAGACGGCAGGGAAATCACCATTGAAACAGGAAAATTAGCAAAGCAAGCCGACGGTTCGGTTGTAGTTCGTTTGGGTAACACCATGTTACTTGCGACAGTTGTAGCTAATAAAGATATTAAAGAAGGTCTTGACTTCTTGCCATTATCGGTTGACTATCAAGAAAAATTTGCTTCTGCCGGGCGTATTCCAGGCAGCTTCCAACGTCGTGAAGGCAGGCTTTCGGATCCGGAAGTTTTGATAAGCCGCCTGGTGGACCGCGTTTTGCGTCCATTGTTCCCGGATGATTACCACGCAGAAGTTCAGGTAAACATATTGCTGATGTCGGCTGATGCAACTGCATTGCCTGATGCATTGGCAGCTTTGGCCGCTTCTGCTGCACTTGCAGCTTCTGATATTCCTTTCGGCGGACCCGTTTCAGAAGTTCGTGTTGCTAAAATCGATGGCCAGTATGTCGTTAACCCAGGTTCAGCGGATCTGGAACGTGCTACATTGGAATTGATGGTAGGCGCGACTTACGATGACATCGCGATGGTGGAAGGTGAAATGAGCGAAGTTTCCGAAGAAGAAGTTGTGGAAGCTTTGAAGGTTGCACATGAAGTCATTAAGAAGCAATGCCTTGCTTTGAAAGAATTTGAAGCGGCGGTTGGCAAAACAGAAAAGAGAGAATATGTAGGCGATGCAGCTGACGAGGCGCTTGAAGCACGTTTGAGAGCATTTGCTTATGACAAAATATATGCGGTAACGCAATTGGGTTCTACCAACAAAACGGTTAGAAAAGACGGTTTCAAGGCAGTTTGGGAAGAATTTACGGCTTCTATTCCGGAAGACGAAGAAGGATTCGACAAAGGACTGGCGAAACGTTATTTCAATGACCTTGTATGGGAGGCATCACGTCGCCTTGTTTTGGACGAAAGGATTCGTCTGGATGGCCGTAAACTGGATGAAGTTCGTCCTATCGCTTCCGAAGTTGACTTTTTGCCAAATGCACACGGTTCTGCTTTGTTTACAAGAGGAGAAACGCAGTCTTTGACAACGGTTACTTTGGGTACAAAAAATGACGAGCAGATTGTTGATACGCCGATGAAATACGGTTACAGCAAATTCATGCTGCATTACAACTTCCCGGGATTTTCAACAGGTGAAGTAAAACCAAACCGTGGTCCTGGCCGTCGTGAGGTTGGACATGGTAACCTGGCTTTACGTGCATTGAAGAAAGTATTGCCCGTAGCTGAGGATAATCCTTACACAATCCGTATCGTTTCCGACATTCTTGAATCAAATGGCTCGTCTTCTATGGCAACTGTTTGCGCAGGATCACTCGCATTGATGGATTCAGGTTTGAAAATCAAAGCACCTGTTTCAGGAATTGCAATGGGATTGATCTCGGATGAAAAAACCGGCAAGTATGCGGTTCTTTCGGACATTTTGGGTGATGAAGATCACTTGGGAGATATGGACTTCAAAGTAACAGGAACTGAAAAAGGGATCACAGCATGCCAGATGGACATGAAAGTGAATGGTCTTTCTTTTGAAGTGCTTACAGAAGCGCTTATGCAGGCGAAAGCAGGCAGGTTGCACATTCTGGGTGAAATGAATAAGACGATGACAGAAAGCCGTGCTGATCTTAAACCACATACACCACGCGCTATCGTTATCAAGATTGACCGTGAAATGATTGGAGCCGTAATCGGGCCTGGTGGCAAGGTTGTTCAGGATATTCAGAAAGAATCTGGTGCTACGGTTTCTATTGAAGAAAAAGATGGAGCAGGATTTGTAAGTATATTCTCTGCTGACAAGACTTCGATGGATAAAGCGGTTACGCGTATCAAAGGAATCATTCTTGTGCCTGAAATCGGAGAGGTTTATTCTGGTAAAGTGAAGTCAATTATGCCATTTGGCGCGTTTGTTGAGTTCTTGCCAGGAAAAGACGGCTTGCTTCACATTTCCGAAATTAAGTGGGAACGTCTTGAAAAAATGGACGGAGTTCTTGAAGTGGGAGAGGAAGTTCAGGTTAAATTGGTTGAAATTGATAAGAAGACCGGTAAATACCGCCTATCCCGTAAAGTGTTGCTGCCGAAGCCAGAGAACAAAAATGATTAAAATAGTGTTTTTGGTAACAGGGGCAATATTTAATGTCGTTATATATAAAATTAATAAAAGATAGATGAGACAGCTAAAGATCAGTAAGCAAATTACCAACCGTGAGAGTCAGTCGTTAGACAAGTATTTGCAAGAAATCGGGAAGGTGGATTTGTTGACGCCGGACGAGGAAGTGACGTTAGCTCAGAAAATTAGGGATGGTGATCAGCTTGCATTGGAAAGACTTACCAAAGCAAATCTTCGCTTTGTTGTGTCTGTGGCCAAGCAATATCAGAATCAGGGCTTATCGTTGGGTGACTTGATCAATGAAGGTAACTTGGGTTTGATAAAAGCTGCTCAGCGTTTTGATGAAACAAGAGGTTTTAAATTCATTTCTTACGCAGTTTGGTGGATTCGCCAGTCTATCCTGCAGGCACTTGCCGAGCAGTCGAGGATTGTACGTTTACCCCTCAACCGTGTAGGTTCTTTAAATAAAATATCAAAGACTTTTTCAGAACTGGAGCAGCGTTTCGAACGTGAACCTTCTCCTGAGGAGTTGGCGGAAGTGCTTGAAATTTCTTCTTCTGAGGTTGTTGACACCATGAAGATTTCGGGCCGTCACGTTTCCATGGACGCTCCATTCGTTCAAGGCGAGGAAAACAGCCTTCTTGACGTATTGGAGAATGATTTGGAAGACAAACCTGATTCCGGTTTGGTGAATGAGTCATTGCGCAAGGAAGTGCAGCGTGCACTTTGCACATTGACACAGCGTGAAGCAGACGTGATCGCATTGTATTTCGGCTTGAATGGCGAGCATGCTATGACGCTTGAAGAGATCGGTGAGAAGTTTAACCTTACCCGTGAACGCGTTCGTCAGATCAAAGAAAAAGCGATCAGAAGATTGCGTCACGTATCAAGAAGCAAAGCATTGAAAACATATCTGGGTTAATTTGAACGGATGATGTCACAGTTAAACCAGTATTTGATACAGTATTAATTAAATAGCCTCTTAATGAGGCTATTTTTATTTATAAATATGGCCATTTTACAACCCTTGGTGGATCTTGCCGCCATTTGCTATGCGCAGGGTGTGAGACACGTTGTGGTTTCGCCCGGCTCGCGCAGTGCAGCGCTTACGCTCGCTTTTACACGCTTCGGGCGGTTCACGATTCATGTGTGTATGGATGAGCGCTCGGCGGGCTTCATAGGACTCGGAATAGCGCAGCAAACGGGCGTTCCCGTGGTGTTGATCTGCACGTCTGGGAGTGCAGTCTATAATTTCGCTCCGGCGGTTTCTGAGGCGTTTTTCCAGCACATTCCGTTGCTTGTTATTTCCGCTGATCGCCCAAAGGAATGGCTTCATCAATATGACGGACAAACAATTTACCAGAACGAGATATTTGGCAAGCATATCAAGCGTTCTTTTGAATTTTCCGCGGATTACGGTCATGCAGATGTCAAATGGGCCATTAACCGAATGTCCAATGAAGCGGTAACCCTTACTTCTACGGTTCCAATGGGGCCAGTTCATATCAATGTTCCTATCAGGGAGCCATTTTACCCGGCATTGGGAGAAGAAATGCTTCCTTCGGCTGATCTCAAAATAATAAAACGGCAGCCAGCCGAAATGATTCTCGCACCAGAAGTTTGGAATGCATTATTGGATGAGTTCGAAGAGTATCCCAAGATTTTAATTGCCGCAGGCCAGAATATGCCGGATCATAAGCTCAGCGAAGTGCTGAATAAGATCTCGGAAGAGTGGGATATACCGGTCCTCGCAGACAGCATCGGTAATGTATCAGGGGTAAGCATTATTCGAAATCACGACTTGTTTTTGAGCAGTAAAAATGCGGAAGACTTGGTTCCTGATCTGTTAATCACATTCGGTTTGTCATTCATTTCGAAGGATTTCAAGCAATTTATTAGAAAGAACCCTCCAAAAGCGCATTGGCATATTGGCGAAGATGCATTTTTAGCCGACCCTACGCAATCTTTAACCAGGACGATCCCGGTTTCTCCTGATTATTTCTTCAAGAATTTATATGAAAAGATTGATTATCAGCTGTTTATCCAAAATTCTGACCCTGAAACGGATTCATCCTTTTTACGGAAATGGTCCGCAAAGGATTTGATGTCCGCGCAGATAAAGCGCGACTACTGCAATAATCTACCTAAGTTATCTGATTTAACATCGTTAGATTCGATGTTTAAGTATATTGATCGAGTATTTCAGTTACATGTTGCTAACAGCATGTCTGTCCGGTATATCAATTTGCTTGACTTGGGAAGTAATGTTCGGAGCGTGTTTTGTAACAGAGGAACGAGTGGAATTGATGGCTGCGTAAGCACAGCAATCGGCGCTGCTTTGGTGAATGAAGAAGAGACCTTGCTGGTAGTTGGTGATGTGGCATTCATGTATGACCGGAACGGTTTGCTCATCAACACGCTTCTGCAAAATTTGAAAATCGTGGTCATCAATAATGCCGGCGGTAATATTTTCAGGATGATCGACGGACCGTCCGGCCTGCCGGAAATAGAGACTTACTTCGAGACCAGACATGCATTCTCCGCCAGGCGAACTTGTGAGGATTCAAACATAGCTTATTTCAGCTGCAAAGAATTTGAGGCGTTGGAACATTCCGTCAAAGCATTTCTTGAAAACAAGGGCATTGCCTTGTTAGAGATTTTTACGGATCCGTACGAAAACGAAACAGTCTGGAAGGAGCTTAGAAAGTTAGGTCGTGAACAGTGATCACGGGCAATTTTTTGCGGATTCAGCAATGGCAATTGAGTCCTTTAATACAATGCCTTGCTTCCAGATTTTACATGCTGCTGTGATATTTTTTTGCTGGAAGTATGCTCCTCCCGCCAGTCCGAAGAGCATGTCCACCGGCTCGGCAATATCAATTGCTTTTGAGAAGGCTTCGATCGCCTTCTCCGGTTGCCCGGCCTTTTGATAATAAATCCCGAGGTTCCGAAAGGCATATCCATTTTTTGGCAACTTATCCAGGGATTTCTCGATCAACTCCTTTGCCTGATCAGGTGATCCGGTTTGCAAAAGCACATAACCTTTGTTGTTGAGCGAGTACGCATCGTCCGGAGTAACCGAAAGCACTTTGTCAAAATAGGAGAGTGCCGACTTCCAGTTCCGCTCTTTTGTCGCAATTAGTCCCAAATTGTTGAGCGCTTGTGGTTGGGCAGGATTCAATGCAAGTGCATTCTGGAAATCTTCCTTAGCAGATTTAAGGTTTTTCAGCCCGTAGTATATGGCACCCCGGTTTACATAAGCTTCCACATTCAATTTTTGTAACTGGATAGAACGGTCATAGTCCGCAAGCGCCAGGGAAGCATTGCCCTCAGCGCCGAGCAGATTCCCACGGACCAGAAAAAATCGGGCAGAGTCTTTGTAGTCTTTCTCGATCTGCTGTAAATCCTGCTTCGCTTCGCGCAACCTGCCCAAATCAAGCCCGGATTCAGCCCTTACGAGGTTTGCCTGTGTGAGTGTCGGGTCAATTTTAATTGCTTCTGTCAAAATCTCATAAGCATCATTTGGCATTCCCATTTTCAATAAAGTTATTCCTTTATTGAGATAGGCGTCTGAAAAATCTGCATTTTTGGCAATTGCTTCGTCATACAGGCGTAATGCTTCGGCATAGTTCTTTTGATTAAGCGCCTGGTTGCCTTTTAAGAAAAAGTCAGCTGCATCTTTCTTGTCCTGACTGGAACACGACGAGATAATTAGCGCTAATAATATTAGTATTTTATTTAGTTTAATACTGATAACCATACAGTTGCAATAATTTAATACAATGAGATATATTAAGGATATACCCAACGACAAATTTAAGATCGGCCTTTACCAATGGAACAACAAATACATTATTAAGATTGAATCGGGCATGTACGAGCAAACTTACAAAATCGATGACTATGAAATCGAAAGTGCAGCAGAATTAGAGCGCTGTATCGACGAATCATTTATTGCCGCAATTGCCAATCGTTTTGATGCAATGCATGAGGATTTTTCGGGGTCATTAAGGCGAAATGAAGTAATCTTCTAGGATATTGAATAATGCGTTTACCCCCAACGTATACGGTTTTAGTACACTTTTCGTTAGATAGCAAACAATTTTAAGAGGTAAGAGCGCACCAAAATACTCTTTAAAAGATATGGTCAATGACATTAATTCAAATCAAAAATTCACCAACTCAGTCTCTATGGTTTTTAAACACGGCGCCTCCACTTTCGGAATGCTTTTATATGTTGGCGCATCTTCGGTTTTTGCTCAGAATACATTAAGTATTACAGAACCGGAAGCCCATTTTCGTAACGGCCTGGAATATTATGAAAAGTCAAATTACGTTGCTGCCAGGCAAGAATTCAACGAATTTCTGGGCAGTGATGATAAGTTGCTGAGTACCACGGATTACAATAAAGTTACTGCTGAATATTATGTGGCTGTGACTGGTTTGTATCTGAATTACCCCGAGGCGGAAGTGCAGGTAGATCGATTCGTCAAGAACCATTCAGAACACCCGAAAGCACAGCAGATATATGGTGACCTGGGTCGTTATTATTACGAGTCAGGACAATATGACAAAGCCATCACATATTTAGAAAAGGCTGTTAATGTTGCAGGAAGTGGTGCCAATAAGCTTGAAAGTGCTTATCAGCTGGCCATGTCTTATTATAATACGCAGCAACTGGATGCAGCTTTGCCATTGTTCAACCAGGTGAAAACGGAGACTTCCTTTGCCAATGCAGGCGACGCTTCGTTTTACGCGGGTGTTATCAATTATCAAAAAAATAAGTTTGAAGAGGCCTACCAGGATTTTCAGCGCATTGAGGATCATCCTTATTATAAGAATGAGGCACCTAACTGGATCATTTCATCATTATACCAATTAAAACGGTATGATGAGCTTTTAACATACGGTGAAAAGATCCTTAAATCACAAAGAGGCAATACTAAACTTGATGATGTCGCATTATATGTGGCAGAAGTATATTATGAAAAAGGCGACTATGCTGCGGCCGTAACATCATACGAACGTTATAAGCGCATGAAACCGGGCGTTGTGCCTCCGACTGTGGCACTTCATTATGGTCATGCGCAGTTCAGAAATGGTAATTATGAAGGTGCTATAACGAACCTGAAACCGATCGGACCGGGTAAAGATTCTGTTTCGCAGTACGCATCTTACATACTGGGAATCAGCTACTTAAAGACTTCTAATTTAAGTTTTGCTTTAACCTCCTTTGACGACGCATCAAAGCTTGACTTTAACCCTGTTGTTAAGGAAGAAGCAGCTTACAACCATGCGAAAGTCCAGTTGGAGTCTGGAAACAACAATGAGGCTGTAAAGGAGTTCAACGACTTCATGACTAAGTATCCTGAGAGTAAACATACGGAGGAAGCGACCGAGTTAGTAGCCGAAGGATACGCCAGCGCAAGCAATTCAGTAGGGGCTATAAAGTACATTGAGGGCCTTTCTAAGCGGAATACTAAAATTAATGGCACTTATCAGCGGCTCACTTACAACCAAGGCGTGCTGGATTTCAACGCACAACGTTTCGATAACGCCATCGCCATGTTTGATAAGTCTATTAAGTTTCCGCTGGACGAACAGCTTTTTATTTCTGCGACTTACTATAAAGCGGAATCAACTTATGGTTTGAACAAGGTCGACGAAGCAGCCAACCTTTACACGCAGATCTCCAAGAATCCCAAAGCAGGAGTTTATGCAAGGAAGAGCTTGTACGCATTAGGATACATTTATTATAACCAGAAGAAATACGCGCAGGCATTAACTTACTTTAAGGAGTTCACCAGCAACATTGAGGGCATTGAGCCGCTCATGATAGAGGATGGCTTTTCGAGATTAGCGGATTGCTATCTGGCTGCGAAAAATTACAACGAAGCGATCAAGACATACGAGCAGGTTTCGGCCAAGGGTAAAGTGGATAAGGATTACGCATTGTTCCAGAAGGCCCGTGCGTATGTGTACATGAACCGCGAGCAAGAGGCGCGTAAACAATTTGATCAACTGATCAGCCAGTATCCGCAGTCGAGATATCTGGATGATGCTTATTTCCAGCTGGCAGACATTGATTTTCAGAAACAAAGTTACTCTGCCGCGGTGAAAGGTTTCACCCGAATGATCAATGAAAAGCCGAAAAGTAACGCAATTCCTGCAGCGTTGCTTCGCAGGGCGCAGTCATACTATAACTTACAGGTTTACGAACAAGCGATCGTCGATTTCCGCAAGATCCTGACAGAATATCCAGATTCGCCTTCGGCAAGCAGTGCGTTGGAAGGAATTCAGGAAGCTTACACGGCTGTGGGTCGTCCGGAAGAATTTACGCAGGTTCTTGGCGTGGTAAGAAAGAACAATCCGGGTAATGAGAAACTGGAAGAAGTTGAGTTTGACAACGTTCGTAACCTCTATTATGCAGAGAAATACGAGAATGCTATCAATTCCCTGCAAAGCTTTATCCAGAGCTATCCTGCCAGCAAGCATCAAGCAGATGCCACTTACTTCATCGCTTCATCTTATGACAAGATTGGTAAAGTGAATGAAGCACTGGAATTCTTTGGTAAAGTGGTTCAGCAAAACAAATCAACATTCGTGGCCGCAGCGGCGCAACGTTCGGCTGAACTGGAAATTGGTCGCGGTAACTATAACAATGCGGTTTCTAATTTCCGCGTGCTGCTTCGTAATTCGGAGAGCAAGAAAGAACAGGCTCAGGCATGGGTGGGTCTGATGGACACCTATTATACATTGAAAAGCTACGACTCGACGCTGTATTATGCGAAAGAAGTGATCAATGCCGGTAACCTGATCCCGGGTGCAGTAGGGAAAGCGCAACTGTATGCTGGTAAGGTCCCTTTTGAGCTCGGCGATTTTACAAAGGCCGGCGAAGAGTTCAGGAAAATAGCCGCTTCTTCCAAAGACGAATATGGTGCTGAGGCAAGTTACTGGTCTGCGATGGTGCTTTATAAAAACAAAAAATATAAAGAGGCCGAGACAGCGATCATTGATATGGGAAAAAATTTCGAGGGATATGATTACTGGCGCGTAAGGTCTTTTATACTGCTTGCTGAGGTGTATGTCGGATTGAATGAGATGGGACAGGCTAAGGCGACATTAACCTCCATCATCGACAATTCCGACGATAAGGAAGCAGTTGAGCTTGCAAAGGAAAAGTTGGCTCAGATCAGTAAATAAAAAGATTCATTCCTGCGGGACAAACAGAAAATATTAAGACTCATGACGAAATCCACCGCGATACGTTCTTCCTTATTTTTATTGACACTTGGCTTTTCTTCCCAGTTTGCATTCGCGCAGCGGGGGGAGATTGAAAGCCAGACTTACGAGATTGTTAAAGAGAAAAGCATTGAATTTGCTCCGGCTAACCGGGTTTATGATAAAGTGGATCCTATCAAAGGAGAAACAGGCAAGAAAAAGGTTGATTATCAGATCATTGATCCGCAAATAGACCTTTCTTCGCCAAAGCTTACGCCTAGCGTGGCGGCATCCTCCGATGAGCAGAAACGCAAAGATGAACCCGACGTGCTGAATAACTATGTTAAGCTCGGAGCGGGTAACTACGGGCGTTTCCTGGGCGAAGCATTTGTTGGCGGTCGTCCTTCCGAAGATTTGGTTTTCACTACGCAGCTCAAACATTTGTCCGCCGCCAATGGTCCGGTCGATGACAAGAATTCCGCAAATGCAGCCACGAATTTCAGGGTTGGTGGGAAATATATCCGAAGCAAGTATAAAGTCGAGGCAGCGCTGGATTATGACCGTAAGAACTATTATTTCTATGGTTATCAACCACAGCCTGAAACAGTTCAGGTTAACCGGGACAGCATTCGGCAAACCATCAACCGCTTTGGCGTTGCACTGGGTTTTGAAAACACTGACGCATCCGTGTTGGTGGACTATTCTGTAAAAACGAGCCTGCATACACTGCGCGACCGTTATGAAGCATCGGAGCTGGACTGGGGAACCAAGTTAATGGCCTCTGTGCCTTTATCCGAATCATTCCATGCGCTGCTGGAAGCGGATGCCTTCGTTACACAGCGGGTTGACAGATTCACTTTCAATAGAAATTTATTCCGCGTAAAACCAACATTCAAATATACATCGGAGCTCTTTTCGGTCACAGCGGGTATCAATGTTGCCAACGAAACCGACAGCGAGCTTGAAATTAACAGGACAAAGGCCTTTCCAGTGTTAAATATTGATGTCGCGCCGTTTGCAGGATTGCACATTTTTGCCGGATGGAATGGTGATATGGTAAGGAATACTTTGAAAAGTATGCTGGGTGAAAACCAATGGCTGGGTCCCAATGTTCAAATACTTAACACTGATAAGGACTATGAAATCAGTGGCGGTGTGAAGGGTGAAGGATTGGCAGGGTTTAACTACGAGGGTAAAGTGGCTTACACGCAATACAGGAATTTCTACTATTTCAACAATTCGCTTGCGGACACTTCCAAGTTTGCTATTTTGTATGATCCGGGCAAAACGAAAGTGCTAAGCATTTCTGGTCAGGCAGGCTATAATTTCAATGATTTATTCAAAACATCTCTTAAAGTAAACTTCTTCGACTACTCCGTTTCAGACCTGGAAGAGCCTTGGCACCGTCCTGATCTTACGTTAAACTGGTTTAATGCGCTTTCCATCAGCAAAAAATTGTTTGTAACGGCCGATTTTTACATGCTTCGAGGAATTAAAGCAAAAAATTTCCAGACCGGCGAGGTGACGAAATTACCTGTAATAGCAGATCTGAATTTCAAGATTGATTATCTGTTAACCAGGAACTTCTCTGCGTTTGTGGCACTGAACAATGTATTGGGCAAACAGTATCAGCGTTATCAATATTACCCGCAGCAAGGGCTAAACTTTATTGGAGGATTATCATTTTCTTTTTAACTTCGCTCAGTTAACTGAAAAAACGTTCATGATAGCAGTCGAAACAGTAATCCGAAAACTTGTAGGTGAATATGAATTTGTAATCATTCCAGGATTCGGAGCATTGCTTTCGCACCAGATTCCGGCTGCTTATGATAACATGTCACAAACTTTTTCTCCGCCTGCCAAGAAGCTAGCATTCAATGAGTTTCTGAAACTGGACGACGGACTTCTGGCCAATTACATTTCGCGCCATGAGACATTGTCGCATCTGGAAGCAGTGGATTATGTGAAACGTTATACGGACGAGTTGCGCCAGAATCTGGAACAACGCGGCCAGGCCCAGATTACCGGGATTGGCGATTTCAGTAAAAATATCGAGGGTAAACTTGTTTTCGAGCCCAATACGGAGAAATATTTTAAAGATGAATGGTACGGCTTCGAGAAGATTAGAGCCAAGCAAATTGATAAAAAGCTAGTTCCGGTTGCAGCAGCAGAATCCTACATGGCCGAAGAACAGGTTGAAATCATTGAGGCAGAGGAAGAAAGATCTAATTCGTTTAAGTGGGCACGTTGGGCTGCAGCGGCAGTGATAGCAACGGTTATCTGCGGTTTAAGCGTGTTTTTGGTAAATTCGAGAAACGGTGACATTCAAAGCACATTAAATCCCTTTACTGAGCTGTTCTCAAAGTCAGAAGCTGTTGTTGAAGAAAAAACAGAAACAGTTGCAGTACCGGCGGAGATTACTCCTTTAACCAAAACGCAGCCGGTTGTTGATTCTGCAGCGATCGTCGCGAAGCCTGTTGAGGTGGTTGCAGCTGTTAAAATTGATTCAGCTAAGGAGGAAGCGGTTGCTCCTGCTGTAAGGCCGGAGCCTGCTGCCTCTGTTGAACCTGCCAAAACGTCTAAGTTTTACGTGATAGCAGGAACATTTAAGGGGACCAGACAAGCAAATGTTCTCTTGGCTCAATTGAAGGAAAAGGGCTTCGCAGATGCGAGCATCCTGCCTCCGGACAGATTTGGTAAAAAAGTGAAGGTGGCGGTGAACGGCTACGGAAATGAAACCGATGCGTATCGTGCTTCCGCAAAATTGCAGGGAGTTATTGGCGAGGCAGGCTGGGTTTACAAGAAAAAATAAGCAGTCAGGATATAAGAGAGAGGAAGCAGTAAGTGCTTCCTTTTTTCGTAACACACGATTTTTTTTAATTTTACGTTGTTGAGAAAGTAAAATAATAGCAAATACAATGATTGTATTACAAGCCGAAGATCGTCAGCGAATTGCAGTTTCCTGGGCTATGTCCGTGGGAATTACGGTTGCATTGCTGGGCATATTCTTCTTTATCAGGCTCAATAGTTCACTGCCAAAAGTGGAGCCTATGGAGCTGTTTGTGGAGGTAAACTACGGAACAAGCAAAGTTGGTAAAGGCGATGTTCAAACATTTAATAAACCCAATGATAGCAAGGTTGCAGAAAACATGCGCGCCGACGCGGACGAGGTAAAAAAGGTGAAATCTGTTGCAACGCCAAAACCTACACCGCCTACGCCCCCGAAAATTGAGCCGGTTAAACCCACGAAAACGGTTGCAGAGAAGCCCGTAATTACATCCAAGGCAGAAAGTCCGGTGGAAGCGCCGGAAAAGAACGAAAGCAAAAAATCAACCGGCTCGGAAGCGTCGTCAGCACCTGCTGCCAAGCCAACGCCGGAAAAAGCGGTGAATAAGGATGCCTTGTTTACCAAATCCTCCGGAAGCAAGTCGGGTAGCAATGGCACGAACGGCACAAAAAGCGGTGTCGGCGGGAATAACAACGGAGACGATGCAGAAGGAGTAGGCGATAAAGGTTCGAAAAGCGGAAGCCTTTTCGCAAAAACATACAAAGGTGAAGGTGGCGGCGGTGGAACCGCAGTAGGATTGAGCCTGTCGGGATGGAGCTGGTCTAGAAGGCCAGTTGTAGATGATAATTCGGATGCCACAGGCGACATTACATTCAAAATTACCGTAGACAAGAATGGCCGTGTAAAGAGCATTATCACGCAAAACACGACTGTTACAGACTACGCAGTAGTCAATAAATATAAGAGCGCAGTTCGGGACCTGACTTTTATTCCCAAGTCTTCCAATGTGCCGGACGAGTCAATAGGAACGATCACATTCAAAATCCGTTCCCAATAGTTTTTAAGAATGAATTACCAGGAAACATTGGATTATCTGTACAGCCGCCTGCCGGTTTTTCAGAATGTTGGGGCCCGTGCTTTTAAGCCGGGCCTTCATACTACCCGGGAGCTTTGCAAATTCCTTGGAGACCCTCAGAATGACTATCCTACATTGCATATAGCAGGAACAAACGGCAAGGGAAGCACGTCCCATATGCTTGCAGCCATACTTCAACAAGCAGGATACAAGGTCGGACTTTATACTTCGCCTCATTTAAAGGATTTTAGAGAAAGAATTAGAGTTAATGGGGCATTTATTGGGGAAAACTTCATTACGGAGTTTATCAGTGAAAATAAATCTAACATTGAAAGATTGTCTCCTTCTTTCTTTGAGGCTACGGTAGCAATGGCATTCTCCTATTTTTCGAAGGAATTGGTAGACATCGCCGTAATTGAGGTAGGCATGGGTGGCCGACTAGATTCAACTAACATTATAACCCCAGCATTGTCACTGATCACCAATATCAGCCTGGACCACACGCAGTTTCTAGGGGAAACGCTGGAAGAAATAGCAGCTGAAAAAGCCGGAATCATTAAGCCGGGAGTGCCTGTAGTGATAAGTGAAAGACAAACTGATTCAATCGCTGAGGTATTTTCCACGGCGGCTGAGCGGGTGAATGCACCAGTGGTCTTTGCTTCCAATGTGTATGAGGTCAACAAAACAGGCTTTCAGAATGGTCTGATGGAGATCGATGTGATTGAAAAAGAATCACTTAAACCAGTCTATGCCGGTCTGCGTTTAGACCTTACCGGTGCTTATCAGTTGAAGAATATCGGCGGGGTTATCGCTGCCATTGAAATCCTCAGAGAAAAAGGTTGGGCGTTGCAGGATGCAGATGTGCGCGCAGCGCTTGCGTCTGTAACGACGTTGACGGGCTTGAAAGGACGCTGGCAAAAGCTAGGGGAGAAGCCCGACATTTACTGCGACACAGGCCATAATACAGCTGGCCTGGCTTCCGCTTTGGAGCAGTTCGAGAGCGTTGCAAGCGGTTGTCAGCGCTTTGTTGTCGGTTTTGTGGGTGATAAGGACATTTCCGCTATGCTGCAACTTTTCCCTTCGCAAGGGATATTTTATTTTTGCCAACCCTCCAATATGCGCGCGCTAGACTCGACGCAATTGATGCACCTGGCCGCTGCATACGGCCTCAAAGGAAAGGCTTTTGTGAATGTGAATGATGCGCTGGAAGCCGCAAAACGCGAATCCGATCCAAATGACACGATCTATGTGGGAGGAAGCACTTTTGTGGTGGCAGACATTATAGATTGGTAATTGATATTAATAGAATGACAAGAAGAAAATTAGAACACTACCAGTTTAGTGCCCAGGCGGCAAATGTAATTGAGGCGGGAAAACCATTATATACGCAAATCAAAGGCCATTGGAACCAGTTATACTTTGAGAATAACAAGCCTATCATTGTCGAGCTCGCATGCGGAAAGGGCGAATATACAGTGGGGTTAGGGAAGCAATTTCCGGAAAAGAATTTTATAGGAATGGACATTAAAGGTGATCGCATTGCCAGAGGCAGTCTGGTCGCAACGGAGCATGGTCTCACTAATGTCGCTTTTTTAAGGGCAGGAATTCAGTATGCGGACGAGTTTTTCGATGAAAGCGAGCTGAGTGAGATCTGGCTGATCCATCCGGACCCGCAGGTAAGGGACCGGGATGAGAACAAAAGACTTACAAATCCCACATTCCTTTCGCGTTACGCCAGGTATTTGAAGCCGGGTGGAATGTTTTATCTCAAAACAGACAGCACGTTTCTATACGAATATACCCTGGAAAAGCTGAGCGAATCGGATCAATTCAAATTGATTGAACATACCGATCACCTTTACGAATCCCCATTACATGATGAACATTATGGAGTGAAAACACATTATGAAGGTATTTTCGTCTCGAAGGGATACACAATAAAATACATTAAGGCAGTGGTCCTGTAAACGAAAAGGCCTTTCTATCAAGCGATAAAAAGGCCTTTTCGTTAAAGCTAATTTGAATATTACTTGCCGATCAAGCCTGCGAAGTAGTAAACTGTTCTTACCAATTGAGACACATATGACATTTCATTGTCATACCAAGCCACGGTTCTAACGATCTGTGTATCACCTACTTTCTGCACTCTTGTTTGTGTAGCGTCAAATAGCGATCCGTAGCTGATGCCGATGATATCGCTGCTTACGATTTCGTCCTCAGTATATCCGTAGCTTTCGTTCGATGCATCTTTCATTGCAGCATTGATCTCTTCCACGGAAGTCTCTTTGCCAAGGATAACCGTTAATTCGGTTAATGAACCAGTCAATGTTGGTACACGTTGTGCAGATCCATCCAATTTACCTTTCAAAGCAGGAAGAACAAGTCCGATTGCTTTTGCAGCACCGGTGCTGTTAGGAACAATGTTCTGTGCAGCTGCACGGGCTCTTCTCAAATCTCCTTTTGGGTGTGGAGAATCTTGTGTATTCTGATCGTTTGTATATGCGTGGATGGTTGTCATTAAACCATTTACAATGCCGAATTTCTCTTCCAACACCTGTGCCATTGGCGCAAGACAATTGGTTGTACAAGAAGCACCGCTGATAATTGTTTCCGAGCCGTCCAGAATGTCATGGTTGACATTGAACACAATTGTTTTAAGATCGCCGGTTGCAGGAGCGGAGATAACCACTTTTTTCGCACCAGCTTTAATGTGGGCACTTGCAGACTCCTGGCTTGTAAAGAAACCTGTACATTCCAGAACAACATCTACATCATGTGATCCCCAGGGAATTTGTGAAGGGTCACGCTGTGCGTAAATGACAATGTTTTCACCATTCACAACGACTGAATTGTCAGTAGACTTCACATCAGCATCAAAACGGCCTTGTGCAGTGTCATATTTAAGCAGGTGAGCCAATACTTTTGGGCTGGTAAGGTCATTGATAGCAACTATATCGATGCCTTCCATATTATAAATCTGACGATAAACCAGACGGCCAATGCGGCCAAATCCATTGATAGCAACTTTTACTTTCGACATGTCTTTCTAGTGATTGTTTATTTCGAAGGCGAAATTAATAAAAATGTGCCCTTAATTAAAGGATTTGCGTAAAAAAGTCGGAGTAGTGATTATTTTGAATTACTATTATAATTAGCAAATTTACGAAAAAGCCATTTTTGTTAGTATTTTGGATAATTTACTAAATATTGTAGTATATATTTCATGTACTTTATTTATCCTCTTTGATATATGTGTTTATATTTGTGTTGGTCAGTAGAAACTTGTGTCTCGGAAATGGGCGGAACCAAATTTGAGCCGAAAATTGACTTTTTTCATGATTTTGTGAAAACTCATATTTTGAATGTTTCACATTGAGCAATCTCATAACTATCTATATTACAGTACTTTAAAACAATTTAACTAATCTAATACTTAAACATGTTTATTGCAGAAAAGATTGAGTCTTATTGGTCAGATCGGGAATTATTAAAGGATCCTGCTTCGGTGAATTACATTAAGGATGTCATTGAAGAGGTTGATAAAGGCCGTCTTCGTGTAGCCGAACCGCAAGAAGACGGCTCCTGGAAAGTAAATGAGGCGTTGAAAAAGGCTATTATCCTGTACTTTCCTATTCAACAGATGTCTGTTAGTGAAGTTGGCATTTTTGAATACCACGATAAAATGAAATTGAAGACCGGCTATGATAAGCTGGGCGTGAGAGTCGTGCCTCCGGCAGTTGCTCGCTATGGCGCCTACATATCAAAAGGCGTTGTGCTCATGCCATCATACGTTAACATTGGTGCCTATATAGATGAAGGCACAATGGTTGACACCTGGGCAACTGTCGGCAGCTGCGCGCAGATCGGCAAGAATGTCCACCTGAGTGGTGGCGTAGGAATCGGCGGTGTATTGGAGCCTGTACAAGCTGCTCCTGTCATCATTGAAGATGGAGCATTCATAGGATCCCGCTGTATTGTTGTAGAAGGCGCCCACATTGGAAAGAGAGCAGTTTTGGGGGCGGGCGTTACCATTACAGGCAGTTCGAAAATCATTGATGTGACAGGCAGCGAGCCAGTTGAGTATAAGGGTTTCGTTCCGGCGGATTCTGTGGTTATCCCTGGCACACTTCCAAAAGAATTTGCGGCTGGAACCTATCACGTTCCCTGCGCATTGATCATTGGAAAGCGCAAAGCAAGCACAGATTTGAAAACATCCTTAAACGATGCACTGCGTGAAAACAATGTAACAGTTTAATTTAATAAATTGTTAGTTGGAAAGGGCGTTATCATGGATAACGCCCTTTTTTGCATTAGCTGCATAAAAAAGCAGTAGTATGATTGATTGATAAATGTAAATTATAATTATTAACATTATTAAACTATAATAGATTAAATTGATTTAAAATTAAACTTTACTCTTGTAAACAATGATTGTATTTAGTAACTTGCACATAACATTGTAAACTGATGTGTGCGCATGGATTTAAATGACAAGATTAAACAGATATTAACCGATAAAAATATATCTCCATCGTTGTTTGCAGATGAGATCGGCATTCAACGATCCAGCATGTCCCACATTCTCGCAGGTCGGAATAAGCCAAGCCTGGATATCGTACAGAAGATTGTCAAACGCTTCCCGGAACTCGGGACGAGCTGGATACTGGACGACGAAGACTTGCCACAAATTTCAGCCGACTTCTCTGGTGATAATAGATCGGGGCAATATCCGACTTCAGATGGAGCAGCAAATTCGTTTTCAGCTAGCTCAAAATCCAACACAAAACGAGATGCAAATCGTTTTAGACCAAGTGCAAATGCACCAATCACAGCAGGGGGACTGATGCAAAGCAGACGAATTGAAAAGATATTAATTTTTTATTCGGATGGGACGTTTGAAGAGGTCAAACCAGCTTAGTTAACAATGTTAGATTATCGACCAATTGTAAAGTTGGGCTCATTTCAAAAGCATAATAGTGCCATTCAGGCTTTGCTCAGCCGTTTTAATAACGTAGGGATAACTTCCGGCAGGAACAGGTGTTTTATTCTTGTATGTTCCGTTCCATGGTACGGAGTAACCCTTTGAAGCATATATGAGCTCGCCCCAGCGGTTATAAATCCGCATTTCCAAGATCTGATCTTTGGCATTATATATTTCAAAACTGTCATTATGCCCATCATTATTGGGCGTAAAGGAGGTTGGTATATGCATTTTGTCTATCACAAATACGTCGGTTGAAGCCTGAGCTTGACAGCCATTCACCGACTCGACCGTAATGGTGTAACGTGTATCAGCAAGCGGCCCCACAATTGCATCACGAACATCATTTGCCGAAACCAAGCCATCCGGTGGCGACCAGGAATACTTATACGTGGGTTCCAGAGGACTGACCACCGGCGAAAGTGTAACTTTTGACCCCTCAATAACGCCCTTCCTTGCCGGCAGCGATACCGAAATGGTTTCTTTTGTTACGAGTAACGTATCTGAACCTGAGCATCCGGTTTCTTCATTTGAAATTTTGAGCAAATAGGATCCCTGGTCTTTCACTTCAAGCGTTGCTTGCTTCTCTTTTAATAGATTATTGTCCCTGTTCCAGGAAATCACGAGGCCATCAGGGACAGTTCCTCCATTAGCTACCAAGTTGGCCACTTCTCCTTCGCAAATAACACGCTTATCAGCCGTAATAGTGGCTTCAATCGGCGGAGCAAGCGCGACGGTCACCATAAGGGAGGACGTATCCCGCGAACATTTCTTGGTATAGCTTTTCACGACTGAATAAACGCCTGTGTCGTTCACGGCTATGGTCGCGGCAACTGCGCCGGGGATGTTCAGGCCGTTGCGCTGCCATTGATAAGCCCAGTCCTGCGAGCTCTCGGTTTCCAGCGTGACCGGCCGTTCCGGACAAAACAAAACTTCTTTGACCGGCGTTGCATTCATCATAATCACAGGCTGCTCCGGCTGGTCATCATTGCAATCGATCACCAGGAGTTGGAAATCCCTTCTGACCAGACCAATTTTTTTGCCATTTCTAAACTCTTCCACCTGAATTGCAAACACATATAAGCCTAATTTGTTGGCCGTAACCGTAAGTTTCCCAGTGTTATCAATAGCCAGCGGATTTGGCCCGGGAATTGAGTTAGCAAGGGAGATGCCATTTTCCCAGGAAACCAGGGGATAACCAGACTTCGGCGCGCTGTTACCATTGATCAGATTAGGCGAAGTATAACCCCGCAAAGGCGTCGCCAGGGAATAGCGCAGCTGATCACCGTCCCGATCCGAAGCAGACATATTCATCGAAAATGACCGATTGCTACATATATACTGCCCATTAGGCGACGAAAAAACCGGAGAGTCATTTTTGGTCGTGACGGGTGGAAATTCAAGATAAAAGACCATTCCCATATCACCGGGCAGCTTGATATTATTGATGTCCGAGTTACGGCAGCACCTTTCCCAAACAATGTAATAGCCATCGGGATCATTATAGTCCTGCTCAGACAGCGTCACATTGCCTTTATAGGTGCCGATTACCGTGTTCAACGATCTCAGGTTTGCACAAGCCTTATTTTGATATGGGATAATTTCCGTAGAAATATAGCGGACCCGGACCTGCTGTTTGAACTGGTTGTCCCGCTTTCGATAGATAAAAAGCTCCGCAAATTCGTCCCTGTTACCGTTGCCATCCGGCGTTGGTTCCTGCAAATTGTTCTTATCCCAGAATTGGATCAGCGTAACCTCAAATATCCCCGGATTTCCTTGCGGACGCATAAGTAGCTCTCCGCCAACAATATGATCAGCAATGCCAATCAATGGAAGAAATACTACCATCGATAGAAGTATGAGAATGGTATATAAATATCTCGTCATCAGCAACACGGTATGTGAACGAAGCCCCCCATAAATTTAGCGATAGATTGCTTAAATGGCATCCATGACGTCAAATAAATTGATGAAGGGAATGTTAAATTAATTATTTCTCTGATCCAATTTCCCCTGCAACCGGACAGAGCAGGATAGTATGAACCACAAATACGCATACTATTGCCACATTAATACAATTCATATCATTAATTGGATTTATTAAATATCATAAGCTTCTCTTGCAATAAATAAATGCTTACTTTCCACTTAATTCTCATCTATGGTCAGACGCGCTGAAAACCCACTTGAAACTCTCCGAACAAACTTTATCATCAGTCGATTCACTTTTTTTAAACACTCAAACCCCTTAGCGTATGAATGAAATTCGACAATCAAAACTGGGCACTTGTTTGCGGCTATTTGGGAAAATAGCATTGAGCCAGATCCTGATTGGTACAGCCCTTACCGACATTTCGGAAGCAGGAAACGTACCAAACCTTTTCCCCAATCACATTGCGCCGAAAGCAGACCGTTCGGTGAAGGGTAAAGTGGCCGACGACAAAGGAATCGGCCTGCCTGGTGTTAGCGTTATACTGAAAGGATCCAGCACCGGAACGGTGACGGATTCGGAGGGAAGCTATAACCTGAACATCCCCGAATCCGGAGAAAATGTCTTAGTCTTTTCCTTCGTCGGGTACGTACCAAAGGAAATAAATGTGGGAAATCAGTCTTCGGTAAATGTGGAATTGCTGGTGGACACCAGAGCGCTGGAAGAAGTAGTCGTGGTTGGTTACGGAACGCAGCGCAAGCGCGATATTACATCTGCAGTATCGGTTATCAGCATGGAAGACATTGGCGAAGTGCCCAAGTCCAACGTAACGCGGATGCTGCAGGGACAAGCACCGGGTGTTATCATCAAACAAAAAAGTGGGACACCGGGACAGCAGTTTGAAGTAAAAGTGCGTGGTATCAGCTCATTAGGGGCGGGAAGTGATCCATTATATGTCATTGACGGTTTCCCGGTCGGCACATCGGCAGGGCAGAACCTTAACCCTAACGACATTGAAACCATTTCCATCCTGAAAGATGCTGCCGCAACGGCCATTTATGGTGCACGTGGTTCTAATGGTGTAGTGCTTATCACGACGAAAGCAGCGAAGGAAGGTAAAACCAGCCTCAACATTTCCGTCGACTACGGTATCCAAAATGTGCCGGAAGGCAGGAAAACGAAGGTGCTGAACGGGCAGGATTTTGCCCAGTTCAAGCGGGAAGTTTTTATCGGACGCTATGTTTTGGCAAATAAAAAGCAACCCGAAGAAACCGATATCCCCATTGATTTTCGTAATCCGCAGGATACCAAATATTCAACGAACTGGTTTGACCTGATTCTCCATAACAATGCACCTTACAAGGACGTTAACCTGACATTATCGTCTGGAAAAGGCCCGATAAAATCCGTGCTCTCCGCGGGTTATTATAAAGAAGACGGCGCATTGCAGTACACAGGCTACGACCGTGCCTCTTTGCGGACTAACCTTGCGGGCGAAGTGAACAAGTTCATTACCATTGGAATGAACATTGCGGGAAGTTACTCCCGGTCCAGTCTGTCCAGCACCGATGGTCGTAATGCGCAAGTAGGGTTAACACTGATCAGCGATCCCCGTTATCCGGCGTATGATGAGCAAGGTGAATTGATCCCTTATTACAATGGTGTGGGCGACATTTTTGGATTTCCAAATCCGCTTTATATGCTCAAAAACATCAAAAGGAACCGGAACATTGCCGATGTGCTCGCCAGCGGTTATGTTGAATTGAACATTGCAAAAGGCCTTAGATTCCGGTCTTCTGTAAATGCGAAGATCAATTACAACAGCTACAAGGAATATGTGCCCTCCACGATCGGTTTACCTGTGCAAACGGGAACGAACGGCGCGCCTCCGCGTATCGCTACCGAACGGGATGATTCGGAAGAGTTGAAAAACTATGCTGCTGACCAGGTTCTGACTTACACGCCGACACTCGGAAAAGATCACGCGCTGGAAGCAACAGTCGGCTATTCTGCTCAGCAGGAAGTTGTAAAAGGGTTGTACGGATCCGGTAACACATTCCCGGATGACTTAGCGCCATTCCTGGGCAATGCAACCATTCGTTCTTCCAATTCTATGGAAAGAAAATGGACCATGATTGCCTATATCGCCAGGTTAAACTATTCATTCAGAGACAAGTATCTGTTTTCTGCCACATTCCGGCGGGAAGGCAGTTCCAGGTTCAGTGAAGGGCACAAATTCGGCAATTTCCCTGCTGTCTCCTTAGGTTGGAGGCTTTCGGAAGAATCATTTATACCAAAAGCTTCCTGGCTCACCGACCTGAAATTGAGAGGAAGCTGGGGTATGACCGGGAACAACACCTATCGCGTGAGCGCCAACAACAACTTTGGTGTAGCTCAAAACGCAGGTGACGATGGAAATTACGAGAGTTTGTCATTCCTTGGCGTGAACAACTACATTTTCAACAACTCTTTGGCCTCTGGAAAATCGGTGACACGCTTCGCCAACCCCGAGCTGACCTGGGAAACTTCCAATCAGCTGGACATTGGTTTCGATTTGGCGACTTTTGACAACAGGCTGGTTTTCACGGCAGAGTATTACAAAAAGATCACGGATGACATGTTGCTTGGTTACAGCATTCCAGCAGTATCAGGATTCACTTCAACCCTGAAAAACCTCGGTAAGGTGCAAAATCAAGGCATTGAACTTGCGGCAACTTACCGTATCAAAGTGGGACAGGTTAACCTGAGAACCAACGCCAACATTACATTCAACCGCAATAAAGTGCTGGCGATCAGAGGACAAAACGACTTTATCTTGCAAGGAAGCCAGTATGGCGGCTACAACATTCAGCAAGTGGGTCGTCCGATCGGGATGATTTTCGGTTACCGTAAGCTGGGCATTTTCAATACGCAGGCTGAAATTGATGCGGCCCCGTTGCAGGAAGGTGCGGTGCCGGGCGCTATGAAATTCGCGGATCTACACGGTGCAGCGGACGGTGGGCCAGACGGAATTGTTTCTTACGATACAAAAGACATGACCGAAATTGGCAACCCAAACCCCAAATTCAACTGGGCATGGACCGTGGGTGCCGATTACAAGCGGTTTGATGTGAGCGTGTTGCTGATGGGTGCTTACAAATATGACATTTACCGGAATATCGAAGCATCTACAATGAATATGGACGGCGTTTTCAATGTGTTGGAAAAAGCAAAAGACAGATGGAGATCTCCCGAAAATCCGGGCTCAAACCCCAATGCTAAAAATTCGCAGGGTGGAACGGATTATTTCAAATGGTCGCGCGAGAGCAGCGAGCGTTATGTATACGACGGCACGCATATGTGGATCAAAAACGTAACGATTGGCTATACGCTTCCTAACGTGAAAGGCATTCTTTCAGATGCACGGATATTCGTGAATGCGGCCAACTTGCTTCTTGTGACCAAATATCCAGGAAACAACCCGGATGCAGGCGTTAGAGGCGGTACAGAGCTCAATAACGACGATGAGTCATATCCTGTGCCCAGAACATTCTCCGCCGGCCTAAAACTTAATTTCTAAATCTGATGAAAATGAAAAAAATTACAGCAATAGGTTTAGTCGTGCTCCCGCTGCTCATGTCCTCCTGTGGCGAAGATTTCCTGAACCAGACCGACCCGACGAAGGTGAATGTCGATTTGTTTTATAAAAATGAAGCACAAGCCAAACAAGCGCTGAATGGTGTTTACGGACAACTTCAAGGCATTACAAACACGGCTTATCTGGCTGGTGAATTCCAAACCGATAATACGACCATTGACCTGAACCCTTCCGATCGGGGTGGCGCGGGCGGCTGGGAAGCATTTGAGTTTTCAACTGTTAATTCTGGCAATGGCGAAATCGCCGCGATTTGGAATAATTACTATGCAACCTTATACAACGCAAATCTCACGCTCGAAAAACTGGTGGATGCAGAGATTGCCGATGGCCCTAAAAAGGAGATTGAAGGTCAATTGAAGTTCCTGAGGGCTTATCTGCATTTCAATCTGGTGCAGTATTTTGGTGATGCAGTAATCGTAACCAGCACATTCGCAGTTCCAGAACCCACTTTTGATCTCGTAAGATCTCCGCAGACGGAAGTTTGGGCGCAGGTGGAAAAAGACCTGAAAGAGGCCATCGCATTGCTTCCTGCAAAATATGCAGCAGCGGGCGACAAAGGACGGGCGACAAAAGGTGCAGCATTGTCGTTGCTTGGCAAAACCTATTTGACCACTAAAAAATATGCGGATGCCGTTACGACACTCAAAGAAGTGACTACGCTCGGTTATGCATTAAACGCGAGTTATGCGGATAACTTCGATCCTGCACCCGCCAAGAAAAACGGGCCCGAGTCGATATTTGAAATACAATATCAGGGGGACAATGACCTTGGCGAGCAGAGCAGTTTTCAGTATGTTTTTGCGCCAAGGGTTTCCAAAGGTGCTGTTACCGGCTTCGCTGCGGGAGGAAATGGCGGCAGAAATTCGCCAACGAATGATATGATAGCGGCTTACGAAACGGGCGACTTGCGGAAAGATCTTTCGCTTAAAACCAGTTTCACGCTCGATGGAAAGGTTTATCCGATCCCATACGTGGCCAAATACAACTATCCGCATACGATTGTTCAGCGAACCAACACAAACTGGCCCGTTTTGCGCTATTCGGATGTTTTGTTAATGCTTGCAGAATCCATTAACGAACAAACGGGACCAACCGCAGAAGCCGCTGACTACCTGAACCAGGTAAGGAAGCGTGCAGGACTGGCAGCGACAAAAGCCACAAGCAAAGCAGACTTCCGGACAGCGGTCCTCAAAGAAAGAAGGGTGGAGCTAGCTTTTGAAAACCACCGCTGGTTTGATTTGAAAAGAACCAAAACCCCTGCGGAGTGGGCAGCATTCATGAATGCACACGGCGCGGCTGAAAGGGCGAAGCCTACCATCGATAGGGGCAATGTTCCTTTTAATTCAACAGATTACGTGTTTACTGAGAACGAATATCTGTTACCAATCCCTGCGCCTCAGATTCTCATTAATGCTAAACTGACGCAAAATCCGGGATATTAAGTGTCCGAATGGATTTGAATTAAATCATAATAAGGAGAAGCGCTGGAAGCCGGCTGTTTCTCCTTATTATTTTTACAAGGAAATCAGTAATTATTTCGTTATAAAATAGACCCCTAACCATTCATTTATTGGAAACCTTCTAAAAAGTCACGGTAATTAAATAAATCGAACAAGACAGAACAGGATAGTCGGTACACCGATTCGTTCTAGTATTGTACTAAATTACAGGCTGACATTTACCGAATTCCTGAACCACTAATCCGCTACATTGTGTTACTTGAAGCAACCGAAACTTTCTGGCTTTGGCAATTTTTAGGACGATTGCACCCTATGATGGTGCATTTTCCTATCGGGCTTTTGCTTGTTGCCCTAATTCTCGAATTAATAGATTGGAAACGCAAATCCACCGGTTTGCGCGATGCCGTAAACATTTTAACCTGGATAGGCGTCGCAAGTGCCGCCTTTTCCGTCACATTTGGCTTGTTGCTTTCAGATTCGGAGCAGTCCGAAGGCCAGACATTTGAAATACACCGCTGGGCTGGCTTTATCACACTGGGGCTGGCCATACTGGCCACCATCTCGCTCCGCAATGCTAACAGGAACATTTACCGGGCATTGTTATTCGTGACGGTGTTTGGCGTATCGTTTGCGGGCCATTATGGTGCAATGATCACGCACGGCGACGATTATCTTACCAGCGTGATGCCATCGTCCGTTGAACCCGAACAGGAACAGTCCAACGAAGATCCCGCCGATTTTGTGCTTACCAATAATGGTGCGCTTAATCCTCAGCAAGTGCAGGATTTGAACGTGGAAGTAAGGACGATCCTGGCACATAACTGTTACAGCTGCCACGGTGAAGCCAAATCCAAGGGCGATTTGCGGCTCGATAGCAAAGACGCCATCATGAAAGGCGGAGAAAATGGCGTTGTCGTAGTTCCGAACCACCCCGACAAAAGTGAAATGATACGTCGCATCTCCTTGCCAAAAGGAGATAAGGAAGCGATGCCGACCAAAGGCAAGCGCTTGACTGATAGAGAAATCAAAGTGCTCAAATATTGGGTTGAAAAAGGCGCATTATGGCCCGATGGCCAGGAGAAAAGCATTTACCGTGTTGCTGCACTGGAACCAAGGATTCCTGCGCTTCCGGCTGCGAGTGGCGACATTGTGCTGCCAGTGGACCGTTTGGTGAATGCGTATTTTCAAAAAAACAAAATTGCCTGGAAACCGGCTGTAAATGACCGGATCTACATTCGCAGGGTTTATCTGGATATCATAGGCTTATTACCGCCACCGGAAAAAGTGGAAGCTTTTGTAGCAGACGAACGTCCCGACAAGAGAGAACAGTTGGCAAAAGAACTCCTGAACCGCAACGACGACTATGCTCAGCATTGGATGTCATTCTGGAACGACGCGCTCAGGAACGACTATTCAGGGACAGGATACATTACAGGCGGGCGGTTCGACATTACCAAATGGCTTTACGCATCTTTGGAGGTGAATAAACCTTATAATTGGTTTGTGAAAGAATTGATCAGTCCTACCAAAGAATCAGCAGGTTTTATCAAAGGGATCAAATGGCGCGGAACGATCAATTCCAGCCAGCGCACCGAAATGCAGGCTGCTCAGAACGTGTCCCAGGTTTTCCTTGGGCTGAACCTCAAATGCGCATCCTGTCACGATAGTTTTGTCAGCGACTGGAAGTTGGCGGATTCCTACGCATTCGCAAACATTTTCGCGGATACATTGCTGGAAATAAACCGTTGCGATAAGCCAACGGGAAAAATCGCCGGAACGAAAATATTATTCCCTGAGCTCGGCGAGATCAGCGTGAACGCAAGCACCGAGAAAAAACTCCGTGAACTGGCCGACTTCCTGGTGCAACCAAAGGACGGACGCCTTTACCGGACAGCAGTCAACCGCATATGGGCACAGCTGATGGGCCGCGGTATTGTGGAGCCCGTTGACGTGATGGACAACATACCATGGAGCGAGGATCTGCTCGACTGGCTGGCATCCGATTTCGTGGCCAACGGTTATGACATGAAAAAATTGATCTACACCATTGTCACTTCGAAAACATATCAGCTCCCGTCCTCATCGGTAAAGGAGGCGAGCGACATTATGGCCAATGACTATAAGTTTACAGGCATGGTAAGAAGGAGGCTCACTGCCGAGCAATTCTCGGACGCGATCAGCACCGCATTCAACCCCATGTATGCCGACTCGGCAATTGTGTACAAACTGCTTCCGCAGGATATCAAAACGCGCCTGCCATTTGCCCGCGCTGCCTTCGTAAAAAATGATCCGTTCCAAACATCATTAGGGCGGCCAAACCGGGAAACGGTGAGCACTTCGCGCACCTCACAAGCCAACCTTTTGCAAGCGCTTGAATTGACAAACGGAAGCAAATTCACAACTACATTGAAGCAAGGTTCGAAAGTCTGGAAGGCAAAATACCCGACTTCCGATTCGCTGGTGACAGCCCTTTATCAGAAAGCATTGGGCAGGACACCGCTGGGTAAAGAGCTGGCCGCGGCGAAAAGGATCCTGGGCCCGGTGCCAAACGAGGAAAGCATTCAGGATCTGGTGTGGGCGATTGCCCTCGTTCCTGAGTTTCAGTTAATATATTAAGTAACAAATGGTCTGTGATTATTAAAAGATCACTCCATTCGATATTTATAAAAAGTAAATAATTATAATACATATTAAATTTAAAATACATTACATTAATATAAAAAGTATTAATAGTTTTAAATGTAAAATTTATAATGTGTTAATATAGAACCCATTAAATATTTAGAAAAGATGAGCATTATATGGAATAGGAGGGAATTTCTGCAAAGAGCCAGCGCCGCAACAATGGCTGCACTGGCTGCCGGAGCACCTGTATCGAGCATTCTTTCATCTTGCAAAGGAAAATCCGGATCCGATTCTTCTGCTGATACGGTCATTTTATTATGGATGGCAGGCGGCATGGCGCATACTGAAACATTTGATCCAAAGCTTTACACGCCTTTTGAAAAGGACATGGAAGGCAACAGAGTGCTCAGCACTTTCAAGTCTGTTCCAACAATCCTTGACGGAATCCATTTTTCTGATGGCCTGCAATCCATTGGGAAAGTAATGGACAAAGGAACATTGATCCGCTCGTACGTAGCCGCGGATATGGGTCACATTCTGCACTCGAGGCATCAATACCATTGGCATACATGTTACGAACCGCCGCAGACCGTAGCAGCTCCGCACATGGGCTCCTGGATCGCGAAAGAACTCGGTCCAAAGAACCCGGTTATCCCGGCATTCGTGGACATTGGCCAGCGATTTACAGTGGGAGAAGCAGAAGAGTTGAAGGCTTTTCACACAGCCGGATTTCTGGGTAATGAGTTCGGTCCGTTCTTTATTCCGGATCCGAGCCAGGGGCTGGACAGCGTGCGGCCGCCGGTGGGTATGGACGCCAAACGGTTTGAGCGCAGAAACCAGCTTTACAATGAACTGATCAACAATAGTCCGGTCGGCGAATTTGGCAGCGATTATCAGCGCGAATCTTTAAAACGGTCCATGGAACAGGCATATGCATTGTTGAATTCACCCGAATCCAAAGCATTTGACCTGAGTACGGAGCCAAAAGAAAGTTACAATATTTACAATACGGGCAAGTTTGGCCTTGGCTGTCTGCTGGCCCGCCGTCTCACCGAGCAAGGCGCCAGGTTTATCAGCGTAACCACCGAATATGAGCCATTTAAAGGCTGGGACACGCATGAAAACGGCCATACGAGACTGGAAGATATGAAGAAACAGATCGACGGTCCGATTGCCCAGTTGATAAAAGATCTCGACAAACAAGGTTTGCTGGACCGCACAATGGTGGTTCTCGCCAGTGAGTTCAGCCGGGATATGATGGTGGAAGGAAAGCCGGACGCAAAAGTGCTTGAACAAGTGCAGCAGCCCGACATTCTTTCTGAATTGAAATTTTACGGAATGCACCGTCATTTTACTGATGGCGGCTCCATGTTAATGTTCGGGGGCGGGATTAAGAAGGGCTTTGTTTACGGAAAGACGGCAGATGAGCGTCCTTGCAAAACGATTGAAAATCCAATCAAGATCGACGGCGTTCACCAAACGATTTATCACGCGCTCGGCATTCCCGAAGACACCCAATACGAGGTCGAAAAACGGCCGTTTTATACAACCCCGGACGGGAAAGGAAAAGCAGTGATGGAGTTATTGTCGTAATAGTTAAACTGAATCAAAATCGCCGGGCAGAATCTGTCTGGCGATTTTTTTATGGGTTATATCCAAAAAACTCCTGCTAATTAAATATTAATTAAAACCAGACAGAGCAGGATAGTCCGTTGTGTCAATCATTCTAGTATTGCAACAATATTACTATAAGAATTAATTTTTGTCATATACGAATACAAGAGCTGGTTCCTTTCGATCCTCAATGTCATTTCCTGAACCCTTACCAAACGTACTCACTTAACCATGATTCCTATGAAAACATGAACCATCCCAAAAAAGCCGTCGACACCGAACGGTAAAACCCTGCTAATCACTAAATCGCTAAAACATCATCTTATGAATCAATCTCGACAATCATCTTATTGTGCACGGTTGAATTCCCTCATCAAGCTTTCTCTGAGCCAGGTGCTCATTGGCACGGCCTGCGGGATTTCGGCCATTGCAACTCCGCTTTTTACGCCTAACCCTGTTTTAAAAAACAAAACCATTTCCGTTGACAAAACCATAAAAGGAAAGGTTAGCGACGAAGCCGGTGAAAAAGTGCCAGGCGTAAGCATCGTTTTAAAAGGCTCCACGACCGGTACCGTTACCGATGCGGAAGGAACTTACACCATTAATGTCCCCGACGCTGGCGGAACATTGATTTTTTCGTCGGTAGGCTTTCTGTCTCAGGAAGTTCCAATCGGAAGCAGCGAAAATATTGATGTTAAGCTGGCAACCGACAGCAAAGCGCTGACCGAAGTGGTGGTTGTGGGTTATGGTAGCCAATTGAAAAGAGAAATTACGGGTGCTGTGCAAACAGTAAGTGCAGCGGACATTAAGGACGTGCCGGTTTCTCAGATCACCCAAAAATTACAGGGACGTCTTGCCGGTGTGCAGATCAACCAGACCACGGGTAAGCCAGGACAGGGAATGTCCGTTCGTGTTCGTGGCCAGGTATCGGTTTCCGCTGGTAGCGATCCATTATATGTTATCGACGGTTTCCCTATCACGGGCAATATCGCTGCTTTGAACCCGGATGAGATTGAGGATATTTCGGTATTAAAAGATGCCGCGTCGACTTCTCTTTACGGTTCGCGTGCAGCCAACGGCGTAGTGCTTATCACAACGAAACGTGGCAAACCGGGTGAAACCAATGTTGGGTTCACTGCCTATTATGGTATTCAAAATGTTCCTGAAAAAGGCCGGGTTAAAATGTTGAATGCTCAGGAATTCGCCCAGTTCAAAAAAGAACTTTACGAGGATGAGAATAAACCAGTGCCCGTACAATTTCAAAATCCCTCTGAGTATGCCGATAAAGACAATGATTGGTATGATGCCGTTTTGCGGTCAGCACCGATTCAAAGTTATAACCTTACCATCTCGTCTAATAAAGATAAGCTAAAAACCTCCCTTGTGGCGGGTATTTTCAATCAAAAAGGAGTTGTAATCAATAATGACTATAAGCGTTATTCTTTGCGGATGAACTCTGAGTACGATCTGTCTGACAAAATTCAGATCGGGTTCAATATTGCTCCGCAATACATTTACGACAATACGCCAAGAACAGATGGTGACCGCGGAACAGGCATTCTGTTCAATGCATTGCACACCTGGCCAGTCATGCCGATCAGGGATGCCAATGGCGAGCTGACAAAATCTAACAAGTTCCCTGAGGGCACCGGTAATATTTTTGAATATCCAAACTGGGTCAGGGCGGCACAAGAATTAATAAACGAAAACAAAAACACCAAGCTGCTCGGTAACACGTATCTGGTTTACAGCCCGATCAAAGGACTTAAACTTAGAACAACGTTGAACATAGAGTATGAAAACAATAGGTTTTTCTTCTTCAATCCCTCTACGGCAACCAGCAATATTAACGTCGCTATTCCTACCACAGCAGTTTCTACGCGTCAAAGTTTGGAAAATGTTGGTTGGTTAAATGAGAATACGGCGGTTTACAACCGCAGCTTTGGCGACCATAATTTCGAATTACTGGCAGGTTTTACCCAACAGCGTTATCGTCAGGATTTCACCAGCATAACGGCAGATACTTATACGGATGACAGACTTCCAACCGTACAAGGAGCAATCAACATCAACCGTGGCGGAACACAAACCGGCGCGAACGAGTGGGCATTGACATCTTATCTTTCCCGCCTTTCTTACAACTACAAGGGGAAATATCTTTTCACTGCGGCTGTACGTGCTGATGGTTCGTCCCGTTTCGGAACTGATAACCTTTGGGGAACATTCCCATCTGCTTCTGCTGGCTGGGTAATTTCTGATGAAGAATTCCTTAAAAATGTAAGACAAGTTTCTTTTGCAAAAATTCGTGGTAGTTTCGGTGTGATCGGTAACAACAATATTGGTAACTACACCCAATATGCACTTGTTAACAACACTACCAATGCCGTTTTCGGTGGTACTGTGGCAACCGGTGCTGTTGTAACATCTTTGGCAAACAGAAACCTGGGCTGGGAAACAACCAAGCAATTTGATTTGGGACTTGATTTGGGATTGTTCAACGATCGTATACAGTTTATCTACGACTATTACACCAAGCGGACAACAAATTTACTTTATGCTGTGCAGGTTCCGCAGGAATCAGGTTTTCCGTTCTACAATGACAACATCGGAGCGATTAAATTGTGGGGTCATGAATTCTCTTTAACAACCAGAAACCTCGACGGAAAATTGAAATGGACCACCAACGCAAACATTTCCTTCAACAGAAATAAAGTGGTGGAACTAGCGCCTGGCATCGACCGCGTTTACGGATCATTCCACATTACGCAGGTTGGTCAGCCATTTGGTCAATTCTATGGAATGGTGAAAGAAGGTTTTTACACAAGCGCAGAAGATCTTGCTAACAACCCAGTAATTCCCGGACGTTCAGCAATTGGAACAATCAAATTGAAAGACGTGAATGGTGACGGTAAAATCACTTATGGTGGTGATGCCGATGACCGGACCATTATCGGTAACCCGTTTCCTAAGTTTACTTACGGAATTGTTAATGACCTGAAATACGGCAACTGGGATTTCTCTATTGCTGGATCCGGCTCATATGGCAACGAACTTTGGGTTCGCCACCTTTACAGTACTGCTAACCTCGACGGTGTATTCAATATGGTTGCGGGAGTAAAAGACCGTTTCCGCGTAAAAAATACAACGGTTAATGGAATTGGTGTGGCAACGACGGTGATCAGTCAAGGCGATGGAATGTACGGAGCAACCAACAATGGCGGTAACTTCACGGGTATCGAGCGTGACTGGAACAGTTCACATTTCGTAGCAGATGCTTCTTATTTTACGATCAAGAACATCACAATAGGCTATAACATTGGCAAAGTGAACAAATTCTTCAAGTCTGCCCGTGTTTATGGCTCTATCCAGCAGGTGTATGTATTTACCAAATACTGGGGTGGACCAAACCCTGAAACCAGTGCACAAGGTGATGGAAACGGCAACGGTGGTAACCTGAGCCAGGGTGTGGATTTCTCCAACTATCCTGTGCCACGTACCTGGACTTTGGGTGTAAATTTCAACTTCTAAGCCAGCCCTTCATTCAATTCATTATTTAATTATCAGATATGAAAACAAGATATATAGCAACCTGGCTACTGACATTTGCCCTGGCCGGTTGCCGCGAAGAATTCTTAACCGTCGTCCCGGAAACAGCATTGAGTTCCGCCACGTTTTTTGTAACGCAATCGGATTTTCAGCAAGCTGTGAATGCGGCTTATGTTCCCTTGCGCCAGATGTACAACGAACGTGCATGGGTACTGGAAGAAATGCACTCGGATAACACGTATTACGCAAGAAACACCCTATATGGTGCTGTGGATCCAACGGAGAACGTTGCAGATTTCGCCGTTCCTACGGCGGGTGGCGTAACCGCAAATGATAACGTTTTGGTTCAGTATCGCCTTAATTATCAAATCATTGCGAGAGCCAACCAGATCCTGGCATTGATCGACGGTGTAGATTTTGCGGAAGCCTCAAAAAGTAACCTGAAAGGACAAGCATTGTTCCTGAGAGCCTTCGCTTATTTTGATTTGGTGCGTTTGTTCGGTAAAGTGCCGCTTCACCTTGTCCCTGTAGTTGGACGTGAAGACGCGGCATCTCCGCTGGCCGGCACTGAGGAAATCTATGCACAGATTGAAAAGGACGCAAAAGAAGCAAGCACATTGCTTCCCAATAAAGCAAAACAGGAAGCTGGTCGCGCAACCTCCGGTGCAGCCAAGACCGTTCTTGCTAACCTTTACATCACTCAAAAGAAATGGGCTCTGGCAGAGCCGGTCTTGAAAGACGTGATTACTAATGATGGCTACACCTTGATGCCTGATTACAACAATGCGTTTTCGACGACGACTGCCAATAAAAACAATGCAGAATCCGTATTCGAGATCCAGTATATGGAAGGATCGGCAGGATACAATGGTAATCAGATTTACCGTTTCATTCCGTCCCCAATTTCTGCAACCGAAATTGCACCTATAACCGGTACGTCCAACCCTCAGGCGACTTCTCAGGAAAGCAATAACATTCCAACGCCTGACCTGATAGCTGCATACGAAGTAGGTGATAAGCGCAAGGATGCTTCGATCGCTTATGTGACATTGAGTGGCACTCTGGCAGAAAATAAGGTTTATCCTTATATCAAGAAATACGCAAAAACGCACTCGCTGCATAACAACACAGGTCAAAACTGGCCGGTTTATCGTTACGCCGAAGTTTTGCTTTTCATGGCAGAAACGCTTAACGAGCAAGGAAAATTAGCAGAAGCAGCCACTTACCTGAACCAGATTCGCACGCGTGCAGGTCTTGCTGCTACAAAGGCAACCTCACAGGCAACGATGCGCGAAGCGATTTTCAAAGAAAGGAGAGTTGAGCTTGCATTTGAAAACAAACGCTGGTTTGATTTGACTCGCACGGGTCGTGTGAAAGAGATCATCGGTGCTTATGGTGCAAAAGTGAAAGCCAATCCACAAGCTTACTACTTCCCCAAAGGAGCAGTTCCTCCGCCAAATGCATTCACCGTTCTGGACGACTATTATGGACTTCCTGCCGTAGAAGCAGCATTGACGCCGCATTTTTAAGAGCACAATGTTGAATGAGTGAATGAGCTCAATTTTGAATGAGTGAATGAGTGAATGAGTGAATGGTTGACTATTTATCAATGATTCATAACTTCAATCATTCACTCATTTTTTTATTCACTCACTCACTGACTCACTCACTCACTCATTTCACTCATTCAACATTGACTTTTCCCGACACAACAGGATAGTCTAAAGCCCGTTTCCTCTTAATATTGTATCTACCAGATTATTTAAAGTTTTAATTTGCTTTATTTAAGATTGTTACATTTCATTGTCACCCTGAACGAATGCTTTTTTCACATTTACTTTAACTCTTAGCTGTAAAATGTACACTAAAAAACAATGGTCTAAACTTCCTATGACACTCGCCGTGCTGCTTGCAGTAGGCGTTTTCTGCGGAGTTATGCTCAGTAACCGAACCGCTAAACATCGTCCGCCGGGTAACAAGGTTGACAAAATTAAGCTTCCCGAAGGCTTCAAAGCAGAACATTTATATAGTCCTTCCGAAGAAAAAAATGGCTCATGGGTTTCCATGACATTTGACGACAAAGGCAGGATGATCACTTCCGATCAATACGGTGGCTTGTTCCGTCTTGTACTGCCTCCGATTGGCTCCACGGAGAAACCAACTGTGGAAGCATTGAAAGTAGAAGGCGACACGGCAAAGGTGGCTATGGGTTATGCGCATGGTTTGCTATATGCATTCAACAGTCTCTACGTCATGATCAACAACCGTGAAAGCGCCAAATTTCCAAAAGGAAGTGGTTTTTACAGGTTGCAAGACACGGATGGAAACGATCAATATGATAAAATCACGTTGATCAAACCGTTAAAAGGGGAAGGCGAGCACGGGCCACACAGCATTGTGCTTTCACCAGACAAAAAATCGCTTTACGTGGTTGCCGGTAACTTCACCGATCTTCCAAAAATGGACAGCTATCGCCTGATGCCTAACTGGAAGAACGACAACCTTTTTCCATTTATCAAAGACCCTCGCGGCCACGCGGCTGACAGACATGCACCAGGTGGCTGGATTGCGAAAACCGATCCTGACGGAAAATCCTGGGAGTTGGTCAGTGCAGGATATCGTAACTCATACGACATTGCATTCAACGAAGCAGGTGATCTTTTCATTTATGACTCGGATATGGAATGGGATTTCGGTACGCCGTGGTATCGCCCAACCCGCGTTTGTCACGCAACAAGCGGTGGTGACTATGGATGGAGAACCGGATCGGCCAACACATCCCCAGCATTTGCAGACTTCCTTTCCCCAATTATGAACATTGGTCAGGGATCGCCTACGAACCTTATTTATCTGAGTGACGCAAGATTTCCTGCTAAATACAAAAATACGCTGCTGGCATTTGACTGGAGTTTTGGTATCGTTCACGGATTGCATTTGAAACCGAATGGTTCCACTTACTCAGCAGACCACGAAGAATTCCTTTCAGGAGCACCGCTTCCATTGACCGACGGAGCAATTGGTCCTGATGGCGCATTGTATTTTTTAACAGGTGGTCGTCGCCTGGAATCAGATCTTTACCGTGTGTATTATGGTGATTATAAGAACATTCCGGCCGGTGCAAACACGGTTAAGCCTGTTCTTACAACCGAGCACAAGCAACGTACAGACCTGGAAAAATTCCATGCAGTTAAAGATCCAAAAGCAGTTGAAACTTCCTGGCCATACTTGAAAAGTCCGGATCGTTTCTTACGCTTCGCAGCGCGTTTAGCCATTGAGCATCAACCTGTTGCAGAATGGGAAAGCAAAGTGTACGCTGAAAAAGATCCGCAAACATTGATTTATGCATCCATTGCATTAGCGCGTGAAGGCGATTCCACGAAAGTAGGAGGGCCTATTCTGAAAGGTCTGACAAAAATCGATTATGCGAAATTAAACGACCTTCAAAAACAGGCACTTTTACGTGCAGTTGAACTGACCATTTACCGCACAGGACAGCCGGACGCAGAGACCAAACAAGCCATTATTGCTTATTTGAACCCAAAATACCCATCGCCAAGCGCATTGCAAAATCGTTTTTTAAGCAAAATTCTGATCACGCTCGAAGCACCGAAAGCAGTTGAAAAAACACTTGGTCTGATCGCGAAAAATGAGAAATTTGATGATAAGGACAATGAAATGGTAACCGCTTCTGCCGACCTTATCCTTCGAAACCCGCAGTATGGTCTTGACCTGGCTGGTCTTTTGGAAAAAATGCCGCCGCAGCAACAATCCTTCTACGCAATTATGCTCAGCAGTGCTAAAACAGGCTGGACACCTGCTTTGAGCGAACAGTATTTCAAATGGTTCCACAAAGCATTCAGCTATCAGGGCGGTCGCAGCTACATTGGCTTTATTGACAAGGCGCGTCAATTGGCTTTGAAAAATGTACCAAAGGACAAAGTGGAATACTACAACAAGTTGTCTGGCGCTGAATTACTTACAGGAAGCGGTAATGACCTGGTAAAAATGTATTCACCAAAAGGCCCGGGACGCAGCTGGAAACTCGAAGAAGCTGTTGCACTGGTTCAGGATAGTCTTGCTCACCGTGATTTTGACAAAGGAAAGATGATTTTTTCTGCCGTGCTTTGCAACCGTTGCCACGTAATTCAGGGCGAAGGCAATGATGTTGGCCCGGATCTGACGCAATTGGGAACCCGTTTTTCTGCGAAAGACATGCTGGAATCGATCATTGACCCAAATAAAACAATCTCTGATCAATTCGGATCAATTGCTTATACGATGAAAAACGGTGAGTCCATCGTCGGTCGTCAGATCAATGAAGATGCAAATTTCTATTATATTGCACAAAATCCATTTGATTCGAAAACCATCCGGAAACTGGGCAAAAAAGAGGTTGTTTCTACCAAAATGTCAACGGTTTCTGTCATGCTACCTGGCTTGATCAACAGCTTAAATCCAAATGAATTGAGAGATCTTGTTGCTTACCTGATGTCCGGAGGCAATAAAAACAACCCGATTTATACGGAAGCTTCGGCTCCGAAAGGCGGGAAATAGATCATCAATTTTTTGAGTAGATTATGTTTTATTGAGCTTAATATAGTGGTGCAGGGAATCCTTGCACCACTACTTTTTCTATCCAGTTCCACAATTTTCAGCATGCAAATGAAACGTATCGAAAGACGTTCTGTTTTAAAAAATATTGCCGCCGGCGCGGGATTGATTACGCTACCCGTTTCTTTGGCCGATGCATTCGCCGCTTCGGAAAAGGCACTCGGCCCGAAACTAAATGGCAAGATCAATCACTCCGTTTGTAAATGGTGTTACGGAAAAATCCCATTGGAGACTTTCGCACAGGATTGTAAAAAGATCGGGTTAACATCCATTGAACTGCTGGGACCAGCTGAATGGCCGGTTATTAAAAAATACGGTCTTACTTGCGCATTGCCCTGGGGTGAAGGTCTTACCAGAAATATTGAAAAAGGTTTCAATGATCCGGCCAATCACGAAGAACTGATCAAAGGCTTTGAAGATGTAATTCCAAAAGTGCAGGCAGCAGGTTATGACAAGATTATTTGTTTTTCGGGAAACCGCCGCGGAATGTCAGACACTGACGGATTGCGCAATTGCGCCGTAGGATTGAAAAGATTGATTCCGATTGCGGAAAAGCACAATGTAACATTGGTCATGGAATTGCTCAACAGCAAAGTGAATCACCGGGATTACCAGTGCGACCGGACGGAGTGGGGGGCAGCCCTTTGTGAAATGGTCGGCTCGGAAAAATTCAAGTTGCTTTACGACATTTACCATATGCAGATCCAGGAAGGCGACGTAATTGCGACCATCAAAAAATATCACAAATACATTGCCCATTATCACACGGGCGGCGTTCCGGGACGTAACGAAATTGATGAAACGCAGGAATTATATTATCCTTCAATTATGAAGGCAATTGTGGAAACGGGCTACAAAGGCTTTGTAGGTCAGGAGTTTATCCCAAGCCGCAAAGATGACATTGCATCTCTGAAACAGGGTGTTACCATTTGTGACATCGCCTGATATTTCATTTCAAAAAAATACTAACATGTCTACGAGACGATCTGTTTTAAAAAGTTTAGCGGCAGGCACCGGCGTGTTTTCGCTATCCGAAGTTTTTGCTGCTAATGAAAAAGCCCTTGGTGCTAAATTGAATGGTAAGATTAACCATTCCGTTTGTAAATGGTGTTATGGAAAAATTCCTCTGGATACTTTCGCAAAGGAATGTAAAGAAATGGGAATTACATCCATTGAACTCCTGGGGCCGGAAGATTGGCCTACACTCAAAAAATATGGCCTGACTTGTGCGCTGCCAAATGGCGCAGGAATGGGGATCGAGAAAGGTTTTAATGATCTCGCATTACATGATGAGCTAGTGAAAAGCTATGAGGACCTTTTTCCAAAATTGAAAGAAGCTGGTTACACAACGGTCATTTGTTTTTCAGGAAACCGTCGCGGCATGTCAGACATTGACGGTATGCGCAACTGTGCCATCGGACTTAGAAGATTGATGCCATCCGCGGAAAAGTATGGAATTACAATGATCATGGAGTTGCTTAACAGCAAAGTGAATCATAAGGATTACATGTGCGATCACACTGCATGGGGTGCGGGATTATGCGAAATGGTTGGTTCAGAGCACTTTAAGTTGCTTTATGACATCTACCACATGTCCATTATGGAAGGAGATGTGATTGCAACCATCAAAAAATATCATAAATACATTGGACATTATCACACGGGGGGAGTCCCTGGCAGAAATGAGATTGACGAAGGCCAGGAGTTATATTATCCGGCGATCATGAAAGCCATTGTGGAAACGGGCTTCAAAGGTTACGTCGCTCAGGAATTTATTCCAAAACGAGAACCACTGGCTTCGCTGAAACAATGTGTTCAGATTTGCGACATTGCTTAAATGACGAGCAGCGAGATTGTTATAATTATTAATCAAAAACAATCTCGCTGTCGTTACAATATTTGTATTTTTTGCCAGCCGGAAATTTGGCCGGATCTGCATTGGGGACAATTTTATTGTGATGATAAACCCGCTTATCGTCACAACTGCAATGATGCTCTTCGCTTATAATCTTAAACGTTCCGGGATTTGCATCGGTTAATTTCTCGCCACGCCAAAAGACACTCACAGCATCCTTCGTGTAAAATTCAGAGATTACCTGAAAACTTTTCGCATCTGCGTCTTTCAAAATTTCCAGCTTGGTTGTTTCAAGGAGAAAGACTTGTGACTTATCAACCGAATAGCCATGGTCCAGGGGTCTAAATGTTGCAACATCTGCTGAGTCGATTCTGGTCCTGCCAGACATAATGCCTCTGGAATCGCTGTGATAAGAATGATAGCCGACAGTGCCAAGGAATTTCAAACTTTCAGGATCATCGGATACAATTTTGTCTCCACTGTAAACATGCTTGCTGTCTTTTTTCAATCCGCCTTTTGCATCAACATAATGCTGAGCATCGTCCGAAACAATCGAATACCAGGAATAAACGTTGCGAGCATCTTTTCCCCAACCGTATCCCAACACTTCAAACGTTTGACCATCTGCATCTTTGATCCGCCCGCCATTAAAATAAACATGTTTTCCGTCACTGGCATATGACGACGCAAATTCAACATTTGGAAATTTCTCGTCAAGCGTTATAAATGATTTTGCATTAGCGCTCGTCAGCTCAATGAGTTCCGCATTACTAAAACCGCCATACCAATAAGCCTTTCCATTCTTGACATAATAACCTCTGGCAGTCAGCAAGCCGGGCTTGAATCCGGATTTACTGTCCGAACAAGAAAACAGGTTTGAGAAAAATCCAAGTAAGCCCATAATGACAAAAGTTCGTCTGATTTGATTTGTGAGAGCCATGTTAATTCAACGGTTGTTATCCCAAATATGGAAACTTCATTGGGAAATCAAGATTCACAACTCTTAAGTGGCTCCAATATTTACCCAAAGGCTGTTTTTAGGCAAAAGCAAATGCAAAATGAAAATCAGACGCAAGATTGTTATCCATGAAAAAACCAGCATTCGATTCTCAAAATCAGCATACTAGCTCTGCATGGAGGCCAATTTATTGCGCTTAGAATTGGATGAAACTACATATGCTACATAATGTCCCGGAATACTCAAATCTAAGCCTTATAGGATTGGCTTGAATTCTAATATATTTGTTGTATAATTTATATTATGTTAAATAGACTTTCTGAGGAGTAATGTTCATCTAACCGATGGAAAGTTTATATCTACCCCTAGCTCATTGCTTTGCCTTCATGACTGAATAAATGTAAAAATTGGTTTCGGGAATTTACACGAATCAATGGACACACCACTTATTTCTATTGCGCTTTGCACTTACAACGGGCAACGTTATCGCTTTATCCGACCAGGACGACATTTGGCATTATGATAAATTAAAAATACAATTAGCCAATATTACAACCCATCAACTTATTTATCATGATTCAGCATTCATGGACCACTATGGAAATCTGATTAATAAGAAGATGTCCGATGTGATAAATCTATATAGTGGTGACAATCCTAATGTATTTCTTTTTCTGAATTGCGTTTCGGGCCACAGTTGCTTTTTCCGCAAGGCGTTACTTGATGTTATTCTCCCCTTTCATCCTGATCATTTTCACGATCATTGGATTGCCTATGTGGCTGCCAATATTGGCACAGTTCATTATATTTCAGAATGCCTTGTTAATTATAGACAGCACCCTGACAGTTCCACAGATATCCTAAATAAAAGGAAAATTTTAGATAGGCATTACCATGAAAACAGGGATATCAAGAAGTTGGAAAAAGAATTAAACTGGATTCAATATTGCTCAAAATTTAAATATAACAGGAATAATTGTCTCGCAAATGATCTCTCACGTCTGCTTGAACTTCGACTTAAGTCCTACATTTCTATTAAATATGCGAAATTGATTTACAATCATTTTGATTCCTTATACTGTATCCAGAAGAAAAGAAAATCCAAAAGAAACGCATTCATTTATCGGCAAATATGGGGATTAAAATCAAAATTATTATGGAGCCAGATATTCGGTAAATCAAGGAGCTAAAACTCCACAAAAAAAAGCAGCAACTTACGTTGCTGCTTTTTTAACATTATAATGATACACTTCTTATTCCTCAACACAAGCAACTTGTTTAGCTGCAAATTGTTCAAGGACTCCGTTTACAGTGGTTAAGTTTTCCTTAGCTTCTGCTTCGTCTTTTGCCTGAATAGCTTTTTCGAAATATGGCTTCGCTTTCTTGAACTTACCACAAACGCGACCTTCGATTTCTTTACCACGTTGCTGATATTCTGTCATATTCATGTTATCAACTTCACCTTTCAATTGAACGGCTTCGTTGAAATAGAAAACACCCAGGTTATACAATGCATCATAGTTAGCTCCATCGATTTCCAAAGCCTTCTTGTAATTAGCAATCGCTTTGTCGCTCGCATCTTTTTGCTTTGCTTTCAAGTCAGCAAGTTGTTTTTCTCCTCCTGATGAAGCACTGCTTTGTGCAGCTTCCGAAGCAGTTTTAACCTCGCCTTCCATTGTAGCAATGGCCGCTAATGTTTCTTTTTTCTTGGCATTAACATCAGCAAGCTGGCGTTTCAAATCCGCATTTTTTGGCTGCTTCTTAATCAAAGTACCAATACGCTTCACTTCACCGTCATAAACCTCGATCTTGCTTTTTTCAGCTTCAAGGTTTTTTGTCAGACTTGCCGCAGACTTGCTTCCAGTTCCCATTTTCGCGCTCAATTGTTTCACGCTGTCAGCTGCTGTTCTTTGCATGTTATCGTAAAGAATCGCAAGATTCACCACATTCTGAATGTTTTTAGGATCAGCCTGAGCCAAAGCTTCCAGCTCGCTGATCGCTTTTGATTCATTACCCGATGCTAACAGAATGTTCACAACCTCCGCTTTAAGGTCTTTGTTATTAGGCGATTGTGCTAACCCCTTGTTCAGAGCTTCAATTGCTTTATCAAAGTTTTTTTCTTCGCGGTACAATTGCGCTAAACCGTAAAATACACTTGGATCTTTTCCTCCGTTGGCAGCGTATTTTTCAAATTGCTCTTTCGCAACATCTTTCTTGTCAAGCTGCTGCGCTGCAATCCCGCCGTAAAGCGAAGCAAGAGTATCTTTCTTGTTGATCTCCTGCGCAGCTGTGAACATTTCAAGTGCACCAGCCAAATTTTTCGCTTGATATTTTTCAGCTCCCTGCTTTACAAATGCGTTGAAAAGTTGTGAACCTTCACCGCCTGCAATCACATTTTCAGCTTCTTTGGCAGATTTGCCCGGCTCACCTTTTTTAGTCTTATCCAGCTCCACAACCTTTTTATAAGCTTCCAAAGACGTTTTGGCTGCGCTGGAATCTACTTCCGAACCTTGCAGAGCTATATTTTCATATAATTTTGCTCTTTCCATCCAAAATGAAGCTTTTGCGCTACTCTTCGGATCACTCAGGTCTTTATCGCTTTTCTCTTTATCCTTACGAAACTGATCCACTACCAGCTTGTTCGCAGCATCGTCCTGCGCGAACGCTGACATACTGAAAAGGCTTAGTGCAGAAACAAAAAACAGTTTTTTCATAAATATTAGACTTTGGTTGTGATTGATTGTTCGAATTTTAAATATAAATCAATTAATATAAATTTTACAAAAATCATGCCTCTGGCTCGTCAAAGGTATCATTCTCATCATCTTCTTCCTCATCGTCGTCAATCACATCCTCTTCATCATCCAATTCTTCCGCCTGCTCATCCGCCGAAACGATGATCATATCCGAAGTTCCTTCCACAACAGCAGATGGTATAACATTGCCATCCTCATCCAGTTCCTCGGCCTTTTCGTCGGGATCTTTCAGGATTCTTGTTACTGAAGTGATTTCATCCGAATTGTTCAAACGGATCAATTTAACTCCCTGTGTATTACGGCCCGCCAGACGAATATCCAGCACGCTCATACGGATGGCAATTCCATTTCTGGTAATGATCATCAGGTCGTCCTGCTCGGTAACTTCGCGAATGGCAACCAATTTACCGACTTTGTCGGTCGCGTTCATTGTAGAAACCCCTTTTCCGCCACGCTTGGTAATCCGGTAACTGTCAATTGCTGAACGTTTTCCGAAACCATTTTCAGAAACAACCAGCAGCTGGGCATCCTCGCGGTTGATACAAACCATTCCGATCACCTTATTATCAGGATCATTCAGGTTGATACCACGCACACCTGCGGCAGTTCTTCCCATCGGGCGAACACCTTTCTCATTGAAACGAACCGCACGTCCAGCGCTGGATGCAATTACAATGTCATTGTCTCCATTAGTCAGCGCAACATTCAGCAGCCTGTCACCTTCATTGATAGAGATGGCGATAATACCATTTGTTCTCGGACGTGAATAGGCTTCAAGCAAGGTTTTCTTAATTGTGCCCTGCTGCGTACACATTATGAGGTAATTATTGTTGATATAATCCGCATCCGCCAATGTGCGAACGTTGATCACTGAACGAATGGAATCTCCATTTTCCAGGCTGATCAAATTTTGGATCGGACGGCCTTTGGATTGCTTACTTCCCTCAGGGACTTCGTAAACCTTCATCCAGAACAACTTACCGTATTCTGTAAAGATCAGCAGGTAATTCAGCATCGTAGCTGAGAAAAGGTGCTCGGTGAAGTCCGTATCCTTGGTTTTTACACCGCGGGAACCAACTCCTCCCCTTGTCTGCGTACGATATTCCGCCAACGGCGTTCTTTTGATATAACCCTCATTTGAAATGGTAATCAACATTTCATCATCCGGGATCATGTCTTCGTCGCTGAATTCTTCTGCTGAGAACTCGATCTTCGTGCGGCGCTCATCGCCGTAACGGTCTTTGATCTCTCCCAATTCCGTTTTGATAATTTCAAATTTCCGGAATTCGTTTGCAAGAATATCTTTCAAGTCGGTGATCAAAACCATGATCTCTTCGTATTCCTTCACGATTTTGTCTCTTTCCAGACCCGTTAACCGTTGTAAACGAAGTTCAAGAATCGCTTTGGCCTGGATCTCGCTCAGCTCAAACGACTCCATCAAGCCTGTTTTCGCTATTTCAGGATCACGTGCATTACGGATCAGCGTGATAACGGCATCCAGGTTATCCAGCGCGATCAGCAAACCTTGCAAAATGTGCGCTCTCTTTTCAGCTTCTCTCAGTTCATACTCAGTACGACGCGTGATGACTACAATCCGGTGATCAACATAATGTTTAATCAGATCTTTCAGATTCAGCGTCACCGGACGTCCTTTTACGAGCGCCACATTGTTCACTCCGAAGCTCGATTGCAGCGGCGTGTATTTGAACAAGTGATTTAATACAATATTAGGAACTGCATCTTTTTTAAGATCAAAAACAATGCGCATTCCGTCACGGTCCGATTCATCACGGATATCCGAAATGCCGTCCAGTTTCTTATCATTAATAAGGCCTGCGATGCGTTCGATCATCGCAGCTTTATTGGTCATGTAAGGGATCTCAGTAATAATGATCTGCTCCCTACCCGTCTTGGAAACCTCAAACTGAGCCTTGGAACGCATAATAATGCTGCCGCGGCCGGTTTCAAAAGCTGACCTTACGCCCTGATAACCATATATAATCCCTCCCGTTGGAAAATCCGGTGCCTTTACATACTCCATCAATTCCGGGATCGTAATCTCGTTATTATCAATGTAAGCCAAAACGCCGTCGATCACCTCCGACAAATTATGAGGCGCCATATTGGTGGCCATCCCCACGGCAATTCCGGAGGAACCATTTACCAATAAATTCGGGAATTTAGCGGGAAGAACAGATGGCTCAGAAAGTGAATCATCAAAGTTGGGTTGAAAATCAACTGTGTCTTTTCCCAGGTCGTTTAATAACTCATCAGCAAGTCGCTTTAATCTTGCTTCGGTATAACGCATGGCCGCCGGATTATCTCCATCCACCGATCCAAAGTTACCCTGGCCGTCCACCAGAGGATAACGCAATGACCACGGCTGCGCCATACGCACCATTGTATTGTAAACAGACGAGTCACCGTGCGGGTGATACTTACCCAAAACCTCCCCTACTATACGAGCCGATTTCTTATGCGAGCGGTTGTAATTAACACCCAAATCCGACATCCCGTACAACACACGCCTGTGAACCGGTTTCAAACCATCGCGAACGTCGGGTAAAGCGCGGGAAATAATAACTGACATCGAGTAATCGATGTATGCTCCACGCATTTCATCCTCAATATTAATGGGGATAATGTTTTCACCAGAAGATTCTGCCATAAAGAATTAGAAAAGAATCAAAAATTTAAACGAGCAATTGAAAAGTGCAACTACCCAATGAATTAATACTATAATGTAAGTTCTAAAAAGTCAAATTTCGCTATTTTAAAGCATTCTAACAAACTATCTTTTGTGCTATTTCAGCATTCCTTTCGTATATCGGTGATCCTTCGGAATTTAACCAAAGAATGCCCTTTCAAAACTTAATTGGCTTCTATCGTTAAATTTTAGTTTCTTCCAGCTTATTACCTAAATGCTTACTTTTTCTCTATTCCATTATGCCCTTATTACTGACATTTATAGCCATACTCACCCTGATTGCACTCATTGCCTGGCTCAAAATTGACACTTTCATCTCATTTTTGCTTGTATCCATCGGACTCGGTCTGGCAAGTGGTCTTGATGTGGAAACGGTCAGCAAGGCTATTCAGAAGGGCGTTGGCGGCACCTTGGGAGATCTCGTTTTGATCGTAGGCTTTGGCGCGATGCTCGGGAAGATGGTGGCGGACAGCGGTGCTGCGCAAAGGATTACAGACGCGCTGATAGGACTTTTCGGGAAAAAATACATTCAATGGGGAATGGCCCTGGCGGGTTTTGTGATTGGCATACCCCTGTTTTATAATGCCGGTTTTGTAATCGTCATTCCTTTGATATTTATGATCAGCGCCACGGCGCGACTTCCATTGTTATATGTAGGTGTTCCCATGCTCTCGGCCTTGTCGGTGGCGCATGGTTACCTCCCGCCCCACCCCTCGCCTGCTGCCATCGCCAGCCAGCTTAATGCGGATCTTGGACAAACATTACTGTATGGGATCATTGTTTCCATTCCCGCCATTGCCGTAGCCGGACCGCTTTTCGGCAGCACGCTGAAACGCTTCCAGCCCAAACCCGACGAAGATCTTTTTAATGTGACGCCCCGCCCCACTACCGAATTACCGGGATTGGGACTCAGCGTTGTAACCGCTTTGCTACCTGTATTTTTATTAACAAGCATGTCGGGTGTGAAGCGCATCTACCCTGATAATAAGATCATTGGCCTGCTGGCAGAGCCTTATTTCGGCATGCTGATCTCTGTATTATTCGCGGCCTATGTTCTGGGAATCCGGCGTGGGATGAAAATGAAAAATGTCAGCAAGTCCATGGAGGAAGCATTCAAAGGTGTTTCGGTAATCCTGCTGATCATTGCCGGAGCCGGGGTATTCAAAGAGATCATGACGGCCAGCGGCGTAAGCACATTCATTGCCGAAAGTTTGAAAGGCGTCGACATTTCGCCGTTGATATTGAGCTGGGGGATTGCTGCTATTATTCGCGTTTGCGTGGGCTCTGCAACCGTCGCCGGACTTACTACTGTGGGCATACTTTCACCGCTTCTGGTGACCTCCGATGTGTCTCCCGAACTGCTCGTATTGTCCATTGGTTCAGGCAGTTTAATGTTCTCGCATTTGAACGATGGCGGCTTTTGGCTATTCAAAGAATACTTTAACCTGAGCATTAAAGACACATTGCTCACCTGGTCTGTTATGGAAACAATTGTGTCTGTAATGGGATTGCTGGGCGTTTTAGTGCTAAATTTGTTCGTCTAGAAATCACAAATCTACATTTACGCATCTACTAATTATGGACAATACGCCTGAATCAAACTTCGCCGCCCTTGGTCTTAATCTTCCTCCAGCTCCTAAACCGCTTGGCGTTTACAAGCCGCTTTTGATCGTGGATAAACGCTGGGTTTACGTTTCAGGTCACGGCACTGTGCAGGATGACGGAACATTGATAAAAGGAAGAATTGGCAAAGATATGGATGCCGATGCAGGCAAACTAGCTGCCCGTCAGGTGGGATTAACGATCCTTTCTACGTTGAAAGCAAATTTGGGAAGCCTCAATCGGATCAAAAGAGTAATTAAAGTGCTGGGCATGGTAAACTGCACGCCCGATTTTGAAAAACATCCTTTCATCATCAACGGATGCAGCGAGCTTTTCGCGAAAATCTGGGGCGAAGAAAACGGGATTGGTGTAAGAAGCGCCGTAGGAATGGGAAGCCTCCCCGATAACATTCCGGTTGAGATTGAAGTGATGTTTGAGCTTGAAGAAAAGTAATATGTGGTTCCAACTAACCAACCCCGAGCGCGTCATTTCCCCTTCACTCCTCTTTTACAAGGAGCGCATTGAAAATAATATCCGCGGAATGGTCAGCATTGCCGGTGATGCCGACAGGCTTATTCCGCATGTGAAAACCCATAAATCCGGTGAGATTGTAAAATTGCAGCTAGCACAGGGAATTAATAAATTTAAATGTGCTACGATCGCAGAAGCCGAAATGCTGGCTGATGCAGGAGCCAAATGGATTTTGCTGGCTTACCAGATGGTTGGCCCAAACATTGAGCGGTTGCAGGCATTGCGCAACAAATTCGCAGATGTGACATTCGCTTCGCTGGTTGACAATGAAAAATCAGCAGATGACCTGAATGAATCGGGCACTGCTAATGATGTTATTTTCAACGTTTTTATTGATGTCAACAATGGTATGAACCGCTCCGGTCACGTTACGGATGGCACATTGCTTTCGCTATATCGTTATGTTTCGGGACTTCCCAACGTTGCGTTCAGCGGCGTCCACGTTTACGACGGACATTTACGTGATCCTGAATTCACCGACAGAAAAGTGGCTGTGGATGAAGCATTTGACAAAGTCCTGCCGCTTTTCGATCTGATCAAAAACCACACAGGAACCAGCCCGATGATCATCGCCGGCGGTTCTCCTTCTTTCACCGTGCACGCCATGCGACCCGACGTGTTTTTAAGTCCCGGCACAAATGTGCTTTGGGACTGGGGCTATGGCGACCGGTTTGACGGCCAACCATTCCAGCATGCAGCATTGGTGCTCACACGCGTTGTTTCCAAACCAACAGCCGGCATTGTCACGATCGATCTTGGCCACAAGGCCATTGCGCCTGAAAGCCCGATCGAAAGTCGTTTCAAATTGCTGAATCTGCCCAGCTACACTTTAATCGGGCAAAGCGAGGAACATGGTGTTTTGCAGGTTACGCAGGATGTGTGGGACGCCACGCAGATTGGAGATGTGTTTTATGCATTGCCTTTTCACGTTTGCCCTACCGTCGCGCTGCATGATTTTGCTTCCATTATCGAACACGGCGAAGTCACCGAAGAGTGGAAAATTGTAGCCCGAAACAGACGCATTACTATTTAATACCGAATTCCTAAACAACAAAAAATGTTTCTTTTTGACGCCCATCTCGACCTTTCCATGAACGCCGTGGAATGGAACCGGGATCTTACCCAGGACCTGAATGCCATCAGACAACGTGAAGCAAACCTGACCGACAAGCCCGATCGCGGCAAAGGTGTGGTGAGTTTTCCGGAAATGCGAAAAGGGAACATTGGCATGTGTGTAGCCACTCAGATTGCCCGTTTCGTCAAACTAGACAGCAAAATTCCGGGTTGGCATTCGCAGGCGCAGGCATGGGCGCAGACCCAGGCGCAAATTGCGTGGTACAAAGCCATGGAAGAAGCCGGCGAAATGGTGCAGATAGTTGACCTGCCCGGTTTACACAAACATTTGGAGCTCTGGGAAAACGCCGCATCCACTGAAAATCTGCCGATTGGATACATTCTGAGCCTGGAAGGAGCCGATTCTTTTATTAGTCTTAAAAACCTTGAAATAGCTTATCAATACGGCTTGCGCGCGATCGGTCCGGCACATTATGGCCCCGGGATTTATGCCTATGGCACGGATTCAGATCAGTCATTGTCGCAAAAAGGCAAAGACCTGCTGCGTGAAATGGAAAAGCTGAATATGATCCTGGACGCAACGCATTTGTGCGACACGGCGTTTTGGGAAGCACTGGACATTTTCAAAGGGCCGGTTTGGGCAAGTCATAATCTGGTCCGGAAGATCACGCCGCATAACCGGCAGTTTTCAGATGAAATGATCCGGGAATTACTGGAACGAAAGGCTGTTATCGGTATGGCATTTGATGCGTGGATGATGGTTCCAGGCTGGGTTCGCGGCAAGTCTACGCCCGAAAGCATGGGATTAAAAATCGAACACGTCGCGGAACATATTGACCACATCTGCCAGTTGGCCGGAAATGCACTGCATGTCGGGATCGGTTCTGATCTGGATGGCGCTTATGGAAAAGAACAGTCGCCGATGGATCTCGACTCTATTGCCGACCTCCAAACGATTACCGGCATCTTGTCTGCACGAGGTTACTCTACAACGGATATTGAACAAATTATGTGGCGTAACTGGGTTGATTTTCTGGACCGTAGCTGGAAATAATGTGCTTAGGAAAAATCTAATAAAATCTTAATATTCCAATAATATTTTTTAGACAAAAGCTTTGCAACTTGCATCAGGGTTGCGAAGCTTTTTTGTTTTCAGTTTTAAGAAAAATTAACATTTGTCTATTTGGAATTATTATAAATAAGAACCATCTTTGATAAAAGTAGCCGGGACAGATCCTGGCAAGTTACAGGACTTCATTAAAGGCTATCCTTCATAATTTTTGAACAACATGCGTAATACATATAAAATTTCATTTCGAACCAAGATAAAAAACAACAAATCCTTCCAGCGATTGCACGATTGCCTGAAACAACTCAATGTTAAACACTGGGCTTACGACTTCCAGGATTTGTTGCTGACCCTTACCTCCGAACTTTCTGACTTTACAAAAATTCAGGCAGTTTTACGTTCAGCCGGCTACGTTTGTCACTTTGTAAAACTTGAAAATCTGAGTGAGCCGAAAGGCCTTTCGTTAAGTTAAATTTTAGACCGCTTTTTCGCGGATCAAATTCCGTTTCGCTTGCTGCATATGCCGCTCATTGTGAGCGATCAAAAACTGAAAAACATCTCCAAGCCGAAGCTTTATCAGCTTGGAGATGGATATCGGGATTTTAAGTTTGTTCAAATCCTTCTTGCGTGCTTGGCTCAAATAGCTCATTACGAGCTCCTGTTGCCGAAGAAACTCCCCTACTACATTCGCAGCGTTCAGATCCGAAGCCGGAATGTGGCCTTTCATAGCTTTGTACTTCTTTTTCCCCGTTTCCGGGTCCATCATTTTTGTAAAATAAGCGCCAAACCAGGTGCTCGTGAATTCTGCAACGTTTGCGTCTTCTGAATTCAAGATTTGCTTTTCAATGTGAGGTAAATAAAAGTCGCCGTAACTATTCAGGTGGTCGAGACATTGTGCAATGCTCCACCCACCGGTTGCAGATGGCATATTAAGAAACTTGTCGCTTCTGTTTTGAAATAGGGCAATGGTTTCAGAAATGTGCCCTTCTACCCTATCTTCCAGTGTCCTGAGGAGTTCAGTTTTGTTTACAGGTTTCATTTTGCTTTGTGTTTTTGTAATGCAAAATTGAAACCTGCGCAGGAATAAATGATTGGTAAAAACCAACATTTCAAATTCTGATCTTATTTACCAGCTTGCTGAAATTGGTCGCGTCGATGCCGAGATAATTCGCCAGATACTTGTGCGGAACTAGCTGCAATATATGCGGGCTGCGACGAAGCAGGTTGCGGAATTTTTCTTCTGAAGAGAAGCATTGCACCTCGACCAACCTTTCCAATATGCCTGAAAGCGTCTGGGTAACGCCAAGTCGGACCATATCGGCTATTTCCGGGCGCCTGGCCATTAATGCTTCCAGATCCTGCCTGGGTGCGCGCAGAAATTCCGACGGTGTGAGCGTCTCAAAATAATACCGCGAAGGCTGTCCCAAAAGCAGCGAATCCACCACGCCGCCGAAAGATGGTGGATACATAAAAGCAAGCGTCGCCTCACGGCTTTGATCATCCAGATAATAAACGCGCTGAATGCCCTTTGTTACAAAATACAAATGGTTCTCCGTTTGCCCGGCAGGTGTAACCACTTCCTTACGCCCCGCCGAATACGGTTTCCAAATGCCCGAAAACGCGTACCAGTCTTCATCACTCAGCGGCCTGACCGATTCTATGAGTTTTCGCAAAAGCCGCAGCTCGTCTTGCATAACATGTTATTCCCCAATCGATGAAACCATAAAGTTAAGGAAATGAAAAACTTCTTCCTGACTTCTGATGTGGTTTCTCGCGGCAGAAAGGTCGTCCCCGATCTTGATCGTGTAAGCAGTATCGGGCAAAGCTTCGAACATGTCTTCGTCTGTTGTGTCGTCGCCGATGGCCAGCACGAAATCATAGTCTCCGTTTTCAACAAATGCCCGGGACGCTGTTCCCTTGTTAAATGCAGTCTTTTTAACTTCGACAACTTTGCTACCATCGATAACCTGCAAGTTTAACTCGGGTTGAATGTAGTTTTTCAGCTGCCATAGTAACTCCTGTGCACGTCTCTGCGCGTATTCTTTTTCATCTGCGGTCCGGTAATGCCACGCAAGGGAAGTTTCTTTTTCTTCTACAAAAGCCCCAGGGCATCTTTTGGCATAAATATCCATAATCGGACGAATGCTCTCTTTCCAGTTTTCTTCATAACTCTCATTCAGGACCCACACATCACTTCCCTTCGTGCGGGTAAGCGCCCCATGTTCGGCAATGATGTGAACAGGGAGGTCCCGGAACAGGTTATCCAAAAAGTGACGGTCGCGTCCGCTAATGATGATGACGGTGTCTCTTTTGGCGATTTCAAGAATCAGTTTCTTGACATCTTCGGAAACAATTGCCTTAGCGGGATCCGGGACAATGGGCGCCAGCGTTCCATCATAGTCAAAAAACAGAATGCGGTTAGTTGCGTTTGCATACGCATGACGGATTGCGTCGATGCCTTTATTGGTAAGAAACACCTGTCTCAGGCGTTCATGTTCTTGTTCAAGCATGGTCATCTGTGTAAAAAAATCTTCGGTCCAGGCGAAAACGTCATAATCTTTGATCCGTTCCCGCATGGCATCCATTCGTTTTGTCTGCTCTTCCTCCGGCATCTCGAAAGCATTCTTGATTGCATCGGCAATGTCCTGAATGTCCAAGGGGTTGATAATCAGCGCTTCACCTAATTCGGCAGCCGCACCGGCCATCTCACTCAATATCAAAACACCTTTACGGTCCTTCCGGCTGGCGACATATTCCTTGCAAACCAGGTTCATCCCATCCCGCACAGGCGTAATCAATGCAACGTCGCTCACGGTATACATTCCCACCAATTCGTGATAAGGCATTGAGCGATACTGATATATGATGGGTTGCCAGTAAATATTGCCATAATCAGCATTGATCCGGCCAACGGTCTGATCGATCTCGGACTTCATTTGCTGATATTGTTCAATGGTGTCCCGTGAAGGAACCACAACCATTACAAACGAAACCTTTTCATGCCACTCCGGATATCTTTCCAGGAAACGCTGAAAGCCGCGCAACCGGTGAATGATCCCTTTGGAATAATCCAGCCGGTCGACTGAAAAAATGATCTTTTGGTTCAGTGAATGCCTCGCATCGTTGCGTGCATCGGCCACCATTGGATCGTCATAGGCATCATTAAATTTGTCAAAGTCCACGCTGATCGGAAAAGAATCCACTTTTACGATCCGGTTGCTCATATTAATGTAATGCAGCTTGTTGCCATACCCGGAAACAAGCCGCGCGGCTTTCAAAAAGTATTCAACGTAATCATTGGTATGGAAGCCAACAACATCTGCGCCTAAAATCCCATCCACAATGGCTTTGCGCCATTTAACTGGCAACAGGCGAAACAATTCAAAAGACGGAAAGGGGATATGAAAGAAGAAGCCGATCTTGTTGTCCGGATATTTCTGACGGATCATCTCGGGTAGCAGCATTAATTGGTAATCCTGCACCCAGATCACGTCGCCGGGCTGAATGATCTCATCTATTTTATCAAAAAACAGTCTGTTAGCGATCTGATAGGCTTCAAAATATTCGTCATCAAACCGTGCGAGCGACGGGAAATAGTGGCATAAAGGCCAGATCAGGTTATTGCAGAAGCCTTCATAATATTTTTCATTGACATCCTCGGGAATAAAAACGGGATGTGCCTGAAAGTCTTCATTGGTAAGTGATTGTCCTTCCAGCTCTTCACGCGTATTTTCCGAAAACCCGATCCACTGGATCTTGTCATCTGAACTAAAAACCGGGCCGTTTTTATTCTTCACCAATGACAGTACAGCCGAAACGAGGCCTCCTGAATTTTGGAATAATTGTGCCTGATCGTTTTCACGAACGATTTTGAATGGCAATCGATAGGCTACAATTACTAATCTTCCGGCGTTTTTTTGTTGTTTTAAATTTTCCATAGAACCCCAATAAAACTAAAAAACCTATGCCAAGCATCATTTTTGGCGCATTGAAAATCAAAATTTGATGTCGTCCGGATTTGTATTAGCTTAGCACCTGCAACCTCTTCCATCATTTTATCGGAACCGATTTATCGTGGCACCAACTGTTCAAAGTTGAGTGCAAGCAATTGATTTTGCTGTTTTCCATGAATTAAAGTGATGGCTGAACACAAATACAGGTGTGAAAACCTTAGATTAGTCACGGACTACAATTGTGTAATCGCAGATTAATACTGTGCCACTCTTTGTTGTGGGTTGCAGGCGGCCAGCAATGGCCGCCATTTTTTACCCTTGTTCCTCCCGTTTCGCCGGTGGGGAATGAAAATACCAACAAACCGAACTTAACCTTCCTTAAAACTAAATGAAACGCATTTTTAGCAGATGTTTCATTATCGTGTGCCTTCTATTCTCAGCGCTTTCTGCTGATGCCCAGTTTGATCACATTATAAACAAGACCCACGCCGAGCGCTATACGGACCTACGCAAGTTTATCGACTCAAACATCTACACGGATAGAGGCCCGGAAGCTTATAAATCACTCGAAACCCTGAAAAAGGTGGCGCTCCGGAACAACGATCAGGATTTAGTTATGGAAGCCGACCTGATGCGGATCATGCTGGATCGTGAAGTGCATAAGGACATGAAAAAAAAGCATATCCTCGATTTGAAAGCATTGATTGCCAAGTCTCAGAAAGCGGGGAATATGCAAATTCACCTTCGGTCCCGCAGACATCTTGCGCATTTTTACTGGTACGAAACTAAAAACTACGAGCGCGCATTTGAGGAATATCTCACAATACACCCATTGTTGAAAAAAATCTCTGAAAAGGACTTTCCTGAAAAGGCGTATTTTCTGTCACAGATCGGAGAAGCTTATTATTTTTTCGCCGATTACAAAAATGCGATCAGCTTTTCGCGGGAAGCACTGACGGTGGACGTGATCCGGGACCACCGCGGGGTGCACAACATGGCCATGAACACTATCGGGCTGAGTTATATGAAGACAGATCTGCTCAATTCTGCGGATATTTATTTCAAAAAGATATTGTCAAATGTCGGGATCGGCGACTATGCTGTCTGGAAAGGCATTGCACAGGGAAACCTGGGAAGAACGGCTTACCTGCGTGGAAAATACGACGAAGCAGTTCCCCTTTTAGAAGCTTGTGTTGATAGAGCGGTCATTATATCAGACCACACCCAGGCCGCCGCGGCGCTGACTCTGCTTTCAGACATTTACTTTCGACAAAACAACATCAGCAAAGCAGAAAAGACCATTCATGAGGCCCAGAAATATGTGTGGCTTTCGCGTATAAAGCAGCCACTTGAACTGCTTTACCAGGTTTTCGGAAAGATCAATGCGGCCAAAGGCAACTTTGTGCTGACCAACATGTATCTGGATTCAGCTACCATTACGCGCAATGCTTTCGAAAAGGATTTCAATGCCATGCAAATGCTGCGGGCGAGTGAAAAGGCTCAATTACAGGCACATAAGGCAGATATGGAACGCGTGGCTGCCGAAAAGCAGATCAAAACGCTGGAACGTAACATCCTGCTGACACTCGTGTTGCTGCTGCTCATGGTTGCCTTGTATTTTTACAAAACCTACTATTACAAAACGCGGGAAAAGCAACGCATCATTAATGACCAGCTGAAAAAAGCCGAGCAGGAACTTACTTTTGCAACCATTCAGCTCGAAGAATTTACCAGAAGCATTTCTGAGAAGAATCTGTTGGTGGAAGAGCTCAGCGCCCGGTACAGCATTAACGGCAGCGAGGAAACGGTTCAGGAGTTACAAAAAATCACCATTCTTACCGACGAACAATGGGAGTATTTCAGGACGCTTTTTGAAAAAATCCATGTCGGCTATTTATCCAGGTTAAGGGCGAAACTGCCCGGCCTCACTCCTGCCGAAACCCGTTTTATGGCGCTCGCCAGGCTCGATCTTACTTACAAGGAAATGGCCAGCACGCTCGGAATTTCCGTACAGAGCGTCCGCGTGATCCGCCACAGGATCCGAAAAAAACTCAATCTTCCGGAAGAGGCCGATTTAAAAGATGTGGTGTCTACAATCTGAGGGAGTAATAGAGAATTTAATTATAGGGATAACTATCAAGCTGTCAAGTCATTTCAAATTGGAATGTTTTTGGAATGCCCCTATTTCATGACTCCAAGGAGATATTTCTACATTTGACTTGTTAGACATCTTCTCTGTGAAATCCATGCGACTGGTTAAGTACAAGTATTTCTTTTTGCAATCTTTCCTGCTTATTCTCTTATTGATTCTTTCAGTTTGCCGGTGGCACAGCGGACAAGTGGGGAACGCGCAAAAAAAAGCTCGGATGCACCAAGTGATGTCTCAACAACTTAGCGCACGCTAAGCCTTCCTCGTCATATATTACAAAGGCACCAGCAATAGAACCGCGTTCCTCTTGCTGGTGCTTTTATTTCGTTTAAAAATTGCTCAGGAACTTTAAAACTGGGGTTCCAAAACCGCTTCTTCTTTTGCTACATGCTCGATGGATGGTGGCAAAAGCTTGTACATTACCGGCGTAACAAGCCTAGAAAGCAATGTTGAGCTGATCAATCCGCCGATCAGGACCAGGGCCAGCGGTGAGTAAAGCGCGCTGTATTCGATCACCAGCGGCAATAATCCGCCAATCGCCGTCATGGAAGTCAGTAATATCGGCACAAACCGGATCTCCCCCGCTTCGATAATGGCCTCTTCGATCCCCATTCCCTGCGCCCGTAACTGGTTGGTAAAATCTACCACCAGCAACGAGTTTTTCACCTCAATCCCCACCAAGGCAATGAAACCGATTGTCGCCGTGAACGAAAGCGTCTCACCCGTCAGGAAAAGCATGGCCAAACCGCCCACTATTCCGAGCGGGATCACCGACAGCACAATGAGGATGCTTTTAAATGTTTTAAATTCCAGGATAAGAACACCCAGGAAGCCAAAGATGGTTACCAAAATGATCAAGCCGAGTCCGCCGAAACTTTCTTCCTGGCTTTCCTTTTCACCTGCCACCGTAAATGTCTGGCCCTTCTCAAATTTAAACTGTCCCAGCTTCGCGGTGATGTCTTCATTCATGCGCTGCACATTATAACCGGGCTTCGCAAACGATGAAACGGTCACATAACGATCCTTGTCATAATGGCGGATCTGGTTCGGCGAACTTTCGAATTCAATGGTCGCGACGTTTTTCAAAGGAATGTTCGCGCCCGATGCTGACGTCACGTATAATTTATCAAATACACCATAATCCTGGACCGCAGCATTCCTTGACACAGACACATTCACATTATAATTATCAGCCTTGCCTACGTCTTCCCGATAAGTGGCCACATTCAAGCCCGCAGCGCCTAATCTCACAGTCCGATCAATATCGGCGGACGAAATGCCCAGCGTTCCCGCTTTTTGCTTATTAATGTTCACTTTCAGGTCCGTCGGCTGAACCTGCAAGGGGTTGTTCACATAAATGGTCCCTTCCGTCTTGCTCAGCATATCTGCTACCCTGAATGCCGTTTTGCGCAGGTCGTCCAGGTTTTCACCATAAACGCGGTAAGCGAGCGGGGCTTCGATCAATGGTCCTTGCTCAAAATCCTTCACCTTGATTTCTGCACCCGGATAACGCTCCAATTTTTTCCTTAACCGCTCAATCACCTCTACTTTTTCCTCGGTTTCAAGGCCTTCCACCTGCACGAAGATTTCCGCGAAATTTTCGCTTTCGTTGCGCTGGATCACATTATAATAAACCCGCGGGTTGCCTTTCCCAACATTGGTTGCAAAAGAAGTTATCAAAGGCTCTTTTTTCAAAATCCCTTCCACGTAGCGCGTAACCTGATTCGTCTTTTTCAGGTTCGTGCCCTGCGGTGTTTCAATGTCGATCAGGAACATGGGCTTTTCGGATTTTGGAAATAAGCTGTTCCCGATCAGGGGAACAAGCGCCAGCGAACCTGCAAAGATCAGCCCGGCCAGTACCAATGTTGTAGCAGGCCACTTTAATGCTTTGTCCAAAAGACTTCCGTATGTTTTGTGAATGCCCTTTTTCATTCCGCGCAACAAGAAGTTTCCTTCTGCGCTCGCATGTTTTTTCAAAAGGATACTAGACAAAAACGGAACGATCGTCAGCGACACAAGCATGGAAGCGAAAACCGTGGTGATCACTGAAAGCGGCAGACTCCTGATGAAATCCCCCGCTCCCTCGGGCAGGAAAACCAGCGGGAGAAAAGCAAAAATCAATAAAATGGTGCAGCCTACAACCGCCATGCCAATCTGTGACGACGCTTTCACCGCAGCCTCCACCCGACCATAACCGAGCCGCAGATAGCGTTCAATGTTCTCTACAACCACAATGCTGTCATCCACCAGGATGCCTAATGCCACAATCATCCCCACAATGCTCAGCTGATTGATATTGTAACCCAGCAAGTTCATTATTGTGAGCCCAATGCTCAGCGAAAGGGGAATAGAAATCATTACAACAACAGAGGCCCGCGAGCCCAAAGGCAGCAATGTGAGCAGAACTAGCAGGATGGCAATGCCAAAATCCCTGGCAAAATGCGATAAACGATGGTCGACACTCTTAGCCTGATCAAAAACCTTTACGAGCTCAATGTTCGCAGGAAGTTCTTTTTCGAATTTTGCAACAACCGGTAAAACCTGATCCTGGACGGCTATAATGTTCTCCCCTTCCTTTTGACTAACATTCACAAAACTGCACCTGAACCCATTCAAGCGCGTAATGTGCGTTTCGTCTTCATAACCCAGTTTCACATCCGCAACGTCTTTGAGATAAACGACCTTTCCGCCGGAAGTGGAAACGACCGTGTTGGCCACTTCGTCCAGCGTACGGTAATTACCGCTGGTTTTAATGTTCAGCTTTTTGGTCGCCATACTAATGCTTCCACCGGGAATGTTGACATTCTCGCTTTGCAATGCATTAATGATCTGGTTTTGCGTGAGCTTTTGCTGTGCGATCTTTTCAAGGTTCAGGCTCACATTCACCTGCCGTTCGGGAAAGCCGGCATAGTCCACTTTCTTTAATGATTTTATCTTTTCCAGCCGTTCCTTGAAGTCCTTGGAATACTTTTTCAACTGCGCATAGGAAGCATTTTCACTGATCAATGCATATTGATAAATGCTCACATCGGACGGGATCTGTTTGTTGATCCGAATGTCGTTAATGTCGGCAGGAAGACTGTTTCTCAGGCTATTGATCTCACGGACAAGCTCCTGATACTTATCATCAGGATCGGAGCTGTATTTGTATTGCACTTGCATCACGGCCAATCCATCGCGGATGTCGGTGATCACATGCTTCATATCGTCCAGCTCGTTGATCTTTTTCTCCATCGGGTCCACCACAAGCTGTTCCATGTCTTTGGGGCTTGCGCCGGGATAAACGATCACAACCGTAAATTGAGGCGGATGAATGTCCGGGTCCTCGCTGCGCGGCATTGTAAAGAGCGAATAAACGCCCAGCGCCAGCACAGCCATAAAAATCACCAGCGTAAACTGGTAATTTTTGACAGCAAATTCAGGTAATTTCATAACGTAGTGATTTGAATGTTACTGGACAATTTTAATCGCCGAACCATCTGCCAGATATGCCGAACCCTCCCGAATAATCTTCGCTCCCGCATCAATTCCTGAAAGAATGAAAGCCTCTTCCCCTTCCAGAAACGCAATTTTCACCTGCTTTTTCAAAGCCTTGCCATTATCGGCAACGAACACAAAAGCGCTGTCGCTCTCGCCTTCGATCAATGCATCCACCGGCACCGATATCATTTCCGTTTTTTGTTTCGGGTAAATACTCACCTTTGCAAAAAGACCGTTCGCCAGCTTTGCAGGCTGCTTATCGAGCCTGATTTCTGCCTGATAAAGGCCAGAACCTGTGTCGCTGCCTTGGGAAAGTGTTGCTATACTTCCTGAAAAGGTCTGCGGATATGCATCGAAAATGATCTCGGCTTTTTCTCCGCCTTTTAATCTCGTCCAGTCCTTATCCGTGAGGCCGCATTTAATCACCCAGTCTTTGTTGCTCGTGCTGCTTATGAAAAGCACCGGCGCGCCGCCCTGCACCTGTTCACCTGCATTCTGCAATTTTTGAATGACCACACCGTCCGTAGTCGCATATATTTTGGCCTGCGAAAGGTTGAACCGGACAATTTCCAGTTGCTTTTCAGCAACATTCAGCGAAGTAAGGCTGTTCTCCAATTGTTCTTTTGTGTTCACACTGTCGCGAAACAGATTTTGCGTGCGTTGTGCGTCGCGCTTGGCTTTCATGAAGTTTTCCTCTGCCTGTGCCATTTGTGCGGCGATCTCTGTTGCATTGAGTGTTGCCAGAAGTTGCCCTTTACGCACCCTATCCCCTTCTTTCACCATAACATCCTGAATAATCCCTCCTATTTTAAAGGAAAGATGCGCTTCGTTTTCGGAACCCAGCAAGCCAGAGGTTTGCACCGGCTGCGACTGGGTTAATGCTGCCGAACTAATGATCTTCACCGGAATGGTCGAATCCGTTTCTTCAACCTTTTTTTCTTCTTTACACGCGCCTAACGCTGCCAAAAGCAGAATCAGGATAATGCTTGTTTTGATTGTTTTTTTCATGGCATGTTTAATTTGAAAATGGATTACTGGCCTGCGCACGTTCCAGCTCGGCCGAACGCGTTTGCATAATCATATAAGAAATACTCTGCTGCAACTGATCGCTTACGAGCCGGTTTTGCGCGTCAAGCAGTTCAATGTAAAGCAGTTGCCCTTCGCGGTAAAGCTTTTGCTGATCCTGGTAATATTGCTGTGAAAGCGCTGTCTGGCTTTTGGACGCCTGGAAAATGCGAATGGCGGCGTTCAACTTGTTTGAAGCGGTCTGGGATTGCAGTTCCAGCTGCTGCTCCGCCTGGCTGATCTGCTCGCCGGTCACCTTGCTGTCCATGAGTGCTTGCTTGGTCCTGTATTGCACGCGGTTACCAGCAAAAACCCGCCAGTCAAGCGTCAAGCCGAAGAAATAATAACGCGTATCATTATTGAAATTCAGGAAATCACCTTGCGAACCCAGGTCTATAAACGTTGCGAGTTTGGGCAGCGAGGAAGCCTTCGCAAGCTGGCCGGACAGCGTGTTGATCTTCGCTAATGATTCCAGTTTTAACAATTCTTCTCTCTTGTTAAATGCATTGCCTCCGGCGGTTGGCTCATTTTGAATGGTTTCGACCATTTCAATTTTTGTATCCAGCGGGCTGTTTAACAAAAAGTTAAAATAGGCAGTTGCGCTTTTAGATTGATATTTCGCTTCTTCCAACCTCGCTTCCAAGCCGATCAATTCATTCTCCGACCTGCTGACAACTGTGCGGATCGCTTTGTCATTGCTCACCAATACGCGGTTGAATCGCAGATTCTCCCGGGCCAGATTCACAGCGCTTTCCAGGATCCGGATTGCTTCCTCGGATTGCAGATAAGCATAATAACCCAACTTTATTTCTTTAACCAACTCACGCTTATAAACATCATAGTCAGCCTGTTGAAAGTTAATTTGTTCTTTCCTGATCTTCGTACTAACCCCTATCTCCGGATTATAGAGCGGCAGTGATGTCCTGAATTTGGCATCGTAATAATTGTTGGGATTGAATGTCTGGTTCACATTTTCCACCTGCGGAAATGCAGTTGAATTGGTGAGCTGGTTCAGCGACGTATAAACCGGATTCAGCAAGTCACCGATCGGAATGCTGATCTTCCTTCCTCCTCTCGAATCCAGATAGGAAGTGTTGAAATTAACCTCCGGTAGAAAATAACTTTTCGCCTCCTTCAACGCATACAGGCTTTTTTGCAGCAAAAAATCCTGCTGCCGCAGTCCCTGGTTATTTTTCAGTCCCTGGCTGACATATGCATCCAGTATGCGGTCCTGGGCAAAAAGCGGTTTGGAAAAACTGATCATCGCTATCACAAAAAGCAATTTCCATCGCAAGCGATCCCGCCATTTACGCGCTCGTAAATGACGTTCATTTAGTAAACAGTGTTCATTCATGGCTAAATTTTTTTTACACTCTCAGATTTTCTAAAAAAAAGTTGACGGAACTTTCCATCATTATCAGCATTACATCGTCAGGCATTTCCATCACGGATAATCTTTCACGCACATATAAGGAAACCAATCCGTGGCCAAAGGACCAGACAGAAATCGCAAGGACATACTTGTCCATTGGTTTGATCAGATTCGCTTCGAGGCAGGCAGCGATCGTATCCAGCACGTATTCAAAGGCACATTCCCCGGCATCCCACTTTTCTTCCGACTTAATCTGCGAGAGCGGGGCACGCATAATGAACATCAGATCGTAGTAATCGGGATTATCCATCGCAAACTTTACGTAAGTTTTACAAACAGCGATCAATCTGTCAAACGGATTTTCAATCGAGTCGTGCTTGCGAAACTGCTTATCCAGAATAGCGAAGGCATTTTCGTGGATGACATAAAAAATTTCATCCTTGTCTTTAAAATAGAGATAAATCGTAGCAGGGCTGTATTCAATGTCTTCCGCAATGGTCCGAATCGACGTTTTATCATAACCCTGCTTCAAAAACAGCTGGGTGGCTGAATCAATGATCAGATTGCGCATATCCTGCCTCTCCCGCTCTTTTCTCTCTTTGATCGCCATGTTTCAGTGTTTACGTCGTAAATATAATAAACAGTGTTTAGTAAAAAAGATTTATTTTAAAAAAATATTTTTCAACCTCCAAAACCTGCTGACATACGGCTGTCATCTGCCCCTGTTTCCTTTGTTGTGTTCAATAACAAAAACACTCAAACACCTTTGACAATGGAAACCAACAACATCGCAAACGAAGCAACTTTTTCTCCATCCCTGTTAAATGCTGACGCATTGCTCGTGCACTGGCAGGGACACCGCCGATTGACTCGTAAGACAATTGAAGCTTTTCCCGAAGAACATTTTTACACCTTTTCTATTGGTGGCATGCGCACTTTTGCGCAGTTGTCTATGGAAATTATCGGCCTTTCTGCGCCTGGCATTCGCGGCATTGCGTTTGGCGACTGGACTTTTGGTGAGCCTGCGCTCGATCATTCAACTCCTGCGCCGCCGACCAAACAGGAAGTACTAAACCTCTGGGATCTGGTAACTGAGTATATTGAAACATTATGGCCGCAAATCTCCGCCGACCGCTTTCACGAAACCGAGGCTGCCTTCGGCATGTATCCAAACACGATCCTGAATACATTATTGTACCTGATCGACAATGAAATACATCACCGCGCACAAGGATACGTTTACCTCCGCGCGCTGGGTGTAGAGCCGCCGGCATTCTGGGAACGTTAAAATATTAGTCTGTTAGCCATGAGATCGAACAGCGTTGCATTCACGTGATGCAGCGCTGTTGTTGTTGGAATGGTTTTGGTAAGAATGTGAATAGGATTACATTTATCATTCAATCAATCCAACACTATATGAAGATTCTGACGCTAACACTGATTGCCGCATTCATTTTTACAGAAGCGTTTTTTGTTCAATCCCATGCCCAGAAAATCGGGTCGCGACCCGCACCAACCGGAAAAATCCCAAGCTCGGGACCAGGGCAAACTGCACGGCCGTACAGCGAATATCAGCCCAAGCCGACCGGACAAATTCAGGGAGCAACCCAGGCTGCTGACCCCGGAGCGGTTAACGATCCGGTTCCGGTAGTAACGGAAGGGCAAGTGCCCAAAATAAACACTTCTCAGGATCCGATCACAATGCCTGAGAGATATCAACCCGCGACTACGCAGCCTGTTGAGCAGGTTACAGAAGTGGAACAAACTACCACGCAAACGCCGCAACAAACACAACAGACAGGTACGGCTACACAAACGCAAACAACCACGCAGACGCAAAACGGGACGACAACAACCCAAACGGCGCCCGTTACACAGCCTGCATCGTCCACAACAACCACTACCACGAACAGAACCACGACTGTTCCGACAACCCGGCAGAACGTACCTCAGACACAGCCTGTCCAGCGAACTCAACCCGTTCAGCAAACGGTGCCGGTAAGAAGCACCGTTCCGTGAGGAAAGTTACGCAACATGCATGCAGATAATGGCACAATTCCACCCTTAAATTGTCCTATAACACCACCTTGCATGACGGCTTGATGTAGTAATTTTGTAATGTCGGAAATGATGCTATTTCATATTTGACATATCAACTTACTATTAGCCATGAAGACCTTTTATTCCATTTTGATCAATTCCCTTGCCGCGACCCTGACGAATACGTTCGTTTGGTTCGCGGTAACTTTTTGGGTATATCTGGAAACCAGATCCGTCATTGCGACATCGGTAATGGCCGGGATCTATTTCGCGACGGTAGCATTATCAGGTTTTTTCCTCGGATCCATTGTAGACCGCTACAAGAAAAAAACATCCATGATGATCTCCGGGATCGTAACGCTGATCCTGTATGTGCTGGCGTTACTTACTTATATTATTACGCCCGAGGCTGATTTTAAAAACCCTGCAAACATCAGTTTGTGGATACTGATCGTCCTCTGCCTGCTAGGCGCACTGGTAGGCAACATCCGGGCCATTGCGATTTCGACGGTCGTTACCATTCTAATTGAAGAAGATAAGCGCGACAAGGCAAATGGTTTGGTAGGAACCGTGAACGGCGTGTCGTTCCTGATCGCATCCATTTTCAGCGGGTTGGTGATCGGTTTTATGGGCATGACCTGGATGCTCGCGCTGGCTGTGGGCTTAACAGTCGTAGTACTGCTGCACTTGATCACGATCCACATCCCTGAAAAGGAAATTGTGCAAACGGGTACGCACATGGAAAACATTGACATTAAAGGAACAATTGCGGTTGTAGGACTTGTACCCGGGCTTTTCGGGCTTATTTTTTTCAACACTTTCAATAATTTTCTCGGCGGTGTGTTTATGTCGCTCATGGACGCTTACGGTCTGTCGCTGGTTTCCGTGCAGGTTTGGGGCATATTGTGGGGCGTATTAAGCCTGGGATTCATTGTTGGCGGGCTGGTCGTGGCAAAAAAAGGACTTGGCAAGAAGCCGCTGAAAACCCTATTCGTTTCCAACATTATCATGTGGACGATCTGCATTTTCTTCACCATTCAGGCTTCCATAGTGCTTTTGGCAGTTGGCATGTTCATTTACCTCTGCCTGATTCCCGTCGTTGAAGCGACGGAACAAACCATTCTGCAAAAAGTTATTCCGCACGAAAGACAGGGCCGCGTTTTTGGGTTTGCACAAAGCATTGAACAGGCTGCGTCGCCGATCACAGCGTTTATGATCGGGCCAATCGCAAAATTTATCTTTATTCCCTTTATGACAACCGGCGCTGGCGTTGACCTTATCGGCTCCTGGTTTGGAACCGGAACCGCACGTGGCCTGGCACTTTTGTTTACAGTAACCGGTGTGTTAGGGTTAATCGTCACCTTAATTGCCATGCAGTCGAAAGCCTATCACAAGCTTTCTCAGATATACAAAAAACCGGAACCTGCCTTTACAGAAGCTGACGCCATGGAGGCGGAGCGAGATATTTAATCATCAACAAAACCAAAAATCATGTTCAAAGAAACAAAAGCATTCAGTGGATTTTCAGTTGATAATCTGCAAAAAGCCAAAGAATTTTACGGAGATGTCCTTAAAATAGACCTTTCCGAAATGGAGGAAATGGGTCTGCTTCAATTGCATATCGCAGGTAGCAATGATTTGATCATTTACGAAAAACCAAATCATGCCCCAGCCACATTCACAGTTCTCAACTTTCCGGTCCCTGACATTGACCAGGCGGTGAAAGACCTTAAAGCGCTGGGTGTCGAATTTGAAAGTTATGATTTCCCCGAGCTGAAAACGGATGCCGACAACATTTCACGCGGAGAACCATCCATCGCCTGGTTCACAGATCCGGCAGGGAACATTCTCTCTGTCATTCAGGAATAAATAATCAAACATTAAGTACGCTTCATGCCGGCTGCTAAAACCGGTATGTAAAGCAGCGCATTACCAATTCTAAACTTCACCACCATCATCATGGCAACTGGAAATGAAAGCAAATTGAATGAGTTGATTGAACTGTATGATTTGCAAACCACTTACTTTAAAAGCGCATTGGATGGCATCTCAGATGCCGACCGCCATAATCGCCTGAATACGAAGGCAAATCACATTGCATGGCTTGCGGGAAGCGCCGTTGAACAGCGCTATGAAATGGCCAGACAATTCGGCCAGAGTGAAAAACAACAAGGCAACGAGTTGTTTAAAGACAACAAAGGCATCCAGGATAATGAGACTTACCCGACGCTGGAAACTTACCGCGCCGACTGGGACCGCATTTCACCGATCCTGCGCGATGCACTGGTGAATGCAACGGACGAACAACTGGCCGTGAAGATCGAAATGGGCCCGGATGTTACTTATACGGTGAAAGAAATCATCGCATTCAGTTCCTATCGTGAGGCCAATATCATTGGCCAGATCGCTCTCTGGCGCAGGCTGCTGGGATACGAGGGGATGAAATATATGTAACCGCGCAGCTTCATTTATCCAGCGAAACCAACGATTTAAAATTGTTATCTTGGAGCGTTTTCAGCCGAGCCTGAAATCCCGGATAACAATTTTAATTCATGAAAGTAGCAATTAGCACACTGCTGTCATTGCCGTTCCTGCTTGGCGTTGGCTCCATTATTTTTCTGCAATGCACCAAAAGTGTTCAGAAGACAGAGAACCTGCAAGGTCTCGTCAGCGACAGCGAAAGCATCCGCGGCAAAAGCATCTATCTCAATACACCTTACGTTACTGCCGGCGACCGCGTTTATATGGTCGGTCATCAAAACGGCACTTTTCCGGACATTGGCTGGCACGTTACAGGCGAAATGGGCGGGATCTGGGACCATCCGATTAAGCTGATGGACGGATTCACAGCATCCGTGACCGTTGGCGATCAGTCGGCTTGCTTAACGAAGGCGGACACATTTGTTAACTTCCCTTTTGCGAACAAACATATTTTTACCACCGGACTTCCGGGCCTTAAAGTTGAGCGCTTTCAGTTTGTCCCCGATGGCAAAGAAGCGGTAGTTGTGGAATACACTTTCATGAACGAGGGGAATGAAAAATTGGACATTCAATTTGATTTCAACGGTTATACGGATTTGAGGCCCGTTTGGCTGGGTGAAAGAACCAATATGATCGACGGGCAGGATGCGGCAACCTGGGATGAAGCATTGCATAACTGGATTGCCAAGGATAGTTTAAATGACTGGTTTGTCATGTTTGGAGCAGCCTTGGCTTCCAAATCACACAAGCAGAAGGCAATAACCTGCGATTACAAACCGCGGGGAAAGGGCGTCTCTGCATCGCTGCAATATCACCTTGAAATTGGGCCGAACGCTTCTGTAAGTCTTCCTATAACCATTGCCGGCTCTTATAAATCTGAACAAAACGCCCGGACTACATTCACAGAAACCCAAGCCAATGCTCCAAAGTTGCTGCTTGCCAAAAAGGAACGATATCAATCCATTGCCTTAAAAACGAAGCTTACTATCCCGGACAAAAATCTCGAACAAGCATTCCGATGGACAAAATATAACACCGATTGGCTCATTCGGGATGTTCCGGAAGTTGGGCGTGGCGTTTCCGCAGGTGCACCGGATTATCCCTGGTGGTTTGGTGCGGACAGCGAATATGCCCTCAAAGGACTCATCGCAACCGGGCAGCCTGAGCTGGTAAAAAGCTCAGTTGATGTGGTTCACAAGCTTTCGGAAAAAGTGAATGGGAATGGCAGGATTATGCACGAAACGTCAACCAATGGTGCGGTTTTCAATCCCGGGAACATTAATGAAACCCCACAATTCACTTCGCTCATTGCGCACGTTTATCGCTGGACGGGTGATAAGGAATTTCTCAAAAAGTATTTTCCAACAATAAAGAAAGGATTGGACTGGCTTTTAAAAGAGAATGACAAAGATGGAAATCTGCTTCCGGACGGGTTTGGCATGATGGAAATTCACGGCATGAACAGCGAAATGACCGACGTAGCAGCCTATACGCAGAAAGCATTTGCGGACGCGTCTGAACTGGCCATTGAAATGGGCGACAACAAATTGGCCCAGCATTATGCTTCCATTGCCAGCCAGCTCCGCACGAAGATTAATAAAGATTTTTGGGTGCCCGAAAGCAATTCCTATGCGGATTTTATAGGCACGCCGAAGCAGGCCATTGCGCTGATTAACGACGCCATTATTCGTGCCGATACGCTAAAAAAACCTTGGGCAGTAGAAGAGCTGAAAGCTGCAAAAGCAAAAATAACCGGCTCAACAACGGACGCCAAACGCGGATTCGTTGTGCACCACAACTGGGTTGTAAACACACCGATGGAAACCGGCGTTGCCGATTCATCCAAGGCCCTTGCTGCATTGCAAACGGCCTCCAAGTTTGTAAATCCGTTTGGTGCATTTGTAACGGGCATCGACCGGGATGAATCGGCTGGAAAAGATGAAAGTTCGGTCGCCGGTAATAACAAAGTTTTTACTTACACGGGCGCAGTCATGACGCTTCCAACGGGCGTCTTAGCCATTTCCGAAAACAACTATGGCCGCGCGGATGCGGCATTAGGCTATCTGAAAAGGATGACCAAGTCATTCAGTTTTGCGCTTCCTGGCTCCATTTATGAAGTTTCGCCGGACTATGGCATGATGGCGCAGGCCTGGAATGTGTACAGTTACGCTTATCCTATTGTGCAGCAATTCTTTGGTATACAACCATTTGCATCAAAAAAGGTCATCCGTGTCCAGCCGCAAATGCCAACAACCTGGAATGAGGCCAGCCTGGAAAATGTAATTGTGGGCAATAATGAGCTTGATTATTCATTCAAGCGCACTGGAAACACAATCAGCCTGGATTTGACGCAGCAACAGGAAATCTGGAAGATTGTGATTGCTCTGCCAAAAGGCCAATACAAAAACTGGCTGAGTAACGGAAAGCCTGTTGTCGCAAAACCTGACGGTGCATTTGATACGATTGAAATAAAAGGAAAAACCAATGTGATCAGCGCCGAAACGAAATGATCAGGCGCTGATTTGGCTTTTGTTATATTTATTTCTGTACTCAACCGGAGATAGTCCGGTAATCTTTTTGAATGTGCTGCGAAATGCTTTGGTATCCGTATAACCGACCTCATACATGAGCTCGGTAACATTCTTGCGACTTACCTCGAAACTCTTTTTCGCAGCTTCGATTTTCACCCGCTGAATGTATTCTACCACAGAATTGGAAGTGGCTTTTTTGAATCTACGCTCAAAGCTCCGGCGCCCGATGGCAAACATTTCGGAAAGCTGATCCACGGTAATTTTGTCCTGAAAACTCCTTTCAATGAATTCCTGGGCCTTCCTGACTTCCTCATCCTCATGCTCCTTTTGGCCCGTAAACATAATGAACGGCGACTGCGTATTGCGATCGATTTCGATCATAAAAAATTTCGTCGTGTATATAGCCATCTGGCGGTCGACGTATTTTTCGACCAGATATACAAGGAGGTTCCAGAAAGTGTTCGCGCCGCCGCTCGTGTACACGCCGTTTTCGTCGGTGATAATGCGGTTGTCCATCAGGTTCACTTCCGGGAACATATTTTTGAAATCGGACGCTGACATCCAGTGTGTCGTGCAGCTTTTGCCCTTCAACATGCCCGTGGCCGCAAGCAGGAACGCCCCTACGCAAAGACTCGCTACTTCCGCACCTTTTTCATGTTGCTTGATGATCCAAGGAAAAAAGGGCTGATTCATTTCAATAACACTTTCCCGGTCCCCATTCACGGCGGGTATAATGATCAGGTCCGTCTTTCCCAAATCATGGATCGTGACGTCCGGTACAACTGTGAAGACGCCGCTATATTTCTGAGGATCAGCAGTCATACCCACTAACTGCACGTCGAAAGCTGGCGCTCTGCCCATGGCAGCCAGAAAGTCATTAACAAAATTAAAGAACTTAAAAGGCCCTTCGATGGTCCCAAGCGCCGCATCGCCGCACGGAACGAGTACTGATATATGCTTCATATTCCAAAAATAGGTAAATAGTCTGTCGCATTCAACCCCTAAACTTGACATATTCACCCCCCGGAGATTTGGGGAAAGACTTGTAGGTTTGTAACATCTTATTGCATCTGAGAACTTTAACCTTAAATCAAATGAAAATTATCTTAACAATTCTCGCAGTCATTGTCGGCATCATTGTCCTTTTGCTGGTGGTGGCACTGTTTGTAAAAAAAGAATATAAGGTCAGGCGCGAAATTACGATCAACAGATCCAAAGGCAGTGTTTACGATTATATCAAATTCCTGAAAAATCAGGACAATTACAGCAAATGGGTGATGGCCGATCCGGGCATGAAAAAAACTTATACGGGAATCGATGGCGCGGTTGGTTTCAAATATGCCTGGGATAGCAAAGATAAAAATGTGGGTGAGGGAGAACAGGAAATCATCAGTCTTACCGAAGACGAAAAAGTGAATATCGAAGTCCGCTTTGTCCGACCCTTTGAAGGAATCGGTGTGGCGGAAATGACAACCACGCCGGTTACCAGTGACCAAACCAAAGTAAGCTGGGGCATGAATGGCGTCAGTAAATATCCCATGAACATTACCAACCTTTTTATCGATGGAATCCTTGGCAAGGACCTGGAAACCAGTTTGAATAACCTGAAAAATATTCTTGAAAAATAATTTTAGCAAACACTTAGCATTTTAAAACAACAGAAACCATGGAAACTAAGCTCATTAAAAAATCAATCGCAATCAATGCCCCGAAGGAGAATGTATGGAAAGTCATGATCTCCAATGATAAAAACAAGATCTGGTACAACGCTTTCAGCGAAGGGACGCAGGCAGAAACCGATTGGCAGGTCGGCAGCAAAGCCGTTTTTTCGGATGACTCAAAAAGCGGCATCGTTGGGATAATTACCGTTAATAAACCCGCGGAAGAGCTGGTTATTGAGTATACAGGCGTGTTGAACAATGGTGTTGAAAACTATGAAAACGAGGAAGCACAAAGTGTAAAGGGTTTCCAGGAATTTTACTGGCTTAAAGAAGAAAATGGGGTTACGCGGCTGGATATGCAATGTGACATGGGCATTGACTATTTCGAAATGATGTCTGACGCATGGGATCACGCACTGATCATTGTGAGAGAACTGGCCGAAACGGACACCAGCGCCAGTGCATTGCTCGACCAGCTGGACAACACAACCAAAAACTTTCTGGAAGCAATTGATGCATTTGACGAAAATGAAATCAACGAAGTTCCATTCGAAGGAAGCTGGACTGGCGGGCAGGTTGTCGAGCACATTTTGAAATCAGAAAGTGGCTTGCCTGATATGCTGCTAGGCGATTATGCTGACACCCAAAGGCCTGTGGATGCCAACATTGCCGAGATCGAGCACATTTTCCTGGATTTTTCAACCAAAATGAAAGCACCCGATTTCAATGTTCCGTCCAACGGGCCGCATAACAAGGCAGAACTGGTTGCGGCGTTTCAAAAGGAGCGCGAAGAAATTAGAAAAGTGGCGGCAGAGCATGATCTTTCGCTAACGGCCACCGCGTTTGCCTTTCCGGGCGTTGGCAAATTAACGCGCTGGGAATGGCTCAACTTCGTCGTCTGCCACTCCAAACGCCATATTTATCAACTCAAAAACATTCGGAAAAAACTTAGCGAAAAGGTAGCTGGATAAAACTTCAAAGATTAATAACTTGCGTGCTCTTCATTTCAAAAGAGCCTTATTAATATGTTCCGAAAAATAATCCCTGCCCTGCTTTTCGTTTTTGCAAGCAGTTTCGCGTTTTCTCAGTCTGCATTGATGGACAAGAAAATTGCGCCTTTTCAGATAAAGCTTGCCAACGGGCAGCAGTATACATCCGCGCAGTTAGCAGCGGGTCCGGTGGTTCTGATTTACTTTTCACCCGATTGTGAGCATTGTCAGGATTTTACCAAAGACATGCTTAAAAATTACAATGTGATCGCAAATAAGCAGGTTGTAATGATAACTTTTCAATCCATGGAAATGCTGAAACCATTTGTAAGCCAGCATAAATTGAGCACTTACCCAAACATTAAAGTGGGCACCGAAGGATACTCTTACACGGTTCAACGCTATTATCAGATCAAATCATTCCCTTACATTGCGATCTATAACAAGGCTGGAAAGCTGGTGCAGACATTTGAGGGTGAGCAGCCACATCAGAACATTTTTAATGTGTTGAAAAAAATCTGATCTGCCGCATTTCAGTTTTTAGGTTAATTGAAAATCAAAATAACTAAACCGGCTCCCGGAAACGGAGGGCCGGTTATTTTTTTAACATTACCCAAGCGGGTAATCTTGCTGAAATGGCGTCTTTATTCAGGAAAGCAGGTTAGTACTGCGGGCGAAATGAATTTCAGTATGAAAAAAGACTACTCAATCAGCTGGTTCCAAATAGGTTGTCAAGCCGCATTAATGCTGCTTCTGGCAGCCACAGGCACATTTGCACAACAAGCCAATGTGAACCTGGACTGGAACCCGCAAAAGAACACAGAGAAACTCAACCCTTACGGCGGTAATGTGATTTCCCCGGAAGTGGCTGACGATCAAACCATTATATTTCGTGTAAAAGCACCGGATGCCCAAAAGGTGGAACTCACCGGCGGGCCGATCCTGCTTGCATTGAAAACCAAAGGACCTATTCCGTTTGTGAAAGGTGCAGACAGCACGTGGACGCTGAAAGTAGGACCCGTAAAGCCTAACATTTATGTTTACAGGCTGCTGATCGACGGCGTGCCTGTGGCCGATCCAAATAACACATTCACCGGAACTTCCAACCAGCCGGGTTACAGCAATGTGATCATGCATGACAACGGCCCTGCTTATTATGATGCCAAAAATGTTCCTCACGGCAACATTACCCGCCATATTTACAATTCAAAGGTCCTGAACGGCGAGCGCGAAATGTATGTGTACACTCCGCCGGGATATGATCCGAAAAAGAAATATCCGGTGCTTTACCTGATGGGCGGCAGCGGCGAACTGGCCTCGGGCTGGATGTATGATGGCCGGGCCAATTTCATTGCGGACAACCTGCTGGCCGAAGGAAAAATTGTACCGATGATCATTGCCATGCCTAATAATCAGGTTATTCACCGCAGCGATCCCAAACATCTGGAAAAAACTTATGTGCTTTTCGAAGAAGAATTGAGGAAGCACATCGTTCCCTATGTTGACCAGGCTTACAGCACGATTCAGGACCGGAAATCGCGCGCCATTTCGGGTTTGTCGATGGGCGGTCGACATACGGAGGCGGTGGGTTTCAATGCCCTGGACTTGTTCAGCTCATTTGGCATATTAAGTGCGGGCGATCTGGATCCTGAGAAATTGAATCCGGCGTTTTTTAATGATCCAAAAATCAAAGACAAGGTGGATTATCTGCTTGTGGGGCTGGGAAGCGGTGAGCTGGATTTTGTTGGAAAACGCTCGGAAGCAACGCATAAGGCTTTGGAAAAGCACGGGATCAAACACGATTACTACATTGGCGGCGATGGTGCGCACGATTGGGGAACATGGCGCATGTTGTTACACGACAAGCTCCTGCCCAATCTCTGGCAACACACGCCGTCCAAAACAAAATAAAAGCATTCTGATTTTTACTGATATGTCAAATTTCAATATCGATTCCGAAAAGCAGCAAACTTTTGATGCCATTGTGGTGGGCACCGGGATTAGTGGTGGCTGGGCGGCTAAGGAGCTCACGGAGAAAGGCTTAAAGACATTAATTCTGGAACGTGGCAGGGATGTGAAACACATTGTAGACTACCCTACCGCCAATATGCAGCCCTGGGAATTTGAGCACCGCGGTCAGCCTTCACTGGCGATCCGGCAGGCAAATCCGATGGCAAGCAAGCATTATATTTTCAAGGAAGATGCCATGCATTTTGTGGTGAAGGACGCGGATCATCCTTATGTGCAGGACAAGCCGTTTGACTGGATGCGCGGATATCAGGTTGGTGGCAGGTCGCTTCTGTGGGCGAGGCAAACGCAGCGCTGGTCCGACTTCGATTTTGAAGGCCCCGCCCGTGATGGTTTCGGCGTCGACTGGCCGATCCGATATGCTGACATTGCGCCATGGTACAGCTATGTGGAGAAGTTTGCGGGGATTTCTGGAAATAAGGACGGCTTGCCCCAGTTACCTGACGGTGAATTCCTTAAACCACACGAAATGTCCTGCGTCGAAAAACATTTCAGCGACCAGACGGCGAAAAATTATAACAACACACGCCCGATCATCATTGGCCGCGTGGCGCATATCAGCGATCCGCAGCCCATTCACACCGAGCAGGGACGTGCGAAGTGCCAGCACCGCACGATGTGCCAGCGCGGCTGTCCGTTTGGAGGTTATTTCAGTTCCAATTCTTCCACAATCCCTTGGGCAGAAAAGACCGGAAATCTAACGTTACAGCCCCATTCAGTCGTACATTCCATTATTTATGACGAGAAAAAGAAACGCGCAACGGGCGTTCGTGTAGTAGATGCGTTGACTAAGGAAATGAAGGAATATTATGCCAAAATTATTTTTGTAAATGCGTCAGCGATCAACTCCAATCTCATATTGCTAAACTCCATTTCCAATCGTTTCCCGAATGGGCTGGGCAACGACAATGGATTAATGGGCAAATTCATCGGATTTCACAATTACCGGGGGCGCGTCAGCGCAGAATTTGACGGTTACCACGACCGGACCGTTGATGGAAGACGACCCAATGGTGCCTATATTCCGCGTTTCAGGAATGTATTCAAGCAGGAAACTGATTTTTTACGAGGTTATGCTACATCTTTTTCGGCTTCCAAAATGGGTAACGCGACAGATGACCTGGGTGAATCATTAAAAGAAAGTCTGTTTAAACCCGATAGCAGCGGATGGAGCCTGGGTGCGCAAATGATGGGCGAAACATTGCCCAAGGAAACCAATTTCATCAGCCTTCACAAAACATTGAAGGACGATTGGGGCATTCCGCAGCTGCGGATGCACGTGGAATTCGATGATAATGATATGAAAATGGTCAAAGACTTTTATACCGAGCTCAGTGAAATGCTTTCAAAATCAGGCTTTTCAAATATTAAAACTTCGGACACAAAACGCAATCCTGGCAGCGAAAACCACGAAATGGGTGGCGTGAGAATGGGAAATGATCCAAAAACCTCCCTGCTTAACAAATGGAACCAGATGCACGCATGTCCCAATATAATCGTCACCGACGGCGCGTGCATGACGTCCACTTCCACGCAAAATCCGTCGCTAACCTATATGGCATTAACGGCAAGAGCGGTTGACCACGCAGTGAGCGAAATGAAAAAGGGAAATATTTGATGCATATCTTTGCCCCCTGAACATAAAGCAGACGATGGCAGTACAAAAATTTTTCGATGGCACGCGTGTCAAAATCAAGGGTAGCAAGGACATCTGGGTGATCATCAACCACGAATCGATTCAAAAAGGCGCGACGGTGAAAATAACCGGCAAAGTGAAATGCAGAAATGAAAAAACGGGAGAAGTGAAATTCTGCAACGAAAAGAATTGCGAAATCCCGTGAAAGCAAATGCCTGAGAATCAGCTATTGATCTCAGTCATTTATTTTTTCAAATTCGAAATTGTCTTTGATGTGCTTGTTTAAAAATGTCCCTTTGGATCCCGAGTTTTTCATGGCCTGGTATACTTCCAAAGGGACATTTTTATAATCATAAACCATCCCCGAAACGTAAACAATCCGCAACGTTTCCGAATCTCCGTCGTATATCATTTTCGCGACAACAGAAGATGGCATGGCAAATCATTGGTTAATTTAAATCATCCAGTTTATCACGCAAATCATCAACCGGTTTGGAAGACACTTTTGAAGATGTGAAAATGGTATTGGCGCTGTCTGTATTGCCATAAAATGCATTGTTCGCTTTGGCATCCACAGACAATGCTGCCCCATTAATGGTTACGCCGGCGAATAAACCTTTGCTTCTTGAATAAGAGTAAACTTCCGCTTCCAACTTGTAATCTGTACTCGCAGACGAGCTTCTGCCCATCGGCCCGGCTGCAACGGACAAGTCTCCGCCCAGTGTAAAGCTTCCCTTACCAATTTCCGTTAACGTTTTACTGCTCTTGAAAATCAGGACAAGATCAACTGCTTGCACGCCAATTTGTGCGCCTACGCTGCCTCCCGTGATCGTAACGAACACTGGATCACTCCATTCGCCTTTTTCATTTTTCACCAAAGCAATTCCCTTTCCATGTTTTCCGCCCACCATTAGCCCGGCATTGATCAGTTTAGGGACAATAATGATGCCTTTTGACATGTCCAGCAACTGCGCCGGAATGCTTTCCTCCATGCTGCTGAAATCATTCAAAACCGAGACCGCTGCCCTGATTTTGTCTTCCTCTTTTCCCTGAGCCTGAACATTGGAAACAATTCCCGACAGCATAAACATAATGGCCAGGACGCTGAGTAACCTGAGATTTTTCGTAATCATATTTGTAATTGAATTGTGGATAGTACAACGGTCATATCCGTTTGACGCGTATTAAACGTGTAACATTCAACTATCGTGCCTGTTACTTGAAAAACATCGTTATGCGCCGATCTTACACATTTTTTAACCCAAATCCGGGTTTTACGTATATATATGAAACTAAATGATCGTGGTATGGTTTTGTTAATAAACCACAATAAACATTAATCCAAAAAATCATGAATGCCGAAGCGATAAGCCTGAATGAAAAAGAGGTAAAACCGGTGGTTGACCTTTTGAACGATTACCTGGCCAATTACCACATCCATTATCAAAAGCTAAGGGGATGTCATTGGAATATCAAAGGCCAGAACTTCTTCACCCTTCATGTGAAATTTGAGGAACTCTACACGAACGCACAACTGACCATCGACGAGATCGCAGAACGTGTGCTGACATTAGGTAAGCCGCCGCACAGCCGTTTCGCCGACTACATCAGCGAATCGTCTATCAAGGAAATCAATACGATCGGTCTTAACGATCTTGCAATGGTGGATGCCATTTTGGATGATATGGCAAAACTCATTGAATTGGAACGTGAACTCCTGACAGCCAGTGACGAGGCCAGCGATGATGGCACAAACGACATGGTGAACCGCTTCATGCAGTTTAAAGAGAAGAATACCTGGATGCTCCGCTCATTTGCAGGCAAGAAATAAGCTTATTATCTGAGCCAAAAACGAATGTTCATGAAACCATCCCGACCAAGGATGGTTTTTTTATGCCTTAATGACTTATTTGCAGAAATTCTCTACCAATTCTCACGATGCGTAACATTCCTGTTTACAAGTTGGGCAAACTGGGCATTCTGGCTCCCTTCAAATTTGCCAGAAACCCTTTGCACTTCCTTCATCAGGGATTTGAAACCTGTGGGGATACATTTCAGATGAAGCTTTTCAGGGAATTTGTTGTAAGCCGCGATCCGGGTTTTTTCAGGCATGTATTGCAACAGCATAACCGGAATTTCAAAAAAGGAAGTTCGTCCAAAATGCTTCGTCCGGTGCTTGGGAATGGGCTGGTTACGAGCGATGGCGATTTTTGGCTAAGGCAAAGAAGGTTGGTGCAGCCCGCTTTTCACCGGGAAAGATTGCAGGAATTGTTTCTCGCAATGGGCGTCCTGACCGCCTCGTTTCTGGACGAAATGGAAGCGTTTCGGGGAAAGGATGCCGTAGATATTGATGTTAAAATGATGAGCATCACATCCGATATCGCGCTGAAAACGCTGTTTGGAAATATGACCACGGAGGATAAAGCCAGGATTTATCAGCAGGTGAGCCGGACGCAGAAATATCTGGTAACAAGGGTCCGCAAACCTTACCGCTTGCCGATCATGGCCATTAATGGCGAAAACCGCCGTTTTGAGACCGATCTGGCTTATTTTAATAAATTGGTTTTTGAATTTATACACCAAAGACGCGTTTCGGGTGAAAAACCGAATGATCTGCTGCAACTTTTGCTGGACAGCATTGATGAGGAAACCGGCGAGCAAATGAATGATCAGCAGATCCGGGATGAAGCGATCACCATGTTCGCCGCAGGTCACGAAACATCTGCCACCGGCCTGAGCTGGCTGCTGCTGGAACTGTCCAAACAACCTGAAATCGTAGCGAAAATTCGTCAGGAAAGCGCCATTTTTACCAATGTGCCTACATTTGAGCAGCTCATGCAAATGCCTTACACGCGGCAGGTTGTGGAAGAAGGACTCAGACTTTACCCGCCTGCATGGACGATGACGCGGGAGTCAATTGTTGATCAGGAAATTGAGGGTTTTCATGTTAAACCCGGAACATCCGTGTTTCTCTCGGTTTTTGAGCTTCACCGGAACCCGAATCTCTGGAAAGACCCGCTGACATTCAATCCGGAAAATTTTAGTCCCGAAAATGCAAAAGAGCGACCGAAGTTCAATTATCTGCCATTTGGCGCAGGCCCGCGTATCTGCATCGGACAGCAGTTTGCGATGATGGAAATGCAGCTGATCCTGGCCGCACTGATCAAAAGATTTGATTTTGAGGCAGATCCGGCACATGCAGTGAGCATGCATCCGCAGATTGTGTTAAAATCCACAAACGGAATTAAATTATATATTAGGTAAAATCAGCATCTCAATCCTTTATGTCTGAACAAATTATACTTTACATTTCGCTGATTGTCATCATTCTGTTCCTTGTCATGCTGGCGCAGCGTATCAAGGTTTCCTACCCCATTGTTTTGGTGATCGGCGGACTCGTGATAAGCTTCATACCCGGCTTGCCAACCATTTCCATTGACCCGCAACTAATTTTCCTGATCTTCCTGCCCCCCTTACTTTACGATGCGGCGTGGCAGACTTCGTGGAAAGATTTTTACAAATGGCGTCGTGTGATCGGCTCGTTTGCGTTCATTGTCGTAATCCTTACTTCCTGCGTGATCGCCTACGTTTCCAATTCCATCATTCCCGGATTTACCTTGCCATTAGGCTTCTTGCTGGGCGGCATCATTTCCCCGCCGGATGCAGTTGCCGCGACGTCCATTCTGAAAGATGTGAAGGTTACCAAACGCCTGGTAACCATTTTGGAAGGCGAAAGTTTGCTGAATGATGCTTCCAGTTTGATCGTTTTCCGGTTTGCCCTGGCCGCTATTTTATCCGGCACATTTGTGCTGCAGGATGCTGTTAGCAGTTTCTTCATCGTGATCATTATGGGCGTCGTGATCGGATTAGCCATTGCGTTGATCTTCTACGCAATCCACCGCTGGCTTCCTACCACGCCCAGCATCGACACCATTTTGACCTTTGTGGCACCTTATGCCATGTACATTGCGGCGGAAGAATTTCACTATTCAGGTGTAATTGCCGTAGTGACGGGCGGACTATTTCTTTCCTATCACAGTCACAGCATTATGGGGCATCTGAGCAGGATTCAAGGCGTAAATGTTTGGTCCACAGTAGGTTTTGTCTTAAATGGAATCGTATTCATGCTCATTGGCCTCGAATTGCCTGTGATTGTGGATGAAATGGGGCCGGGCGCATTGCCGGACGCCATTAGATACGGGCTCATTATTTCGTTGGTCGTGATTGTGACGCGGCTCGCATCGGCCCTCGGCGCTTCCGTGTTTACGGTGATAATCAGCCGCTTTATCCGCACGGCCGATAGCCGGCCAGGATTCCGTGCGCCGTTTATGTTTGGCTGGGCGGGCATGCGTGGTGTGGTTTCGCTGGCGTCCGCATTATCCATTCCGCTGTTACTAACCAATGGCCAGCCATTCCCGCAGCGCAATATGATCCTGTTCATTACATTCATAGTGATCCTGGTAACGCTTGTTTTCCAAGGTCTTACGCTTCCGCTGGTCATCAAATGGATGGATGTGGGGGAAATGGATTACGAGATCAGTGCGCAGGAACAGGACATTAAAATCAGACGAAAGCTGGCAGAGGAATCCTTGCAACTAATCAACGCGCGGCATGCGGATGAGCTTCCTAAAAACGAATTATTGCAGAGTCTGAAGGCAAAATTGGAAAGCGACATCGGTTTTCTGGAACACGTCAAAAATCCCGAAGCGACCGGTGATGGCTATGAATATATCAAAGAATTCCAGCACATTACCAAAGAACTGCTGGACCACAAACGCAGCGTTCTCAACAAATTCAACAAAAAAGAAACCTTCGAGGAAGAGGTAATCCGCCAGCATCTCGCTCAGCTCGATTTAGAGGAAGAAAAGATACGCCAGCAGTTTCTGCATATGGAATGATCATTAAAGCAATCAGACCAACCCATGCTCATGCACCGGGTAAACGGCCGCAACCATTTTCCTGCGTTTGGATTCCCTATCAAAAAAATAATCCAGCCGACCCAGGTTAATGCCCGCAAAACCAACCTGATTAATGGTCGTGACCTTACCATCCAGGTTCATGATGTCTTCCGGCAGCTTCATGAATGTGTGCGTGTGCCCGCCGATGATCAGATCAATGTTCCGGGTTGATTTCGCCAGGATCTGGTCGGAAACTTTTTGGTCTTTGTATTTATAGCCAAGATGCGAAAGGCAAATGACCAGATCGCAATGTTTGTCATTTTTGAGGAAGGATGCGGTTTCGTTGGCCTTTGCAATCGGGTCCTGGTATTGGGTCTCTCCGTAATTCTTTTTGTTCACCAAACCATGCAACTCGATCCCAAGCCCGAAGATGCCGATTTTCAGTCCCTGTTTCTCAAAGATCTTATAGGCTAGTGTTTTGCCTTTCAGCTCGGTATTATCAAAATTATAATTGCTGACCAGGATCGGAAATTTCGCATGCGGAAGCTGCTTTGCAAAACCGGCAACGCCATTGTCAAAATCGTGGTTGCCCATGGTCGCGGCATCGTAACCCATATCGCTCATGATCTGCATTTCCAGTTCGCCTCCATACAAATTGAAATACGGCGTTCCCTGAAAAATGTCTCCGGCGTCCAGCAAAAGCACATTCTTCTGCTCCTGTCTGATTTTTTTTACCAAAGCCGCCCTGCGTGCCACCCCGCCCAATCCCTGGTTTCTGGAACCATCCATCGGAAATGGCTCAATGCGGCTATGCACATCGTTCGTATGCAGAATGGTCAGCTGAACCGCCGAATCGCGGGCCAGCGCTTCGAATGGAAAGCTCCCCAAAGCGAATAATGCCGCCGTTCCTGCACTTTTCCTGAAAAAATCCCTGCGGTTATTCTTTAACAATGACAATTCTTCCATCGAGCTGAGCGGTTACTTTTTTTCCCTGACGGGTCAGATCATTTATATTATCCAAAAGCGCTTCACGCACCTTTTTGTTAATTTCTTTTCTTTCAATGGGTTTCCGCAAGCATTCCAGTTCATCGCCTCCGTCCGCCAGATAATCGTAAGTGAGCAGGTTGTAGGTCTTGGTTTTATCAAACGGCTGACCGGCAATGGTCACGTCATAAGCAACGCCATTCTTGATTTTCATGCGCATCCCTGAAATGGGCTCGCCCTCTTTCTTGGCTATAAAATCAATGACCTGCTGCACATTTTCACCGGATAATTTGAGCGTAACCATTTCATTTTCAAACGGCATCAGTTCAAAAACATTCGAAACCGTGATGTCGCCTTTGGGAAATGTGGTCCTAAGCCCGCCTTTCGTAGACAATGTAAATTGGATTGTCGGGTCTTTTTTCAAACCTTCTGTAAGCATTGCGTCCGCAAAATAGTTGCCCATTAAGGTTTCGGGGGTTGATGGTTTGGTGAGCTCCTGATCGGTCTGCCCGATCACTTTGCTCATTTCCGCCTGCATTTTTTCTTTATAGGGAAGATAATATTTAACGACCGAGGAGTCTTCACCAGTCTGAGCATCAATCCCGTATTGCTTGTATTCGTTTTTGGTAACAGCCAAATGTCGTTGGCAGGAAGCGCAGAAAGCAATGGCGGCAATCCATGCCAGATAACGAAATTGTCGAAGAGACGGGGTCATAATGCTAGTTTGTTGCATACAAAAATAGCGATGATTTTGCTAAAAAAAGACTTCCCAAATTCCGGCGGCATGATCTACCTGAACCTGGGAAGTCTGAAAGTGTCAGTATTAAGCGCGCTTACCAGCCGTCGTTTTGTCTCAGATTCGGGTTCGCATCAATTTGCGATTGCGGGATCGGATACAGTTCCAGCCTCGGCGAATATGGGATCAGCACATTATCCACGATCTGATCTTCTGACATGGCTGCGATTTCCTGCTGCAACGTGCCCCAACGGCGGATGTCAAAAACCGTTGTCATTTCACCGGTAAGTTCCAGTCGTCGTTCTGCGCGGATGGCAGTCCGCAATGCTGCAGCAGCCGTTGCCTTCGAAGCCGTTGCTTTCGCACGTGCGCGTACGCGGTTCAGTATGGGCAATGCCAACGCCGTTTTTCCTGTTTCTACCAGCGCTTCTGCATAACTCAGCAACACATCTGAAAAACGCATTTCGATCAAATCCGCGCTGTAACCCTGCACCGCAGCGCCCGCAGGACGCGGCACCCGCGCCAGTTTGCCGTATGCTATGCCGTATTTGAAATCGTCGTGGGCCAGTGATGCGTTGGTGCGCTTGATAATGTAGTTTCCAATGGTTGGACTATAAATAATGCTGTCGCCTTCCTGTGCCCCTGCCCTCGCGCCTCCTGTGAAGACATATCTGTCAACCAATGTAAATGGCCGCCGCGTGTCTGTTTTTTCAAAGAGCTTATAAAAATCGTAGGTTAAGCCGTAGTTTGTCTGCTCATCACCATTGACCAGTCCGGCAGGGAAAAGGTTGAATGGAAGAATGTTTCCATTGGGGTTGGAAGAATTGACAAAATAACCGAATGATAAGACAATCTCACGGTTACGCTCGTTATCCAGCGAAAACACTTCTGCAAAGTTCGGGATCAGTTCAAAATCATATTTTTCTTCATTCACTGGTCCAACTAGCTCGGCAAACTTGTCCACTGCTTTTTGATAATTCTCTGTTTTGTTCAATGGTTTCCCTGCCATAGTCAGATAAACCTTGCCAAGCATTGCCTTCGCCGTACCCGCAGAAACACGGCCCAGTTCAGCACCTCCCCTGGAATCGGGTAAGTTGGCTTCTGCAAAGTTCAGATCAGCAATAATGGCATCATATACAGCCACATCCGTTTCCTTGGGAGCGAAAATGATATCCTCGTCGGATAACGAAGTGACTTCTTTCAGGATTAACGGCACCCCGCCGAATAACCGAACGAGATTAAAATACGCATAACCTCTTAAAAAACGCGCTTCGGCAATGTACGGATCTGCTTCCTCTTCCTCACCCGGAACAGCCAGTTTCGCATTATCAATCACCGTATTGGCACGGAAAATGATTTTGTAAAACCTCGACCAAACCGCTTCAAAAGCACCGGATGTAGACACATGTCCAAAACGATAATAGGGATCAGCACCAGAGCCCAGAATGCCGGCCGTTGCATAACGGTGACCCGATTCTGTCAGGATAAACCGGCTTGAAATGTCCACAAAATCAGGCGCCGTCCAGGCTTGGTAAACGCCAATCGTGGCCTGATTAAGGCCATCCTCGTCTTTGAACACAACTTCTTTGCTAAGCGAAGAATAAGGTGACTCTTCCAGGTTGTCCTTGCAGGACGCAATGCCTAACGCCAGGATGAGCATTGCAGAAAATTTTATATGGTATTTCATATTTGTAATGCGTTGGTCGGAATTAGAAATTGCAGGAAATGCCTATGGTGTACGAACGCTGCGACGGATAAGCACCGTAGTCAATGCCTTGTTGCAGAAGCGATTGTGCGTAAGAACTCACCTCGGGATCAAACCCTGTATATTTAGTCAATGTCCATAAGTTGGTTCCTGTCACAAACAATCTCGGGTTCTGGATCGGTCCCAGTTTTGGAAAGGTGTATGAAAGGCTCAGCATTTTCAGGCGCATAAAACTGCCGTCTTCGAGCATAGTGGAGTTAATGTCCCCGGAGGCAATGCCTCGCTGAATACCCGGATATTTCGGATTGTTATGCGGTCTCGATTCTGTGTAGCGGTTGTTATACCAGTCTTCCGATTGATTAAAACCTACGCCGCCGTAGTCGACCACGCCATTATTAATGTAAAAACTCGTCAGGTTAAGCACATCATTTCCCACCGAACCTGTGAAGAGCGCATTCAACGAGAATTTTCTCCACGTAAAGTCATTACTCCAACCAAATGTGAAGTCCGGTGTGGATTTACCCAACACGACACGGTCGTCTGCGGTGATAATGTCGTCACCATTCGTGTCCTCATAAATCCAGGCTCCATACAGTGGCGTGCCCTTTGATCCCGGCGGTCTTGGCCCCTCGAATGTGGCGAAAAGCGGGTTGCCATCGCTATCAAATGATGTGGTCTGCGTCAGGCCGGAGACGCGGAAACCAAAGAAACGTCCTACTTCCTCCCCCGGTGTCAAAATCCCGGAAACACCGCCGAGCAGGTTACCATTTATGCTCACATAGTCGGGCTGGGTCCGCTCACCCAGGTCTACCAGCGTGTTTACATTGCGAGAGAGGTTAATTCTGGACGAGAATGTCACATTCTTTTTCTGAATGATGTTTGCCTGAATGCTCAACTCCACGCCTCGGTTACGCATCGTTCCGTAATTGTCGATGATCGTTCCAACACCCGATTGTGTAGGCACTTTTCTGGGTTGGAGCAGATCGGAGGTCACTTTGTTGTAGTAATCAAAGCTGAAAACCAGCCTGTCGTTCGCCGCATTGAAATCCGCTCCTACATTAAACTGGCGCGTCCGTTCCCATGAAAGGTTCGGGTTGGCGACCGAGTTCGGGAAAATTCCTGTGTTAATCACACTGCCGTTTCCACCGGGTCCCATTTCATAAAATCCGCTGGTATACTGAGATAGTGAAGAATATGGTCCAATCGCCTGGCTCCCTGTTTCACCGAAGGATGCCCGCAATTTTGTATTTGAAACAAATGTAACACTCTTCATAAATTCCTCCTGTTCCAGGTTCCAGGCAAGTGCAACGGACGGGAATATGCCGTATTTATTGTTCGCAGCAAATGCCGAGGCACCATCGATCCTGATGGAAGTGTTCAACACATACTTTCCTTTGAAAGAATAGTTAGCACGAAGGAAACCCGATTGCAAAATCCGTCGCTCCTTGAACGAACCAATGGCCTGCGATTGCGCACTTCCAATGTTATCCACTCCAAAAAACGGCACATCGAAGCCCGTATAGTTTGTGCTGACGAATTCAACAATCTGGTCGTTATATTCCACACCTAATGTCGAGTTCAGGTAATGGTCTTTCTTGAATGTCTTCTCATACTGGAAGTAAGCATTCACATTATAGCTATACGTGTTGGAAGTGTTGTTGCTTCCGCGTCCTTTCACCTGGTTTCCCTCTGCTGTGCTTGGCGGAAGGAACGCATTTCTCCTTGTTAAGTTCTGGTTACCGCCTAAGCTAACGACAAGCTGTAAACCGTCAACCAGCTTGAAATAATTTTCAATGTTCAAAACAGAATAGTCATTTTGCGTAACGTCTGTTTTTGCCATTAATTCATTCACCGGATTCGCAAAATAGTAACCCTGATAATTGGGAATACCCAAGCTGTTATTGCCCAGATAATCTTCCTCCAATGTTGGTGCGGCACGAAGGCCGTCCATCAAACCACCGGAATTAGGCCACGCGCGGGAAGCTGTTACCGCACGATTGGACTTTTGTCTAGTAAAAGCAACTTGTCCTTTTACATTATACCAATCATTGACCTCATTGTTCAGATTGACGCGCAAACTAGCCCTCTGGTTATTGGAATTAATGATCGTCCCTTTTTCTTTGAGATAGTTACCCGAGATATAGTAGGACGATTTCGGACTGCCGCCGGAGAGGCTCAATGTAATGTCTTCCCGAAAACTTGGCTGCGTAACCGCCTGCACCCAATCCGTGTTCGTCAATGTGCTATCCAGGTTTTCAAATGGCGCATTCCGGCCGGAAATCAGGTAACTTTCATTGATCGTTTCCGCGTACTGGCGCGAATTCATCATTTTGATCGGATTGGAAATCGTCCCAAAAGAAGTTTTGTTGACCAATTCCACCCGTCCTTCTCCGCGCTTACCTGATTTCGTGGTTATTAAAACAACACCATTGGCACCGCGTGATCCGTAAATGGCCGTTGCGGACGCATCTTTCAGAATTTCCATGCTCTCAATGTCGTTCGGGTTGATGCCGTACAAACCATTTTGCGAATAAGCGCCTGTAAAGTTGGCGCCTGCTTCGCGGTAAGGCGGCATCGGAAATCCGTCGATCACATAAAGCGGCTCATTGTTTCCGCTCAAAGAGTTGTTTCCTCTGATCCTGACCACCGAAGATGCCCCCGGCTCACCCGAAGATTCCACCACCGAAACCCCCGTTGTTCGGCCCTGTAATGCCTGATCCACTGTATTAACCACAGCAGATTTATATTCCTGCGACGAAACCCTGGAAGTAGAACTCGCCAGGTCACGTCTGCTTTGTGCGCCATAACCTACCACCACTACTTCCTGTAAGGCCTTCGCTTCCGGCACCATTTGTACGTTGAACTTAGTCTGGTTTCCAACCGGAACTTCTTTGGCTGCAAAACCAATAAAACTAAATTCCAGAATCGATCCTTTTGCAGGGACTTTCATTTCAAATGTGCCCTCGGGTGTAGTTTCAGACACAATTTCGGTGCCTTTTACCAACACTCTCACACCGGGCAGACCCAACCCTTTTTCATCAACAACCTTCCCCGAAACCGACTTTGCGTCAGCTCCCAATTGCGGGCCTGCTTGCGGGTTTGCTGAGTCAGATTGCGCCGGTGATGCGGCAGCTGGTGATGCGGTTGATGGTGCTGCGGTCGACGGTGTTGCCGTAGCCGGAGCTGCGGTTGCAGGAGCAGCGGCTGCCGGTGCAGCGGCTGCCGGAGCAGTTGTCGCTGGCTGTTGCGCGGGAACATTGCCGGTTGGCGCTTGCTGTGGTTTAGTGCTGTCAGGTTTTGTTGCTCCTGTCGGCGCGGTGCCCGTCGGCGCGCTGCCCACTGGCGTCGTAGCTTGCGGCTGGGCCGTTGAATCGGGCTTTGCGGCGGGTTTTACCAACGGATCAAAATTCTGGGTTGGCTTTACTGCCGGAGTAATAGCGTTTGTATCAGTAGATGTTTTTTGCTTTGGGAGCGTGTCATTGGCTGGCTTTTGGACAGCGGGTGCGGGCTGTGTAACCGGCGTAGGTGATGTGTTTTTTTTAGTGGAATCGGGTGTTGTTTGCTGCGCGTACGTGTGTGTAAACGCAAGCAAGCAGAATAAAAGCAAGACCCGACCCCTCTGAAAAATGAGATCGCCCTTACAAGGCTCCACCTCACTTAATCGTTGAGTTGTTTGCATATTTATCGTTTGGCTAGGTGATAGGACTGTGTCCCGAAAATGAGTAAGTACAGTAATCGACAAAAATCATACCGTTATGTTTCCAGCGGTGATAAAGAGACATTGCCAGGTGCTAACCTATGCAAGTATATGTAAGCGGCGGTTACAAAATTTCCTCCGGATTTCTCGCTATGATAATTTTTTATTTTCCAAATTAATACTCAATCGGATGTGATAATTTTTGGAAACAACCGTAGTAAGATTACATTTGTCAAAATGCCCATAACTCCCGGGATTAAGATTTGCTTTGTTAAGAGGAGTGCAAGAAACTAAATACAACCATGAGCCAGGAACAACTGCTAACCGCCGATTATATTGATTCTCAGATAGGAAATGTAATCGAATACTATATCCGCTGGGAATTTGAAGAAGATCCTTTTTTCGGAAAAGCGAGGATCAAAGGCTTGGTAGATGACGACTTTGGCAAATTGAAAATTATCTGTGACGTAATAGAGGGAAGCGACCTGGAACTGGCGTATGAGGAAGAGGAAGTATTTATGTACTCTGATAACCATCCGATCTACGTCGGCACGCTGCCCGAAATATATTCGGCCAACTGGGTAAGCACTGATGGCAAAAAGAAGAAACAGATTTTCATTTCCCCGCCTAACGAAAATGCCAAGGAATTTGCCATTACGCAAACAAACAGCAAAGTCGTTGTGAAAAGAATTTACTAATTATTGAATCAAAAAAATCGGCTTAACCTACTTGTTATAAGTGGTTAAGCCGATTTTTTTTGTGCTTTGTCTCCTAATGTTTGACGACCTTCTTCGTCAGCACCCGGTCTTCAAATTCTGCTTTGACAATGTACAGGCCGCTGGCGAAATTCGTCAGATCAAAGTCATATACATTGCTGCTTACTTCCCCAGTGATTTTTTGTTCAGCGATCTTTTGCCCTGAAACATTGTAAACCGACACGGACTGTAATCCCTCCGGATGCGGGTAAAACTGCACCGAAATCTGTCCGCTGGTTGGATTAGGCGTTACGAGGAACCCTGCTTCCTTTAAATTTGGGTTGACGGTAACCGTCCGGATATTAATGTCATCGAGAAAAATATCATTCTCATTTCCATTTGTATTCAAAAATGCAATCAGCACTTCGCCCTGGTTAATGTAGTTGCTAATGTTGATCTGTTCACTCCGCCACTCGTTCGCATTCGGTGTGAATGCTGTGCGCGTAGCCGCATTGCGGGTGATCAGCGAAGGTCCCCATTTCTTGTAAACGCTGGTGTATGTCTGGCCGCAATCGGTGCTGATCATGACTTGTAATGTATCCCAGACATTGCCCTGGACAGTCGAATTAGTGTAAGTTGCAGCCGCTAGCTGGAATGATACAAATGCAGAGTCTGCTCCGGCAATGTTCACCGTCGGTGCCCGCAAGTAATCGCGCTCGCCAATTGCTTCGTTACCGAAGTTGGAGATCTTCACGGAAGCTGTGCCGGTTTTGGCAGCAGATGTCGTCTTTTCCCAGGTTGTGCCGGCATCCTCGTTAACAATGTCCCAACCCTGTGGCGGGAATAGGCTCTCAAAACTCTCAACTACAGGCGCTGCGAACGGTTCATAATATGTAAAGGACAGACTCAGCTCATCATTCACGGTGTTCTCATCAGCTGCTCCATTCGGATTGGATGTGTAAATGGTTAGCACATGATTGCCCTCCACGGTCGAAAGTGCAGGCAAATTGACTGTCGTTTCTGCAAAAGTCGCCAGCGAACCTGTCCACCGGAACGTCTGCACAGTGCCATCGTCAATCACCGCATTGATCGTCACCGAAGTAAGCGTCTCGCTTCCCCGGTTTACCAGGACCACCTGCGGGGTTAATGCATTGGCGCATATGCGCTGGTCGGGCCGCGTAATGGTTTTGAGCGACGCATCCTTATTTTTCAGGTTCAGAGGCGTGCAGGCGTCGGAACTGGCGAGGGCCAATCTCGACAATTGAAAAGAAGCATCCATCCGCTCGACCTGACCTTTCGTAAACATGATCAGGCAGTTGTCGGAAGTGTAATCCATATAATTCTGATACATGACGCCCGGTGCGGTCGGGGTGCAGTTATCGGTTTTGATGCCCGTTGGGCAAGTGCCGGTGCTGTTGGTCTGATTGGGCGTATCGGCCACTTCATCGCTTCCGTTGCAACTGCCGTTATCATCGCCCCAAATATGATACAGGTTAAAATAATGTCCCAGTTCGTGCGTGAGCGTCTTGCCGGCATTATAACCTGCCACACTTCCGCCGGGCAAGCTGCCGAAGTCAATAACAACCCCTTGTTCGTCGGGTACACCATCGTCAGGGAATGTCGCATATCCCAGGGTTCCGCCAGACAGATCACAGATCCAGATATTAAGATAACGGTTCGGATCCCAGGCATCAGCGCCACCTGTTTCGGAATGTTTCACAAGATTGGTTGTGTAATCAAAATTTGCCCGCGTAGTGTTATATCGCTCAATTCCTGTTGTTGGTCTTTCGTCAGGTGTGCGTTGCGCGAGGCAAAACTGAGTGCCCGATTGCCCGAACAAGGCCCTGAAATGGGCCGGCACGCGGCTTGCACTTGCGTTTGTACCCGCGTAATCTCTGTTGATCGTGTCGAGCTGCGCCAGGATCTGCGCATCCGTAATCAGCGATTGGCGGTTTGAAACAACGTGAAAAACGACCGGAATTGTAACATCCGCATTGGTTTTCAAAGATTTGCCCGAAATGCTTCTGGCCTGGATCGCTTGTTTGAGACGCAGTTCACGCTGGTCGAACATGATTTTGAGCGTCGGCTGCTTTGAAAACCTGAGATTAAGCAGATCCATCGTTCCGCATTTTTCCTGCGCGCGTACAGGAGCGCTCTGCACGAGAGAAAGTACGATCAGCAGGCCGACAAGAAGATATTTTAAGTTCAGTAAAGAGTATCGCATTATGGAAACGGCGGGAAACAGATTATGGTAAAAAACAAGTTTGTGGTTACAGCACTGCCGGTTTTAAGTGTACTTACGTAAAAAAACCTCCAAGTGATGCGAATTCTTAATTATTTAATTTGTTTATCTTAAAATCATACCCAGATTTTTGTTCATGAGCGAACATCCTGTTTCACCGACACGCAAGATAATCCATATTGACATGGATGCATTTTACGCGTCCGTAGAACAGCGTGATTTTCCTGAATACCAGGGCAAGCCGCTCGCAGTTGGAGGCTCCCCTACCGGCCGTGGCGTGGTGGCGACAGCGAGTTATGAGGCGCGAAAATTTGGCGTTCGTTCGGCAATGTCTTCGCGGAAGGCAATCCAGTTATGTCCGCACATTATATTTGTCCGACCCCGTTTTGAAGTTTATAAGGCCGTTTCTACGCATATCAGGGAGATTTTCTCCCGTTACACCGATCTCATCGAGCCGCTTTCACTGGACGAAGCATTCCTGGATGTGACGGAAGATAAACTGGCAATTGGCTCTGCATTGGAAATTGCGGAACAGATCAAAACTGCCATCAAAACAGAATTGAACCTAACTGCCTCGGCCGGAATTTCTGTAAATAAATTTGTTGCAAAAATCGCATCGGACATCAATAAACCGGACGGGTTAACCTTCATTGGGCCTTCCAAAGTGGAGGCATTTATCAATGCACTGCCGGTCGAAAAATTTTTTGGCGTGGGCAAGGTTACCGCAGATAAAATGAAACGGATGCAGCTTTTTACAGGTGCCGATCTTAAAAAATTGTCTGAAAATGATCTGGTAAAGCATTTTGGCAAAACAGGGCATTTCTTTTACAAAATTGTGAGGGGAATTGATAACCGGGAAGTACAAACCGAACGGGAAACCAAATCGCTCGGTGCGGAGGACACATTTATGTATGATCTCTCCACCATCGAGGAAATGCATAAAGAACTTGACAAAATCGCCGTGACCGTCTCTAATCGCTTGCAAAAGAAGCAACTTAAAGGCAGGACGATCACATTGAAAATTAAATACAGTGATTTTACCCAAATCACCAGAAACCATTCATTTGGCTCACCCGTTGACGATCTGGACATTATCCTGGAAACGGCAAAAGATTTATTGGCGAAAGTAGATATGGCAGAAAAGCCTGTGCGATTGCTGGGCATATCGCTGTCGAATTTCGGTGAGCTTGAAATCCGTTCGAGAAGAGCAAAAGACTCGGGTCAGCTCGAACTTTTCGGCTAACCCAAATCCATACTCATTATAAGCATACACTTTTACAACAACAATGCATCCACCCGGTGCGCCTGTACTTTTCCCTCGCAAGGTGCCCAGGAAAAAATCGTGAACCGGCCATCCTGAGATGCGACAAGCGCAATGGCATCGTGCTGATCGAACACAAACTGGGCGGCTGACAAGTGACGCGTGCCGCCTTGCTGCACCGGATGCACAACTACTCCCACGTTCCCTATAACCGGTTCCGTTACCAGCATTTCCTCTACCGGATGGCCATCTGCCGCCCTTCCGATCTTGGCCCCAAACGCCAGAAGCTCATATTTATCATTTATGATCGTCGCGCCATCCACGGCGGTTAACCCGGCAAGGCCATCGATCGCCGAGCTCAGCTGTGATTGCCAGCCAATCGGATTAGGGTTTTCGATGTATTTTTTGTTCAGGTCTGCGAGCTCCGAAAATGCCGGCTGCACATGATATGTAATCGGATGAATGATGGATTTTCGCCAATCGTCTTTTCCATTGGGCACAACAAGTAAAATACCTCCCCGCTCATGGGCACGCATGGAAACCGCCAGCTGCACAAGCAGGTTGAGCGAATCGCTCCACAACCGGGACGATGTAAAACCGATCATTGAGTTGATCACAGAAGGACAGTCGCGCGCCTTACCGCTGTTTTCGTCCACTATCTTAACCTGGTCGCCCTTTAAAACGGCGACGTTGACGAACTTTCCAAAACCATCGACACGGCGGTGCTTGATGACGAGCATACCAGGTTCCACCACTTCCAGCACAAAACACAAACCCGGGATCACCCGGGTTGTTCCCCAGATCCGCAGCTCATTCCCTTCCAGCCAAACACCCAGATGTATCCCTGAACGCTCAACAGCAGGCGCGAGCTTGGTAAGGATATTCGCTGTCAAGGACAGTTTCTCACTGAAAATGAGCGGGTTTTCGGCACATTCGGGCGGAAGAAACGCGATGGAGACTTTCGGTGACCGGCCCTCTTCCCTACGCAAGCTGGCCCAGAATGTGGTATCAATGATCGTTTCAATCGTTTTCGCGTCAGGTTTCGGCGCTAGTTCCTGATCATAATGGGTTTGCACGGACAAATGATGGCGCTCGAAATGGCTCTCGACGAGACCCGCCACGGCCCGCGCCGCTTTATATGTGGTGCCAGAAACAGGATCCCCTGCAAGGGTGTCGGCTCCGAAGTTATTGATCATCATGCGGGTCACTTAAAATTTTTTTACTGTTACTGACGTTCTTTTGGCAGTTGCCCGCAGGCATCAGAACGCAAAGTTAAGATAGCAACAAAGAGAAGTTATAAAAAGTTGGAATTTCCGGAAGTGCGTATTTTTTTTCTCACAACCGAAATATTTCTGACCGAATCATGTTACAGTTAACGGTGAGTATGAGGCGTTTTCGGCCGTTTGATAAATAATGAATATCTTTTTTTGACAAATTCTTAAACTTTGTTTCCAACCATTTTTAAACTTGTTACGTCGTATAAAACAGAGCTTGAAACGAAGGAAGCCATATTTCGGCCATGAAAATAAAAACAACGGAATCAATGAATGATCTTGGAAAAAACATATCTTGCCTGCATCAAACTGAGAAAAATGCGTGTATAGATACACGAAATGACAATAATCACATTAACTATTTGCAAAATGCCGGGAAAAGCTAGTTGAAAAATCGCTTTTCTTATTCGCAGCTGCATACTATTCCCTCTTCGCCCAATTAAAATTCGGAAATGCAAACAAACTGGACCAAAGTCCTTTTAAGGTTTTTTGTGTTTCATAAAAACAGGACTGCATTCCATTGGTAAAACGGGGCGTCCGCGCAAAAGCAGATCACTGGTTCAATAATTGAATATGGAGGTCGGTAAATCTGGAAAATGAAGATGTTAAATTAAATAGACAACTATCGGGTACACCATATACTCTACACTTAAATTGTAAGATTGATGAAAAGCATCTCGGTAGTAATTCCGAATTACAACGGAAGGCATTTATTCGAAAAATATTTCGAAAACAACTATAAGATTCTCAACGCACTAGAAACAAAGGTTCAGATCATTATTGTTGACGATGCTTCCAGTGACGATTCAGTAGCTTATCTGGAAGAACATTACGGAAAAAATGTAACGATTATCCGCAAGGAAAAGAATTCCGGTTTTTCCCATACCTGTAACCTCGGCATTCAGAAAGCAACAAATGATCTTATTTTCCTGCTTAACACAGACGTTACGCTGGAAGAAGGGTATTTTGAAAAGCTCTATAAATATTTCGAGCTTGAAGATACATTCGGTGTGATGGGACGCATTATTGGTATGGAGGACGATAATATCCTCGATGCAGCGCGCTCTCCCAAGATCCTGGGAAGAAAAATAAAGCCGAGCAATTTCTTCTACCTGAAAGACTCCGACACCCTTACGCCGACATTCTATCTCTCCGGAGCCATTGCATTGATGGACACCAGAAAGCTGAAAGCGATCAACGGTTTCAATGAAATGTTCAACCCCTACTATGGCGAGGATCAGGAAATGTCGATCCGTGCGTGGAGACTGGGCTGGAAATGTTACTACGAGCACAATGCCGTTTGCCGTCACGAGGTTTCCGCCAGCACTAAAGGCCACAAAGACAACTATTCTGTAAAAAGGATCTATTTCAGGAACCGTTATTACATGCATCATCTGCATTTGCACGGCATCGACCTGAACCTGTATCATTTGCAGGTAATATTGAGCGACGTGCTGCCCAGCATCATTACGCTCCAATTCTACAAAGCACAGGCCTATCTGGATTTCTTGCAGAATATGAACGAGCTTTCCGTGAAGAAAACGGCGTTCAAAACACAAATGAAAAACCATAAATCCAATATCGGCATCAACGATGTCATCGAGAACATCAAGATGATGCTGAAATATAAGCAGGTCGTAAAATTATAGTTATTGTCTGCGATTTAACGCGATATGCATTAATTTGCACCCTCAACCGGAAATTTCACAATTTCCGGCTGTTTTACTTTCAGGCGTATGCTAAATATGCCATTTCCATCTAATGAAAACATACTTCCGATTATTATCATTTGCCCAGCCCATTTCCCGATTTGCAGTCCCCTATATTATTTTCACAGTCCTGGGGGTCATTTTCAACACACTTAATTTAGCCCTGCTTGCTCCTTTGATGAGCACCCTGTTCAACAACAATAAGGATGGGGCCGAAGTAATTCAAAAACCTGACAACTGGGACGTAACCGGTCTCCTCAACTATTACGCGCAGCAAGCGAACGACACATACGGGCCGCACGGCGCTTTGCAGATTGTCTGTGGTGTAATAGTAACGTCTATTCTGCTTTCCAACATTTTCAAATATTTCTCGCAGCGGGTCATGGAAAATCTCCGGATCCATACATTGCTGAACCTGCGTAAAACGGTTTTTAACAATGTAATGAACCTGCATACGGGCTATTTCAGCAACCAGCGCAAAGGGGATATTATTTCTAAGATCGCTTCCGATGTGCAGGTTGTGCAGTTTTCGGTGACGGGAACATTGCAGGTCGTGTTTAAAGAACCGTTGCAGTTGCTTGCTTACGTTTTCATGCTTTTTGCCACGTCTGCTAAACTCACATTTTTCGCCATTTTAGTTATTCCAATTTCCGCGTTCATTATTTCCAAGATTGTAAAAAGACTGAAAGAGCAAGCCACCATGGCACAGCATCTTTTTGGTTTAATGATCAGTTATCTGGATGAGGCGCTTTCAGGAATCAAAATCATCAAAGCCTTCAATGCTACGGAAGACATTAAGGAGAAATTTCATCAGGAAAATATCCGTTATTCCGAGCTGGGACGAAAAATGGCACGTCGCCAGCAGTTGAGCGGGCCCGTTTCTGAATTCCTGGGGGTAACCATGGTGGCGATTATCGTGCTTTATGGCGGTTCTCTGATTTTGGATAACCAATCTGACCTGAGCGTTTCGAAATTTGTAGCTTACATTGCATTGTTCTCGCAGGTAATGCGCCCAGCCAAAGCATTAACGGATTCATTCAGCACAATTCATGCGGGCATCGCAGCCGGTGAAAGAGTTCTGGATCTGGTTGACGAAAAACCTGAAATCCAGGACGCACCGGACGCAGTTGACCTGAAAGAATTCAATCATTCGCTGAAACTGCAGAACGTTTCCTTCGCCTATCAGGCAAGGCCGGTCCTCAAATCCATTAATATCACGATTCCAAAAGGCAAAACCGTTGCGTTGGTAGGGCCATCCGGCGGTGGCAAGTCCACATTGATGGACCTGCTCCCCCGCTTCATCGACGCGCAGGAAGGGAGCGTTTCCATTGACGACCTGAACGTGAAGCAGGTGAAAATGGAATCATTGTGGTCGTTGTTCGGGGTAGTAAACCAGGAATCAATGCTTTTCAATGACACGATCTATAATAACATTGCTTTTGGCAACCATACTGCCACACCCGAACAAGTGGAAGCAGCAGCACGTGTTGCCAATGCCCACGACTTCATTATCAATACGGAAAAAGGTTATGACAGCAACATTGGAGATCGCGGGATGAAATTGTCAGGTGGACAAAAACAGCGTATATGCATTGCAAGGGCCGTTTTGAAGAACCCGCCGATCATGCTGCTGGATGAAGCCACTTCTGCATTGGACACAGAATCGGAAAAATTGGTGCAGGAAGCATTGAACAACCTGATGCAGAACAGGACTTCCCTCGTGATCGCACACAGGCTGAGCACCATCCAAAAAGCAGATTCCATCGTCGTGCTGGAAGATGGTCAAATTGTAGAGCAAGGCAATCACTCAGAGCTCATCGCACGTGACGGGCTGTACAAGCGACTGATTGACATGCAAACCTTCAACGATTAGTTTAATTAAAGTTCTTATGTTCAAAAAGAGAAATCTGGTTTCAAGACTCTGGCTTAAACACACTGACAAGATTCGTTACAAGCAGTATAAGTGGGAGTTAAAAAATCAGAAACAACTTGCTTTTGCCAATTTCATCAATGACGCCGACAAGCTTACTAGTCCGGCGAAGATAAAAGAATACGCCATTGAAAAAGGGTGCATCCGCCTGAGCCATAGCGGGAATGCGGGTGACATTATTTACGCTTTACCAACCATTGAAGCTATGCGCCGGATGACCAACGCGCGCATTGAATTGTATTTACGGCTCGGCCAGCCACTGATCCTTTCCGGTTACAACACGCATCCTTTGGGAAATGTAATGTTAAACGAGAGGATGGCCGAAATGCTGATCACGCTTCTGGCGCCGCAGCCTTACATTGATTTCGTAGGCGTACACACGGATCAGCTTATTGACATTGACCTCGATTATTTCCGTGCTGGCGGAATTCCCCTGGACAAAGGCAACATTGCACGCTGGTGTAGCTATCTGACGGGCGTAAACCCGACGCTTTACAAATCCTGGCTCACAGTCGAACCCGATCCTGCTTACGCAGACACGATCGTGATGGCAAGAAGCGAGCGTTACCGGAATTACACGATCAACTACAAGTTTCTTAATAAATATCCTAACATTGTCTTTATAGGCGTTGAAAGCGAGTATAATGACATTAAAAAGATAATTCCCGGTATTAAGTGGGTTCAGGTTGAAGACTTTCTGCAAATGGCGCGGATCATTAAGGGAGCAAAATTCTTCATTGGCAACCAGTCGTTTCCTTTTTCAATTGCCGAAGGTTTGAAGGTTCCGCGTATTCTGGAAACTTCGTTTGATGTGATCAATGTGGTGCCGGAAGGCGAAGATGGTTTCGATTTTTTCTTTCAGGAACACCTCGAATCACTTGTAGATACGCTTAATAACCGAAAATAAGAACGGTTCAGATTCCTTACACCCCGAAATTCGTTCCAGATGAGTAGCACCCAAAAAGTTGCTGTTGTCATTCCCGTTTACAAAACGCAGCTTTCAGACTACGAGAAAATTTCCATTCAGCAATGCAGGAAAGTGTTGTTCAACCACCCGATTATTGCGCTGAAACCGGAAACACTTGATCTGGATGAATTGGGAAGCGATAACATTTTTACCGGGTCTGTTAGTTTTGATCCTGCTTTTTTTGAGAATGTCCAGGGTTACAACAAGCTCATGCTCAGCCCCGATTTCTACAAGCAATTTCTTGGTTATGAGTATATTCTGATTTACCAATTGGATGCTTTTGTATTCAAAGACGAGCTTCTGAAATGGTGTAACAGCGGTTACGATTATATTGGGGCACCCTGGCCGAAGCGCCTGGAAGAGCCGGACATCGTGAAAGCATTCAAAACCCGCGCGATCACATTGTATCACATTTGGAAAAACACTTTTGAAGACGGATTGCCCATTCAGCGGCAATTTGATAATGTGGTGGGTAATGGTGGATTTTCACTCAGGCGGGTCAAAAAACTTTACAATCTGGCCACCAGCATGCAGGATAAGGTGAGCGAATATCATCAGCGGCACGAGCACCACTTTCACGAAGACGTATTTTGGAGCATTGAAGTAAATAGAAAATGGCATCGTTTAAGCATTCCGTCCTTCAAAACTGCTTATAAATTCTCCATAGAAAACAACCCGGAGCGCGGCGTACGCTTCAACAAAGGACTCCCCTTCGGCTGCCACGCCTGGGACGCTCCGGATAATCTGAAATACTGGAAGCCGATTTTGGAAGATTTGGGCTATGAAATAATTTTGAATGAGTGAATGACTGAATAATTTCTCACATTCACTCATTCACACATTCACTCATTCACACATTCACTCATTCAAAATTATCAGCCTTCCCCCAAACCCTCCAAAGGTCCACAAACATCTTATACCACTTCAAACCCTTAAAAATCCTGGATTTCCTGGCGTGCCAGCAGATCTGCATGAGCTCATGATAGGTTTTGCCTTTGTCCAGCTGCTTTTCAAAGTACATTCTGAAAGCCCTTCGTTCATATCTGAGCAGCGTTTTTTCATCCAGCCCATCTGCATTAACGGGTAATACGGCACTCCATTTCTTGTGGACTTTGAGGATCTCGTCCTCCCAGTTATGGCTGAAATTTCCTTCTGAAAAATGGCTCAAAAGCACTTCATATGTCACAGCCACATCATATTGCCTTCCTACCGCGAGTGAAAAATCAATGTCGTATGCGTGGAAATGTTTCAGGAGATCTTGATCAAAAGAGTTCGCAAGCGCGATTTTCTTTTTCGTAGCCATCCAGCAACCGTCGATGCTCGCCACTTTCGTTAGTTTTTCATTTTTTGCATTGCGGTAATCCAGAAATGCTTCCCTACCCGAGTATTTAAACCCCTGGATCAAATTGCAATAAAACCCGCCATTGACTTCCAGATCCGCGTTATACCAGCTCGACGGGACCACCGATTTGTATCCGCCACCCGCGATGCCCATGAGTCCCAAGTTTGGATGAGCGGCAAATACTTCCAGAACCTTTGCTCCCCAGTGCTCCGTTTTCATTTCGATATCCTCATGCATAAATACCAAATTGTCGAATTTGGCTCTTTCGGCACCCTGATTATACAGTTCACAGATTCCTTTTTCCGCATTCCCATTATCAAAAGCGATAATCTCGTAAGCAACACCAATGGTTTGATCAATATTCTCTCTGACCGATTGCAGTTCTTCGGAATTGGCTGAACAAATGATTACAGATATCATTATTTGGGGGTAAATGCGGCTTAAAATACTCGCTGCCAAACATAGAGCAGATATGCGCAAAGGTAGGGCTTTAAGTAGAAAGTGCACCCCGGTGGCATTTTAAAGGGGTTACAAACTTTTCCCGATTTCAATGAAACGCATTGCACTTTTTCTTTTCCTGCTGCTGAACACATCGGTTTTTGCGCAGGTAAAGCTCGCCCGGCTATTTTCCGATCATGTTGTTTTGCAAAGACAAAAACCCATTCCGGTTTGGGGTTGGGCAAAGGCAGGTGAAAAAGTGAAAGTAACCCTCGCTCAGCAAACTGTGCAAACCAAAGCGGACGCATCCGGGAAGTGGATCGTCAAATTCAATCCGATGGAAGCCGGCGGGCCGCACACTTTAAATGTGTCGGCCAAATCGGGACAAGCGTCTGTAAATGACATTCTGATCGGGGAAGTATGGCTTTGCTCGGGACAGTCTAATATGGAGTGGAGCGTGGCTTCTGCGAAGGACTTTGAAATTGAAAAACAGAATGCGAATTTTCCCCAGATCCGTCATTTTAAGGTTGAGCACAATGTTACCCTGCAACCGGAAATGGATCTGACGGCCGGTGAATGGAAAATCGCATCGTCGGAAACGGTGGGCGGATTTTCGGCTGTGGGATTCTTCTTCGCCCGCGAATTGTATCAAAAATTAAACATTCCGATTGGCCTGTTGCATTCTTCATGGGGCGGCTCGCAAGTGGAAGGCTGGATTAGCAAGGAAGGAATGCTAAGCGACGATGAATTGAAAAGTTATGCGCAAAACCTGCCTAAAACCTGGCAGGAAGCGGATATTGTGATGGATGCCAAGCTCAGAAAAGCGCTTTTCAAAAGTGATTCCTACACGCCGACGCCCGAGGACGAAAAAAAATACGTGAGTGGGAACGCCGATTTTTCAACCTGGCTGAAAACAGCAGATCCCGTTGGGCAATGGGATTGGAAGGGCCTGATGGGCTATCGCGGTAAAGGTTATATGGCCAAAGAAGTGGCAATTCCTGCCGATCTGATCGGGAAAGAAACCATTTTATCGCTGGCAGAAAACGACAGTCCGAATAAAATATACATTAATGGCAAGCTGATCGGCGAAACCGCTGCAAAAGGCGTTCGCAAAGTAAAAATCCCCGCAAACTCCTGGAAACAAGGTAAAAATCAACTCGTAATCGATCATGGAAACATGGTCGCCACGCCCTGGTTCGGCCCGGGAATGATGGGTAATGCGGGTAACATTTATGTTGAGGATGGCGCGGCGAAGATCAGTCTGGCCAAAGACTGGTTGCTTATGCCCTCCTTTGCCGAAAAGCACGAGTACGCACACCTGATGAACAATGTGGGGACGAGCATTTACAACGCTATGATCGTACCGCTGCTGCCCTTCGCGATACGTGGTTCACTTTGGTATCAGGGCGAGGCGAACACAGGAAGGGCCTACCAATATCGCAAATCGTTCCCGCTGTTGATCAATGACTGGCGCAGGCTTTGGAATGATGAATTCTCTTTTTACTGGGTGCAGCTTTCGAGTTATGGAAAGGATGAAAGTAGCAATAAAGGAAGCAACTGGGCTGAGTTACGCGAGGCGCAGAATATGACATTAAGCCTTCCTAAAACCGGTATGGCCGTTACAACCGACGTGGGAAATCCGGACAACATTCACCCGACCAACAAACAGGACGTTGCCCACAGGCTGGCCACTCAGGCTTTAAAAAACGATTACGGCCAAAACATCCCCTATTCTTCCCCGCTTTATAATAAAGTGCAATTCTCTGATGGAAAAGCAATTGTCTCATTCAAACACGCTGAAAATGGCTTGACTGTAAAAGATCGCTATGGCTATCTCAAAGGCTTCGAAATAGCTGGCGAGGACAAAGTTTTTTATTATGCCAAAGCGGAGATCAAGGGAAATACGGTCGAGGTTTCGCATCCCAAAGTAACCAAACCGGCCTCTGTGCGCTACGCCTGGTCGGATGCGCCGGAAGAAGCCAACTTATTCAGCACGGACGGTTTTCCAGCCAGCAGTTTCAGGACAGACGACTGGCCAGGGATTTCCATCAAAGGCAAATTTCAATAATCAGCATTCACTGATCCCTTCATATGTTAAAACCTCTTTCCATTTGCATTGCTGCGTCAGCGCTATTTCTGGTTGCTATTCAGCAGAAAGAATTTGTAAACAAACCGGCAGAAGACACCGAATGGCCTGAGTATCTGGGCGGTCCGGACCGCAATCATTATTCCCCGCTCACGCAAATCAACAGAGAGAATTTGGGCAAGCTGAAAGTGGCCTGGACATATGCAATGCCCGATTCAGGACAAACACAAATGAATCCGATCATTGTGAATGGCGTTTTATACGGTGTAACCAACACCGTTCAGGCTTTCGCACTGGACGCTGCAACAGGCAAGCAAATCTGGATTTTTGGAGATAAATCAAAAAACGGGTCTAACACGAGCCGCGGCGTCACATACTGGACGGATGGAGAGGACAAGCGCATTATGCACGCCATGGGCTCTTTCCTGTACGCATTGGATGCAAAAACGGGCAAACCCATCGAATCTTTTGGTGATCATGGAAAAATAGACCTGCGAACCGGCCTACCCGATGTCGCGAAGGACAAATACCTGGTTTCCAACACGCCCGGGACCATATTTGAGGATCTGATCGTTATGCCGATCCGGCTTTCGGAAGACTCGGATGCGGCTCCCGGCGACCTGCGCGCATTCAATGTGCGAACGGGAAAGCTTGTCTGGACCTTCCACACGATTCCCTATCCGGGCGAGTTCGGATATGAAACATTCCCTCCGGATGCTTACAAAAACACATTCACAGGCGCTGCTAACAACTGGGCCGGAACGGCAATAGATCGCAAGCGCGGGATTTTGTTTGTGCCTACCGGCTCTGCGGGATATGATTTTTATGGTGGAAAAAGAAAGGGCGCCAACCTATTTGCCAACTGCCTCATTGCCCTCGACGCCAGAACGGGCAAGCGTTTGTGGCACTATCAAACCATGCACCACGATATGTGGGACCGCGATTTGCCGGCGCCGCCTAATCTGATCACGGTTACGCAAAAAGGTCCGGACGGCCAACCCCAGCGAATTGATGCCGTCGCGCAGGTCAGCAAGCAGGGTTATGTGTTCATTTTCGATCGCGTTACCGGCAAACCATTGTTTCCCATCAAAGAAGTGACCGCACCAAAAGACGCGTTACCGGGCGAATTTCCTTGGCCCACGCAGCCCGTCCCTACCAAGCCGGCGTCCTACGCCAGGCAAGCGTACACCCTGACCGAGAAAGACATAAGCCGCTACGCGCCGGATCACGACTCGCTTGTGATCAAATTTAAGGGTTACAAGAAAGCATTGTTTGCAGCGCCCAGCAAAGAAGGCACCGTGATCATGCCTGGATTTGACGGGGGCGCAGAATGGGGCGGCGCCGCTGCTGATCCTGAGGATGGCATTTTATATGTCAACAGCAATGAAATGGCGTGGATACTTACCATGAAAGACACCCCAAAAGCCAGCGAAATGTCAAACCTCAGCCCGGGAGAAAAGGTTTACACCACTTATTGCGTCACCTGCCACGGCCCGCAGCGGAAAGGAAATGCCAAAAGCGGTTACCCCTCGCTGGTTGACATCGGCGCACGCCGCGACCGCGCCTTTGTAAGCCAGATCATTACATCCGGCAAAGGCATGATGCCAGGCTTTACAATGCTTACCGCAGAAGAAAAGCAATCGCTCGTCTCATTCCTATTTGGAGATGAGAAAGTGGAAGCTGCATCCAATGCGACGGCCTCCAAGAAAACTTATCTGCCTTATCAAAGCACGGGTTACAACAAATTTCTCGACGCGAATGGTCTTCCGGCCATTGCTCCGCCCTGGGGGACATTGAATGCCATTAACCTCAATACGGGCGATTTTCTTTGGAGGATTCCTTTTGGTGAAGTGGAGTCTTTAAAAAAACAGGGTGTTCCAACTACGGGAACAGAAAACTACGGCGGGCCGGTGGTAACGGCGAGCGGTTTGCTCTTCATTGCCGCGACCAAAGACGGGAAATTCAGGGTTTTTGATAAGAAAAATGGCAAGCTTCTTTGGGAAACAATGCTGCCGGCCGCTGGATTTGCCACGCCTTCAACTTATGCCGTGAACGGGAAGCAATACGTTGTAATCGCGTGCGGTGGCACCAAGCTTGGGACGAAGAAAGGAAATCAATATGTCGCTTTCGCATTAGAGTGACCAAAAATTTCCAGGCTCCATTTCTGCCGCTTAATCATTGAAAAATGCTGCTTCACAGCATCGCACGCATTTGGTTTAATGTAAAAGTGAAATCTTAGTGCCTATCATAGACACTCTTTTGCACTCAACCCAATGTATACCGCCCGTGAAATAAAATTAGGGATCATCCTGCCCTTTGCATGGAAACCGATCCTGGTTTTCTTTATTTATGCCCTTGTGCTCTGCCTGATAAGTTATGCTGCCGGCATTACCCTGGGGATTTCATTTGTCCCCATCGGGCTTATCGGCACGGCCGTCGCTTTTTATGTGGGTTTCAAAAACAACTCTTCTTATGAGCGTCTTTGGGAGGCCAGACGCATTTGGGGCGCAATTGTAAACGCCAGCAGGACCTGGGGAACACTCACCGCTACCTATATCCAGCCGCTTCCCGAGGATGCCAGTCATGACGAGAAAGAAGTTCGTACACAGCTCATTCACAGGCACATTGCCTATATCAACGCCGTCCGTATTCAGCTCCGGGCGAAAAGCGTTTGGGATGATAAAAACACGGTTGCCCATCACATAGTCCGGGATCAGGTCGGCAACGACGATGCGCCGCTCCTGCATTCCCTGAACGAATTTCTGCCTGCCGACGAAGTGCAATATTATTTATCCAAAAAAAACCCGGCAACACATATCATGAAAGCCCAGGCCAGACAACTGGATGAAATCTTTCGCAAAGGCGCGATCAATGAGCTGTTTTACTTCCATATGATGAACATTGTCCAGGAGTTTTACAACCAGCAAGGTGCCGCAGAAAGGATCAAAAACTTCCCGTTTCCACGCCAATATGCGTATTTCAGCAAGGTTTTTGTCTGGCTTTTCATTTCCATCCTGCCGTTTGGCCTGATCAATGAGTTTGCCAAATTAGGCCCGGACCTGATGTGGCTGGCGATACCCAGCTACATGATCATTGCCTGGGTATTTTATACCATGGAAGTGGTGGGCGATACAAGCGAAAATCCCTTTGAAAACGCGATTAACGATATTCCGATGACGGCCATTTGCCGCACGATTGAAATTGATCTCCGCGAAATGCTGGATGAAGCAAACATTCCCGCGCCTGTAACAGCAGTCAACAACATTTTAATGTAAACCCAATGCTAGAAAAAGTACGCAAATTTTATCCTAATGCAGTTGCTTCCAGCGACTTTGTCCTAAATATTTATAAGAATCTGGCCGGCCATAACCTTGCCCCCAGCCAGATCATGCTCGCACATTCCATTTGCTCGGACGACGTGAACAGCATCGAATATCCCGAAGAAGGAAGGGAAATGCTGGGGCCGTTTAACCTGGGAGGCTTGAATGGTTATCCTTTTACAGGGCTAACCGGCATGAGCGCTTTTGCCCATCACGTTCCCAAAGACGGCGCCGCAATGATTTTTTATGCGCCGCACATTGGCGTGAGCAATTCGGGTGAGCTGGGCAAGATCATCCGGGTGGGTCAACATGAAGAATCGAGTTGCTGCGGTGCGGCTGCGCTGGCTTTGAGCCGTTTGAAAAACAATGAGATTACATGGGGTGAAAAACCGGCGGATGACTATCAGCAGCACACGTTGCAGGAATTTTTGTACAACAGGAAAGACCGCGTCCTTTCAGCCGAATATCCGATCAAAGAGGCCACAGAAGTTATTTTGGAACAATCGGGCATGCTGATTGACCGTTTAATTCAGCAAACCGGCTTTACCGGCAAATATCTCTTCGTAGTGGGCGCTGTGATCATCAACACCGACTGGCAATACGGCTCATTCCTGGAAATGCGCAGGTTCGAAGAGTGGGATATTCAAACCAAAATAAAAATACGCGATTATATTGCCTAGGCGCTGTTTCGCTCGTCAACCTGCTCCTTAACACCTTGCAGATCCTCAACTGGCTTTTCGTTCCCCATCACAAAGGCCAGTGATTTTGTATTCGGTAAATACTGGAATGCAACGCGAATGATGCCTGTGAGCGGAATGGCGATAATGGCTCCCGCAATGCCCCATAGCACGCCAAAAGCGACCACCGATGTAATGGTCATAAAGGGATTTAAATCAACCTCTTTTCCCACAACGTAAGGTTGGGTGATATAATTATCGATCATTTGTGCAGCAAACATGACGATCAATACAGTCAGCACGCTGGATGGCCCGCCCGACACCAATGCCAGCATGGCCGCTAAACCGCCACCGATTGTATTGCCTACGTAAGGAATGAATGAAAATACTGCGGCAATAAGGGCAAGAAGAAAAGCATATTTAACGCCGCCGATCATGAAGCCAGTCCCGTAAAGGATCGCCAGAATAATCATGGCTTTCAGCATTCCGTAGAAATAGCCGCCCGAAGTTTTTCGTATTTCCTTTAATGCTTTTCGTACACGGATATGATCCTGCTTGGGGAAATTCAGTAATATAAACTCTTTGAAACGCGCTCTTTGAGACAATAACAAAACCACATAAACCACGATCAGGATAACGTTGGCAATGGCCCCTCCTACCGAACCGAGCGCAGCCGGACTGCCGCTTCCCAGTTTTTTCAGAACAGCTTTTGCTTCTTTCAGTTGCTCGTCGGGATCAAGTCCGGATTTTTCTTCAATGAACGATTGCGCCTGTTCCAGATACTGAACTGATTTTTTCTCAATTTCAGGCCAGTCGCGGGAAATCATTTTCACCTGAATGGTTATTAATGTGCCTAGAAAAACCGCGAAAAGCAGCAAAACAAGCGTGCTTCCGGCAACGGCCAAACCTTTGGAAAGCCCCTTGGACATGAGCCAGTCCATTACCGGAATAAGCATCATTGATAAAACAATGCCTATGGCGAGAGGCGCCAGAAACGTTTTGCCGAAATATAACCCGGCCGGAATTGCAATGATTAATAATACCCAAACTAAGATCTTAGAGACGCTTTCCTTCATGGAGAATATGTTTCGAGAGAAATGTAAAAAATCATTCCAAGACGCCGATCCACATTATACGTCCTCTGTCCGCCCCTCCGGTTTACTCCAATCGACTGGCAAATTCCAGCACGTTTTTCAAGTCCTCTTCCTTCTCGAAACTTATTTGATTCTCTTTTAAGTATGCGTTGAGCTTTCTCTTGTTTTTGGTATAGATTTTCAGAAGATTGGGGCGGGTAGCAAGCATTACCCGATCGTTTGGGTCAATCAGGAAGAAGATCGACCTCCGCTTCAAGACAACCTTAACATTACTTTCCAAATCCTGAAAATTGCCGTTTGAATTAATAAATGAAGTATAACTGGAAATGGCGGAGGTGGAAGAGTACTGTTCATAGGAAGCATATTTTTCATTTCCCATTCTGACTAAAAACTGCTTTTTCCCCAGTTTTACACCATTAAAATCTTTGATCGCATGAACATGGCCATGGCCTTTTGTATAATAGTACAGCGCGTCCCCAATGACAATGTTGCTGATGTACTCGTTATCGGTAAACAACAGCGTGTCCTTTTTAGCATCAACGAACAACACCTCGCCATGCACAAGGCTGTAATTCATCATGGCTTTGGAAATTTTCCCGTTCCGAAACAGCACCCGTCCGTCCTTGAATTTCGCAAACTGATAACGTTCTTCAAAAGGAATTACTTTGGTGACATCCGTGCCGTTCTTTACGCGGTAAATGTCATTGACCTGGGCACGAACAGCGTTTCCTGAAATCAGCATGACAAAAAGTAAAAAAAACCAACACTTCATGGCTGAACAGGTTAGGTAGATTTATTTCAATATTTCATTATAAATTTAGACAAATCGGGCAGATATTCCTTTTTTCTCTGCAATTCATATTCGTAAACCGCTTCCCCCAGGTTTTTCATGAATGGATAACAAACCTCTTTGTACTCATATTTATCATCATTATAGACGCCATCCTCATTGGACTGCACCACGGCGGTCAGCATAAATTCAATTTTGTTTTCAAAATCAACAATGAATGCATTGTCAATGATGAAGCCATAGGAATCGCCATACTTATTGAAAATCCGGATGTTCGATTTCGGAAGTGCCTCTTTATCAGCGCCGTATAACAAAAATTTCGCATACACATCCCAAAATTCCTTTGGATCGTATTTTGGAAAATCGCTTTCGGCGGGATATTTGCTCATGTAAGTGTAAATCAAATTATAATCCTGCCGGGTCAGATTAAAGCGCTCATTTTCAGGGAATACTTCGGGAAAAAGCAGTTTCTTCATCACGACCTGCTGATCCGTTATGCTGAATGCATTCTTATTCGCCATATTAAAAGGCTTGGCTACAAACCGGTCGGAACTATCCAGGTAAGCCTTCCCCATACTCGTGTTGGACAACGCCAATGGATAATCCAACGGGTCAAATTTGCCATGCTGATAGTAAACAAGACTATCCCAGTCATAAAACGTCACCGGGTTTGTATGTCGTGAAGTTATTTCCGTATCCTTCACCGCATAACGGTTGAGGATTCGGCTAGTGGTTAAGCCATATTTTTTCAATTTTTGATTGATCTCAGCCCTGCTGATAAACTCATAAAGCCGGTTGTAGGCATCATTGTCGCTTACCAGCAGGATTTTTTTGATATAATGCTCCACAGACGGAAGGCCATTTCCCGACGAGCTGTCCTTTTCCACAGCGGTCTGTTTCGCAAATGCGGTCCCCGTTAACATTGTGCTTTTGGCGGAAAGATCGGGCACATGCAGCTCATTGATTTTTTCAAGTGCAAAGATCACCGTCGGCAGTTTTACCGTGCTGGCGGGGAAGAAATAATGCAGGTCATTGAGGTTATAACTGTAACTTTTGAAATGCGGAACATTGTTTTTATCCCTATCAATCTGCGTGTACAGGATCTGGACCTCATTTTTCTTCGGGTGATTTAAAATTTTCAAAAACAGGTCAGGCTTGCTCCTTAGTAGTTTTTCCAAAAACAATGTATCCGGCTTTTGCGCACTGCACAATATTGAAAAGCAATTCAGCAAAATGAAACCTGCAAATGATCGAACCATATTTCATGTTTTTGAACCGTTACTCTTCCCAGCCGGGCAAATGAGAACCTTCCTCAGTCTTAACCGAAGTTTCAACCGCCGCATTGATCGCCTGCATTTCCTCTTCGGTCAGGTTTCGCCATTTTCCGGTGGGCAAGTTTTCCAATGTCACATTCATAATCCTGACCCGTTTCAGCTTGGTGACATGATATCCCAGATACTCACACATGCGCCGGATCTGACGGTTAAGGCCTTGGGTCAGTACAATGGTAAAAACGTGGCTGCCTTCTTTTTTCACAAAACACTTTTTGGTAATTGTGTCTAAAACAGGCACGCCGGATGCCATTTTGCTGAGAAATTCAGGCGTGATCTGCTTGTCGACGGTTACCACATATTCTTTTTCGTGATTATTTCCGGCCCTTAGGATCTTGTTCACAATGTCGCCGTCGCTGGTCAGGAAAATAAGTCCTTCGGAAGGCTTATCCAGCCGGCCGATCGGAAAAATGCGTTCTGGATGGCGGATGTAATCAATGATATTTCCTTTCACGTCCCGCTCCGTCGTGCAGGTTATGCCGACAGGCTTATTGAAAGCAATGTAAACCGCGGACTTCCTGACGTTCAACAACTTACCATCGATTTTCACTTCGTCGGCAGCAGTGGCTTTATCGCCTAAAACCGCCGTTCTGCCATTCAGCATTACCCGGCCTTGTTCCACGAGCTTATCCGCTTCACGCCGCGAGCAAATGCCCGTTTCACTGATATACTTATTAATCCTGATCAAAATCCAACTATTTAATTCTTCTTTGAAGCGCGGATGGCTTTCTTATCGGATAGCAAATTACTGTAAATCGCAAAAAATATCCTGTTTTTATTAAAGATTCCGCTCCATTGTCACTTTTACTTTACAAGCTGTAATATTTTCAATTCAATTCATGAAATGCTAACCCCTTATGAGAAATCGTTTTTTACCAATAGCCGTTTTGTTCTGGCTCTCATTATTAACAGTTGTAGCGCAGCCCGTAAGGCGACCCGTGGAGGTTGTCGTTACTGCGGACCGGGACGACTGGACTTATAAAACCGGCGATAAAGTTCAATTCCTGGTAACGGTAACAAGGAATGGAAATCTGATAAAGAATGCTTCGGTGCGCTACGAAATCGGCCTTGAAAAGCTGGAACCGACCATTAAAGAAACCAAAACAGCTGCCGATGGTAAATTGACAATCGATGGCGGAACGCTTAAAACACCCGGTTTTTTACGATGCATTGCCTGGGTAACCGTGGACGGAAATGAATATCGCGGTCTGGCAACAGCAGGTTTTGATCCGCAGAAAATCGAACCGACGGTGACTAATCCGCAGGATTTCGACACATTCTGGGCAGCAGCCAAGCAGGAACTGGCCGCCGTTCCTATGGACGCTAAAATGACGCTCCTGCCCGAACGTTGCACCGAAAAAGTAAATGTATATCATCTTAATCTCCAAAATAACCGCAAAGGCGTTCGCGTTTACGGCATTCTGAGCATTCCGAAAAAAGAAGGAAAATATCCCGCATTGCTTCGCGTTCCCGGCGCCGGTGTCCGCGCTTATTATGGCGACGTTGTGACTGCCGAAAAGGATATTATCACACTGGAAATAGGAATTCATGGCATTTCCGTCATCATGGACCCATCCGTTTACACCGATATGGGTCAGGGGCTTTTGAATGGTTATCCTGCTTATAACATGGACGACCGTGATAAATTTTACTACAAAAGGGTCTATCTGGGTTGCGTGCGTGCCAACGATTTTCTGACCAGCCTGCCGCAATACGACGGGACAAATCTGGCAGTAACCGGCGGAAGCCAGGGCGGCGCGTTATCGATCATCACAGCCGGACTTGATCCGCGCGTGAAATGGCTCGGCGCGTTTTATCCTGCATTGAGCGACGTTACGGGTTACCTGCACGGACGCGCAGGCGGCTGGCCGCATTACTTTGATAAAACCGGCGTGAAGTGGAACAACACGAAGGAGAAAGTTGCAACGGTGGCTTATTACGATGTTGTGAATTTTGCCAGAAGGGTTAAAGTGCCTGGTTTTTATATTTGGGGATTCAATGATGAAACCTGCCCGCCTACTTCCATGTATGCGGCTTATAATGTGACTACTGCGCCCAAAGAGCTAAAACTGTATCTGGATACCGGCCACTGGACTTACCAGGAAGAAAAAGACATTATGAATAACTGGCTGATCGAAAAATTGACCAAAAAATAGTTTTAAAACATTAAAAAATGGATCGTAGAACCTTTATAGAAAAGTCGGCGCTTACGGGTGCCGCACTATCTAGTGCCGCCTTCTCCTCTCTGCCACTTTTAAGCGCCATAAGCCGCGCCGCTCCTTACCGCACGGCATTGATCGGGACAGGCTGGTGGGGAACCAACATCCTTCGTTGCGCGCTGCAATCGGGCGAAAATAAGCTGGTTGCGCTGTGCGATGTAGATGATAACCAGCTCAAAGTTTGCGCCGCGGAGATGTCCAAGCTAACACCGGACAAGCCAAAGATTTACAAAGATTACCGCGAACTTCTGGCCAAAGAAAAACCTGAAGTGGTCATCGTCGCAACACCGGATCACTGGCATGCCCTGTGCTGCATCGCTGCCATCGAATCGGGCGCGCATGTGTACGTGGAGAAACCCATTTCGCATACGATCAAGGAAGGACGGGCCATGGTGAATGCGACGCGCAAGCACGGGAAGATCGTGCAAGTGGGCACGCACAGGCGCGTTTCACCGCATAATGTGTCGGGGATGGAATTCCTGAAATCGGGTAAGGCTGGTAAAATTGGTATGGCGCGCGCATTTGTGCATTATGGTGGCGGACCGGGACAAAAAACGCCCGACTCCGAACCGCCGCAAGGGTTAGACTGGGACTTTTACTGCGGCCCGGCCCAATTGCTGCCTTATAACAAAACCATGCACCCGAGAGGATTTCGGGGTTATCTCAATTTCGCAAACGGAACATTAGGCGACTGGGGCATTCACTGGCTAGACCAGGTTTTGTGGTGGTCCGAACAAAAATATCCGAAGAAAATTTATTCAACCGGCGGTCGTGCGATAAGACAGGACAATACGGATGCGCCGGACCATCAGGTTGCGGTTTACGATTTTGACGGTTTTACACTGGAATGGGAACACCGGAATTTCGCTGCAAACAATGCCGAGAAAACGCATCCGCAACAAGCAGTGGGTGTCTATTTCTACGGAACCGAAGGCACATTCCATATGGGCTGGCTTGATGGCTGGACGTTCTACCCAACTGACCCAAAGAAGCCGGTCATTCACCAGGATGCGCAGCTGAACAAACCGGATGATCAGAACATTGCGCAGCTTTGGGCGAATTTTATCGAATCAATCAAAACCAACAAACCGCCGATCTCTGAAATTGAAATTGGACAGCGTTCGACGAACGTGGCGTTGCTGGGGATGCTTTCTTACAAGTTGGGAAGAAGCATTATCTGGGACGGGGAAAAGGAAACCATCGAAGGCGATGCGGAGGCAAACAAGCTTTTGAGCAGAGAATATCGGGGTGAATGGAAATACCCACAGGCATAGGCACAAAAAAGGGATTGTTAAAGCTAACAATCCCTTTTTTGTTTTAATCGATCTTCACAACTTCTGCTGGAATGTTGTACTGATCTATGATTTCGCGTGTGAACCTGACATGTCCTCTTGGCGCCATCAGATATAATTTAGCACCTTTCATGCCGGCAAGCTCGCTTAGCAACTTCCATTTAGAAATGCTGCCACGAAGCTGATCGGTTTTCATTGACACTTCAAGATAGTGCCTGTTGAACATATTTACGCCAGTAACATCCGGGGTAAATTTGGCATTGTCGGCGGCCCGTTCGTAGGACTTCGGTGTTTCAAACCCTTCCATATTGGCCTGGATATCCTTAAACCCATGCGCCTGTGCCCACTTTACCACAAGTGGAATAAATAATTCCTTTTCCATAATATTAAATGAATAATTTTTTCTCTCCCGTCAACCAGGGAACTCCATAAAAATCAAACTAAACTGAGCAGAGGAAGTATTTTACCGAAAGCAGTCTGGAATGTAGTATTCTTACTAATCATGAAAGGTACAGTTTTTTGCCCTAAACAGCAAATTTTTAGCCCAATCAGTTAGTCGTCCATTTCGTCCAGAAAGTTGTTATAAGCCCTTAAAAGCTCCTGGTGTGCTTTGGTGTTTTTTTGTAAAAGCGCCAGCGCCACGCCTTTGCGATAAATTTCTTCCGCTTTTTCCGTTTCTTCTTTTGCAGCAAAAAATGAACCAGCGTGGTAATATGTGGGCAGGTAATCGGGATGTTCCGTCAAAAGGATATCAAAAAAATGAGCAGCTTTTTCCAGATCCGACTTGCTATACTCAATGGCAAGGGCGTAAACATTGAAGGGATCGCTGGGATCTTCGTCATAAAAGCTGAGCAAATTGCTGAGTAAAGTGCTGTCCATTGTATATTATTATGCTTGCATACTATTTAAGATTTCCCTTAATTTGCCCGGACAAAGTGATGTTCATACCAAGCTATAATTCTAAATAAAAGCTCATGAAAATACTCGTTTGTATATCCAATGTGCCCGATACAACCGCTAAGATAACATTTACGGACAACGACACCAGACTTAATAAAAACGGGGTCCAGTATATTATCGGCCCGTATGATGATTACGCGCTGGCAAGAGGTGTTGAATTAAAAGAACAATCGGGCGGAACGTTAACCGTGCTGCACGTGGGCGAAGCGGACGCCGATCCACAGATCCGTAAGGCGCTTGCCATCGGTGCAGATGATGCGATCCGCGTGAATGCTGATCCCCTAGACTCCTATTTCGTAGCTGTTCAAATTGCGCATGTGGCCAAACAAAACAACTTCGATCTCATCCTGATGGGCCGCGAATCTATTGATTACAACAGCGGCGTTGTGCATGGACTGGTAGGCGAAATGTTGGGAATTGGCTCCTACTCTCCCGTTATGAAACTGGATATTGAAGGTGGCTCCGCAACGATCAGCCGCGAAATAGACGGCGGAAAAGAAATCCTGAAAGCGCCGCTGCCACTTGTGCTGGGCTGCCAGGAACCTATCGCGGAGTGGAAAATTCCAAATATGCGTGGCATTATGACGGCACGCACAAAACCTTTGAGCGTAGTTGAACCGGTTTCTGTGGACGAAATGACCGTGCCTGAAAAATACTTTCTGCCCGCTCCGAAAGGCGCATGTAAAATGATCCCGGCCAGCGAGGCAGAGACATTGATCCGGCTTTTGCAAACAGAAGCAAAAGTGCTGTGATCATCCTGAATCAACTTATAAATTAAAACTGAGAGCAAATGTCAGTCCTTATATATGTAGAACTGGATAACGGTTCAATCAAAAAAACATCGCTGGAAGCAGTGGCTTACGGCGCAAAGGTCGCAGAGAAAACAGGAGATAAAGCGGTTGTTCTGGCCATCGGGCAGGCGGCCTCTTCTGCACTTGAATTAGCAGGAAATTACGGCGCTTCCAAAGTGCTGCATGCATCGGACGAGAAACTAACGCATGAAAACAGTCTTGCATACGCCGATGCGCTGGCGCAGGCAGCCGGGCAGGAAAGCAGCAAGATCATAATTCTTTCCAAATCCGGCCTGGGTGATGCCATGGCAGCGCGGGCTGCAGCAAAGCTGAAAGCGGGTGTTGTTTCCGGCGTTACCGCATTGCCCGAGATCAATGGTTCGTTTACGGTGACGCGCGGCATTTTTACAGGAAAAGCATTCGCGACGACTGAAATGAAATCAGATGTAAAAATCCTGGTCGTGAAAAAAAATGTGATTGAGATCGATGAGAACGATGTGGCTTCTGCAAATGCTGTTGTTGAGCCATTTACGCCTCAGCTGCGCGACGCTGATTTTCAGGCTTCCGTTGTGAATGTTGAGAAAGCAAGCTCGGAACTGTCGCTCACGGAGGCACAGGTTATCGTTTCAGGTGGCCGCGGAATGAAAGGGCCTGAACATTGGCAACCCTTGCTGGATCTTGCCAAAGCGTTAGGCGCTGCTACGGGATGTTCAAAACCCGTTTCAGATCTGGACTGGCGCCCGCACCATGAACACATCGGCCAGACAGGCATCAAAGTTGCGCCTAATCTCTACATTGCTTGCGGAATCTCCGGTGCAATCCAGCATCTTGCCGGTGTGAACGGCTCCAAATGCATTGTGGTCATCAATAAGGACCCCGAAGCACCGTTTTTCAAAGCGGCAGATTACGGAATTATTGGCGATGTTTTCGAAATTTTGCCCAAACTGACAGAGGCTGCCAAAAAACTGTAAAAACTGCGCTTTTGAGCCATATTTAAATTAATATTAATAAATACCCGCCGGTCAGATTAAAAAAAATAGCTTAAAAATCAGATAATTAAGCTGCTTTATTTGCATCCGGCTGTCGGTGAGGCTCTTCTTAACCCGTACTTCATTTTTTTATGCAGTACGGGTTAATTATTTTTGCAACTTCGATTATAAATATCCAAGATATTCACCACAACTGTTAACCAAACTTGCGCATTTAGTTTAAACGTGAAAAAAATCAAGTTAGAAATTCTCGGGCTGTCTCCAAGCCAATCTCAGGCCGGTTCCTTTGCACTGGTTCTTGGCGAAGAACTGGGCAACCGCCGCCTGCCCATTATAATTGGTGTGTTCGAAGCGCAGGCCATTGCAGTACAAATTGAAAATATTGTCCCAAACCGCCCGATGACCCACGATCTGTTCAAGTCGTTTGCGGATGGAATGAACTATACATTAAAAGAAATCGTCATTTCTGACCTGAAAGAGGGCATTTTTTACGCCAAGATCGTCTGCACAGATAATCTCAGGGAAGTTGAAATCGACGCCCGCCCTTCCGATGCAATTGCCATTGGTTTAAGGTTTGACATTCCTATTTTCACTTTTGAAGCCATTCTTTCGGAAGCAGGAATTGTTTCCAGTTCCTTAACCGAGGATGAAGAAGATGATGAAGATGCGGTGAAAGAAACATTGAAAGCCACAGGTTCATCCAAAGAGCAGCTGCGCGACCTTACATTCGACGAGTTGCAACGCATGCTGGACGATGCACTTTCCAAAGAGGATTACGAAAAAGCTGCGAGCATTCGCGACGAGATGGGCCGGAGAAACTAATCCGATGGCCCTGGGCAAAGTTAAAAATAGTTAACAAACCCGCCTTTGTCGTCCATATGACATTATAATTCTTATTTTTGCCATCGTTCAAACATTGGTTTGAGCCAACCGCTAAGCGAAACCTTACGCTCTTATGCCTAAAAAAAAGAAGATTGGAAGTTACCCCAATGCAATGATTGTAATGAGCCTCACAGCAGCATTGTTCCTGATCGGTTTTTGCGGGCTGCTGGTGATCCAATCCAAAAAACTGGTTTCCATTATCCGTCAGAACATTGAGGTCCGCGTTTTTTTAAATAAAGAAGAAACCAAAGCCGGGCAGGATTCCATATTAAGCGTTATCAAAGCAAAACCTTTCGTACTCACTTCCACCGAGGTTAAGCCCATCACATTTGTTTCCAAAGAGGAAGCAGCTAAGGAATTTATCGAAGGCACAAAAGAGGATTTTGTTACTTTCCTGGGAGAAAATCCATTGCGCGACAGTTATCGTGTTAAAATCCAGGAAGATTATTTCGAAGAAGCCAAGTTACAACTGATCAAAAAAGACCTCGAAAAAATAAAAGGCGTTTACGAAGTCGTCTATCAGGAAGATCTGGCGGATAGCATTAACCGGAACGTTACTAAAATTTACGTCGTGCTGGCCAGCTTTGCACTGATCATGCTGATAATCATTGTATTACTGGTTAATAACACCATTAAGCTCGCCATTTACTCCCAGCGTTTCCTGATCCGCAGTATGCAGCTCGTGGGCGCTACCAACGGATTTATCCAACGTCCTTACGTCATGCGCGGTGCCATTCAAGGCTTGATTGGCGGCGTTATGGCGGGTGCGTTACTAGTCGGTCTACAACAGCTCGCAGTTCGCAATGTAGAGGGCTTAGGTATGTTACAGGAATACGACAAGATTATTATTCTGATCGCCTCCGTGCTTTTACTGGGCATTCTGATCGGCATTTCGAGCACTTACCAGTCATTGGCTCGTTACCTTAGAATGGCGTTGGATGATCTTTATTGAGCCATTTGTATTGAAAAAATATAAGTTTTAGAACACAGAAAATCTCAAAATGATGAGTAACACAAAAAACGAACTTCCATTTTCAACATCGAATTATACAACGATGTTAATCGGCATCGCGGTGATTCTCGCCGGTTTCCTCATCATGACATTTGACAGCACCGAATTCGGTTTTGGATTTCTGGGGTTGACATTAGGCCCGCTGGTGACCATTACCGGCTTTATCATCGAGTTCTGGGCTATTTTACGTAAACCCCGTAATTCATGAGCATTTGGCAAGCCATTATTTTAGCAATTGTTGAAGGGATTACCGAGTTTTTGCCCGTTTCGTCTACCGGCCACATGATCATCGCTTCCTCATTTATGGGGATCAGTCATCTGGAATTCACTAAAATGTTCACGGTTAATATCCAGTTTGGCGCGATATTGTCCGTTCTGGTCCTCTACTGGAAGCGTTTTTTCCAAACGACAGACTTTTATTTCAAACTTTTTGTGGCATTTCTTCCAGCCGCGATCATTGGTTTTTTGCTGAATGATTTTATTGATGCAATGCTGGAAAACGTAGTTGTGGTTGCCGTTTCCCTGCTTGTCGGCGGCATTATCCTGATTTTCATTGACCGCATTGCCAACGATAACACCCGCGAAAGAGAGATTTCTTATTTCGATGCTCTTAAAATCGGCTTTTTCCAATGCATAGCCATGATCCCGGGCGTTTCAAGGTCGGCTTCAACGATCATCGGCGGCATGTTGCAGGGACTTTCCCGCAAGCAGGCAGCAGAGTTCAGCTTTTTCCTGGCGGTGCCGACCATGGCAGCAGCAGGCGGTTATAAGTTGCTGAAAACGTACGATACAATCCAGGCCGAAGACATTAAAATACTTTTGATTGGAAATTTGGTTGCATTTGTGGTTGCTATGCTTGCTATCAAGTTTTTTATCAGCTTTTTGACCAAATATGGTTTCAAAGTTTTCGGTTATTACCGCATCATTCTCGGGCTGATCCTTTTGGGGTTGCTTGCATCAGGCTACAAGCTGGACATCGTCTAAGCGCTTCATTTCATACGCATACCGCAATTTGAATAACGAAAACAACATACCGGACGAAGGCGAAGTCATACTCATCGACAAGCCTTTGACCTGGACTTCATTTGACGTGGCCAACAAGCTCAAAAGAGCTTGCAAATTCAAGAAAATAGGTCATGCAGGCACATTAGACCCACTTGCCACGGGCTTGCTTATTTTGTGTACTGGGAAAAAAACCAAGCAAATTGACACTTATCAGGCGCAGGAAAAAGAATATACGGGCACATTGGTGCTAGGAAAAACCACGCCTTCCATTGACCTGGAAACAGCATTCGACGCCGAATTTCCAACCGATCACATTACGCCTGAAATCCTGGAAAGTGCCCGGCTGGCATTAACTGGCAGCATTACGCAGGTTCCGCCGATTTACTCCGCATTACGCGTTGACGGTGAGCGGCTTTACAAGAAAGCGCGCCGCGGGGAAGAAGTTGAGATCAAGAAGCGCAATGTTGAAATTTCCCTTTTTGAAATCGATGCCACGCATTTTCCGTTGGTTGATTTTAAGATCATTTGTTCAAAAGGTACTTATATTCGCAGTATGGTTCGCGATTTCGGTCAGCTGGCTGGCAGTGGCGCGTATTTAAGCGCATTGTGCAGAACCCGGATCGGAGCGTTTGAACTGAAAAATGCGTGGAATCTTACCGATTTCATTCATCAAAAAAGACTTGAATTGAAGTTAGAAGTGGACGAATGAATATTTATCATAGCCTGGATTCCTTTCAAAAACTGGAATATGGCGTCGTAACAAGCGGCACTTTCGACGGGGTGCATCTTGGACATAAAAAAATACTTTCCCGGCTACGGGAAATCAGTGAACAGTCTGGCGGGGAAACCGTTGTGCTTACTTTCTGGCCGCATCCGCGTATGGTCGTTTCTGAAGACAGCCAAGGTTTGCAATTGCTTTCGACGATTGACGAAAAGATCGAGCTGTTCTCGCAACTGGGCATACACCATTTGCTGATCGTGCCATTTACGCGGGCTTTTTCCGAGTTGTCCTGTCATGAATACATCAAAGAGATCCTTGTTGAAAAGATTGGCACGAAGAAACTCGTGATCGGTTACGACCACCGTTTTGGCCGCAACCGCGAAGGGAGCTTTGAGTTTTTACAACAAAATTGTGCTTCCTATGGCTTCGAAGTAGAAGAAATCCCGCGTCAGGACATTGAGGATATGGCCGTCA